>JACZYA010000237.1 GCA_022571295.1 Acidobacteriota bacterium | reverse complement strand
TCACCAGAACTAAAAAGTTGGATTGACAGCGTGCTATGTGCCGTCCTCCAGCCTTTCTTCGCAGGCATTGGTACATCTGGAGACGTAGATGAGCACTAATGGCTCAAGCGGCAACGGGCGGCTACTGACGGTGGAAGAATTGGCTGAGCGGTTGAATCTGCCCGCAAGCTGGATATACGCCCATACGCGCAAGCGGTCGAGTGACCCAATCCCTGGTTTTCGGCTGGGAAAGTATTGGCGCTTCCGCGAAGCCGACGTGCTGGATTGGCTAGAGCGGCAGAGAGTTTCTGTGAGAAAACCCTAAGAGCGACGTGACAGCGGTATAATGCCAAACGATGCAAGGAAGGAAGCTAGGCGGACCACGGAGGAGGGTAGCAGGATGGTCCGTCGCAACAGTTACCAGAAAGGGTGTCTGTTCAAACGTGGCAGAAACTGGGTTGCAAGGTGGCGCGAGAAAGTGATTCAAGCTGACGGTTCGCCCGGCCTGATTCAACGCGGAGAAGTTATTGGTCCGGTTGCCGGGCTATCGAAAAGACAGGCACAGAATCTACTCGCAGCGAAATTGCAGCCCCTCAATCAAGGCCGACAACGGCCACAAACTATGCTTACGCTGGAACAGTTTGTCAGAGACTATTGGGAACCAGCCGTGAAGCCCGTCATTCGTCAAACCACCCTCGCCACTTACCAAGAACACCTGCGAAGCTACATTCTGCCGCGTTTCGGCAAGGCAACCCTCAGCGAGATCTCACGCGCAGAGTTGCAGAGGTTCTTGGCGAACAAACTGGACGCTGGTTTTTCCAGCAACTACGTTCACATAATCAAAACCACGCTGGGCAAGGTATTCAGCACGGCAGTCCAGCTTGAATTTCTCGACAGGAATCCGGTGCGAGAGTTGCAGCTAGGGCCGAGGGAGAACGCCACGGAACGGGTCGTATTCACAAAGGCTCAAAGCGATCTGCTCTTGGCTGGTTTGCCGGAACCGTGCAGAACCTATGTTCAATTTGACTTGCTCACTTGGCTTCGGCCAGGTGAGCAGTTCGCGTTGCGTTGGAAGAATGCCGACCTGGAGAAAGGTATTATCCGCGTCCGCGAAACCTACGTCAGAAGATACAAGACCTTCAACCCGCCAAAAACTAAGCCTAGTATCCGTGATGTTCCAATGAGTGAAGCGGTCGCTGACTTGTTGAGACTCCAGCAGCGGCAGTTGAGGCCTAGGGACGGCGAATCGTTCGTCTTCTCCAACTCAGTGGGCGGACCTGTAGATTGGGGCAAACTCAATACCCAGGTGCTTCGACCAGTGTGCAAGAAGTTCGGATTGCCGGTTATCACTTGGCACGGCTTCCGCCACACGGGGGCCACGCTTGCAGCCGACGCGGGTGTTCCGCACAGGACAATACAAGCTCTGTTGGGCCACGGGAGCAGCGCGACTACCGATTTATATGTCCACAGCGTGCTGGAATCCGAACGGCAAGCGATGGACAAGATCGGGGAAATGTTCCCAACTGTTCCCAAGTTGTTCGAAACTGAAACCGAGAGAATGGTTAACTAACTGTAAACACACGAGTAATCCAAGCGAGAAGGCTGGGAGACTTACAGGGTCTGTCATGCCGGGGATGAGTGGGTGGGAACTCGCTCAAACCATGAGAGCCCGGCGCGCCGACATGAAGGTCATCTACATGTCGGGCTATACCGACAAGGTCGTTAGTCAAGACGGCGGCTTCGATCCGGGTATGGTCTTCCTCCAAAAGCCCTTCCCGCTCAGCACGCTGGTGGAGAAGGTGCGCGAACTGCTGGGCGCGGAAGTCCAGCAGCAACTCTAACTCCCAAAAACTTTGCTTTGACTTGCCCCGGCCCCATCGGGGCACCGTTCCCGCCATTGCTAACCTTCCCGCACTTCCCCACCAAGCCCGGAGGAAAATCTCCTCTTCAGCCCCGTGACCGCTTACCATAGAGAGCTTGGCGAGCCGGGGCGCCTCCAGCCGACGGGGAGAAAACAGTCGCTGCCGACGCAGGTCGAGGCGCTCGCTGGAACCACCTCCGGGCCGACTGGCACAACCATGAAGAAGCGTAGCGGAATCTTCACCTTCAGGAAAAAGAAAGCCCGCGGGGAAAGCTACGTCACCACTCTGATCCAGACCCTGGAATCCATCGACTTCGCCCAAGCCCAAAAAGCGGTCGAGGCCCTGGGAGAGGCCGCCGACCCGGCCGCCATCAAGACGCTGGTTTCGCTCATCAAAGGCAGTGCCACCCTGCGCGCGGCCGCCACTGCTTCGCTGAAAAAAATCAGCCGGGAGAACGACGCCGCAGCCACCGAGCTGGCCATCGCCCTGATGAAAGCGAAGGGGAAGGACGCCGCTGAAGTCATCGACATCCGCTCCCGCTCCCCGGCCGACCGCCGCCGCACCCCCCGGGTGCTGCTGGAAATCCCGGTGGTGGTGAAGTGGCAAGACAAGAGCGGAAAAACCTACGCCGAGCCGAGCATAACCAAGATCGTGAATGCTTACGGCGCGCTGGTGGTCCTCAAGCAGCCGGTGGCGCTGGGAACAGAACTGGAGATTACCAATTTGACCACCCAGGCGGCCGTCAGGGCGCGGGTTGCGTGGATCGGGAGTTCACCGCCCGAAGGGGGCCAAGAAGTGGGCGTCGAGATCGGCACCGCCGACCCAGACTTCTGGGTCGGTGGAAGCTCCTAGCGGCAGAGCCGTCTCTGATGATCCCGTGACCACGGGGGCAAGTGAAACAGCGCCGGCACAACCACGAAAAAGTAAAGAACCGATAGACGACCTACCTGCTTCGAGGTTTCTCATCCCGCCACGCGGGGACGCCGCGCACGATGGCAGCGGGTTCTTTTAGACAAGATTCGATCACGCCGAGCCCCGTGGCACCTGCCACGGGGCGTTTTTAGTTACTCAGCAGCCCGGTGGCAGGTGGCTGCCTGCGGCAGGCAGGCGGGGGCCGCTGGACTGGACAGTGGTTGAAGAATGATGAACGCCAATCTCGCCACGGCCTTTCGGCGCACACAATCTCCCTCGCGTCCAACCCGGTGGCTTGTCCTGAGCGGAGTCGAAGGGCCCCTACCACCGGGGCTCAAAGCCCCCCAGCGTCGCACCAACACTGTTTTGACCCGCTGCCTGCTGGTTGCGCTCCGCTTCCGGCCGCATTAGGCTGTGCTAGACTTTAAACTCGCCTCTCCTGGGAGGAAGCACGTGGCCCAAGCAGCCTACATCGTCAGCGCGGCGCGCACGCCGATGGGGAAGTTCGGCGGCTCGCTGCGAGAGTTGAGCGCGCCCGACCTGGGCGTGATTGCAGCCCGGGCGGCGCTGGAGCGCGCCGGCGTCA
>JACZYA010000236.1 GCA_022571295.1 Acidobacteriota bacterium | reverse complement strand
GGACGCCAGCCTAGCGCGCAGCTGGCCGGAAGTCCACCGACTATGCCAGAATGTGACCGTCTGCGGTCTGCCTGCACGCCACAGCGCCCCACCCCCACCCAAGTCAACGCGAAGACCCAACTCCACGTGCCCCGTGCCCTTCTACATGAAACCATCCAAGCATCATCAGTAGAAGATGATGGCCGTCCCGTGCTTCCACACCCGCCTAGCTGCACCGGCACACTACTAATCCAACGGAAGCAGATACCCCGGCGTACCGCACAGCTTCCCGCTGAAGGCCTGTGCATCCAACTCCTGCTCGTCCCATGACACCCAGAAGTTCGGTGTCAACCGCAGCGTAATGTCACCCATATTAGCCATCACCGGGCCGACCTGCGGATCGGCCAAAGCTTCCCGACTCATGTAGCGGGCGTGAATGCGCTGGTTGACTTCTTTCGACTCCTGGCCGCGCAGGATTTCCACCTTTCCTGAAGCGCTCACCCCTCGTTCCTGCCCCGTTCTTCGCACGTCCACCATCATGGAGGCCTTGGGCCGGGCCGCCGCATTGCGCGCCTTGCGGCTGGCTGAAAACGTGGAGATATAGAAGTACCCCTTCACAAAGAGGTACCAAACCGCAATGAGATGAATAGACCCGTCGTCGTTTTCTGTCGCCAGCGTGGCAATGCGACGACCTTGCAACAATTCTTGCAGTTTCTCCTGGCTCAAAGGCATAGCGCTCCCCCCTTTTTGCTCCTGAGAAACATACCGAACTTGATCGCTCGCCCCAACCATTTTTTGCTGGACGGAACCCGCGGTCTGCGCCTTCAGCCATCCAAGGCTTCTTCCGCCCATGCCGCCTTCACCGAGCTTCTCAAGGATGCGATAGTGCGACAGCGTCCGCCCAATCATGGGCATAGTGCCCGCCTCTTGGCCGCCATCCTAGCCCCCACCCCCAGGCAAGTCAACGCGGAGGGAAGCAAGGCCGCGCCAAAAACATATGTTTTTGACGGACTGGAAACCGCCTCAGTCGGTGGCGTGTTCACAAGCACTTAGAGAGGCCCGTGCACGAGGGTTTTTGGCGGCCTCACACCAGGGAAACTACTTCTCAAATCACCGCAAGGAACGGTCAAATCGCCAACGCGCATCTGGACAATGGGGAGCCGGGAACCGGGCGTTAACATCGAGAGCTTGGTTACCCAAAGCGCATTGCTCGCATGAATACTCACCTTTCTCGAATACACGAGATCCCGCTTCGTGTGTGGAGCCTTCAGGGTATCGGAGAGGTTCAGCAACCCGGGACATAAAGTAAGCAAACCTTGTCGCAAGGTGTTCCCTGTAGGGAGAGTCTAGAGAGCCAATCCGCCTTGAGAGATCAAAAGTTTGATTGGGATCGCGTGCTTTCAATATGCATGAGACAAGAGGAAAGCACACCACTGATTCTGGAATATCAATTTCACCGCGCCTGTATTGAGGAAGCCAGTGCAGGTAAACATAAGCGTTCCTGCGCACATCCTCCAACTGCTTTGTTCCCGCTTGAAATTCACTCACTGCCTTCAAGGGGCAGTAGAGAACGAACGAACGCAGGCCAGCACGAAGCTGAATGTCATTCCTCAGCAAATCCCTACGTTGAAGGTCGCAGGTCTGGGATATGATGATGATTCTTTCCTTCAGAGCCCTGGCGACAACTTTTCGACTGATCCTCGACCCTTGGGGGTCTGTCCATGGTCCGGCCACATCATTCTCAAAGACATACTTCCCATGATCGTCGGGTTCTTCGCTAATCAGCATGGGAACTTTGTCAGGAAGGTAGATGGAAGGGAACTCTGGGAAGATGTCACCTTGCGAGAAAGGTGCATCAGGTCTGCGCGAGTACATAGCTGGCTCAGCTAATTACGCCGCTGTCAATCGTCGATGATAATCTCGTCTTCCTCGTCGGGGAGGTGACCAAGATCATCCACAATTCGACGCGACAACAAACGCTGCTGGGCTCCTTCCGAGGCGGCAATTGGTTCGCCAGCAATCGGTTTACGTCCAGTAAGCGAGCCAGAAAAGAAAATCTCCTCTCCCTCTTCAGGAAAGAGTTCGGAATCCTCAAACTCACCAAGATACTCCGACTGAGAAACAGTGGCTGTCACAGCATCTGGGAGTTCAAATCCTCCATACGCCGGCACCGGCCTGTATGAAGGCAAAGCGTTTGGAAGGATTGGTAGCTGAAGCTGTTCATAGGGAAGTTCTTCGTAAGCACTAAAGATGTTCACACGCTTCACAGTGTCAGTCCACCCGTCGTCTGGCGTGCTCTCTACTACGAATACGTTTTCTGCTTGGCTATCGCCGAGATAAAATGTCGCGTGCAAGTATGCCGAGTATGGGGATGAGCCTTCTGAAACTCTAAGCTGCATTGCAAACCTCCTCTCTCTTACTCTTGCTTTTCTGCCAGGCTTGGGTTCTCTTTAATAAGAGCTTCTATGATCGTGTTAAGTTGCTTGTGCAAGTGTAGAACTGCTTGCGGTGCGAGCATCACGCGGCTATGGACAGTTGCCTCAACGGTGGCTGTCGTTTCCTTCTGCACAATCGCATTCGCAAGCTCGTTCTGATTGAGCCCGAGAAATTCTATTGAAGTATTGCGGCCAACTCTGGACGCTATAACGGCGTCGGTGAGGAGATAGGGCAGCTTGCAAGCGCCGCTTGCCTTTCGTAGGTCGATTTCAACCTGAGTACCCGATTTGGTTGGCACGTCTTGAGGCATTGTTGTACTCCCTAATTTCCTCCGGCGGCTTCAACCAGAGCAGCACTTATACCCTACTGCAAGTCATTTTGAGAAGGCAAGCCCTGGATGGCTCAACATACCCTAGGTGGCACCTTTTGTGAAGCCCTACGAATTGTACCCTCCCCTAAGCCCAATTCCTTGCCAATGGCCGCCCAGGACACGCCTGAGCGCCTGAGAGAAGCTATTCTGGAGCGATCTACGGCTTTCCGGGGCCTTCCTAGCTTCTTCCCCTTGGCCCTCGCGTTGCGGAGGCCAGCGCGCACCCGCTCCGCAATCAGGGACCGCTCTAGCTCGGCCACCGCCCCCAGGACGGTAAAGACCATCTTCCCCGTGGGCGTGCTGGTGTCCATCTGCTCCGACAGGCTGACAAACTCGATGCCCAGGGCCTTGAAGGTTTCCAGCGCCCGGAGCAGGTGGGAGACGGAGCGGGCGAAGCGATCAAACTTCCAGACCACTACTGCATCGAACCGCCGGCGGTGAGCGTCGGCCATCATGCGGTCCAGTTCCGGCCGTTTCTCCTTGGCCCCGGAGATCCCGGTGTCCACGTACTCCCCGGCGATCTTCCAGCCCCGGCGCTCGCAGTATTCCTTCAACTCGCGGGTCTGCAT
>JACZYA010000235.1 GCA_022571295.1 Acidobacteriota bacterium | reverse complement strand
CCTGCACCATTTCTTCCGTGACGCCTTTCGGCAAGGGTTTGGGTGCGGCTGGCTCTGGCGGTGGGGCTTCTTCCCTCAGTACACGCTCCCAGGCGGCCGCTGCTCGTTGCTGCTCTGGGGTCGGCTCTCTCCTGGCTCTCCTGGCGCGTCTTGGAGCCGCTACTGGTGCTCTCAGTCCGGGCGCTGGGGCTAGGGCTGGCTCTGCTTCGAGTTGAAAACCTGGTACGGGCACTCTTGCCTGTGTGGGTGCAGCTCCTACCCTGTGTTCAACCGGCCTGCCACGGACAAACTCTCGCACCGGCGCAGCCTCAACCGCTTGCCGCATCGTGAGTGGCGCAGCGGGACCAGGAACGCCGGGGCCTGCCTGCGCGGGAAGTAGCCGGCGGGGGGCTGGCGGGGGAGTGATGATCCTCGGCTCTGGCGCTCTGGCTGCCATTACAGGCAAGGTTGGAGCCGGGGGAAGCTGTCGCTCCGGGTAGTACCTCAAAGGCGGTTCGCTCGGTGGGCTGGGACGGAGAACCCCACGCTCTCCTGCCAGAGCAATATCGGTTCTTGCCGGGGGCAAGGCGCGGCGCTGAGGAGCTGGTGCCAATCTGCGTGGTGGGGCTACTCTCACTTCTGGCTCAACCGTTCCCGTTGCTGCTACCCGACCGCGAACGGCGTGAGCGCCAGCGAGGACACTCAACAGACCTCCCAAACCCATCCTGGTAGCGACTTGGGCAACACGCTGCTCGTCGCCTGTGTTCATCGCCTCTCGCAGTTCGGGATATTGCTGGATGGCACCACGCAGCAGTTCAACCGAAAAGCCCGCCGAGATGATCCTGCTCAGTAGAGGGAGTGCCCCTGCCGTGAGGCCAAGACTAGCGATGATGGCTACATTCTCCGGTGTGGTCAGGCTCTCGGCGACTTCCAGAGTGCCTTTGGCAACCCCGCCAATGGGAAACTCAACCGTTTCATGGGCGCTTGGCTGGCGCTCCCCTGGTACGACTGGAGGACCGAACCGACCGGGATAGCGCGGGAGGCTGATGGTGGCCGTGGGTCTGCCGGGCATCAGCTCGCTCAAGCGCACCGTTGGTTCAGCCGTGGGCCGAGCGGCTTTTGCATAAACGGTTTGATCGCGCCGAAACATATTGGCGGCTTTCTCCAGCAAGCCAGGAGCGGGGGCGCGTTTGATTTCTGCGCCTGCGGGAATCCCTACGCGCTCGGCTTGCTCCACTGGTTCTCGTGCAGCGCGGAAAGTCCGTTGCAGCTCCTCGATGGGGCGCTGTTGCTGAGCAGCAATATCGGTGAGATCAACCGGCTTGGGTTCGGGGGGTGGCCCCTCGCCGGCAGCGAGCCAGCTAGTCCGACGTGGCTTGCGGCCTTGTCCTGCTTGTAGCCAACTGTTCGATGTACCCACTATTGCGTCAGTCCTTGCAGAGCTTGGTTGATTTCTTCCTCCAGCCCGCCTTGTTGTGTCCTCGCCCCTGGTCTGACTTTTTCCCTGATTCGGTTGCGGACTTTCTGCTTGTGCTCAGGGGGAATATTCTCAGAGGCGTTCACAATGGCGATGGCACGGTTCGGGTCACCGTTGGCCTTCTCCAAAGCATCGGTAGCAGTCCCTTCAACCATACTGTTGACCTCGGCGGTCACTTCACGCGCTAGGGGCCTGGCGGGCCGTGGATGACTGACAACCGCTTCCGTAGGAGGCCGCGGGCCTGGGAGTTGGAGCGGTTGGCCGCCTACGCCCCCATGCTCAAGAGTGATTGGCGGGGCTATTTCCTCCACACCGGGTGCAAGCATTTGGGCTGGTCGGTAGTAGTCCTCTCCGGGACGGCGCTCAAGAAGTTCCGACTCACCGCCCGGCAGTGTGCGGGTGTATCTCTCACGCTGTCGTGGTGCAAACCCCAACTCGCGCTCGGAGACGTACTCAAGGTACTCCGGGCTTCCAGCTTCCAAGCCCAGAGAAACGGCCTCCTCCTTCCGGCGCTCGAAGGCTTCCGCTTCTGTCTCCTCCGCTCCTGGCATGGGAGTCAGCCGCAACCGCCTCAAGCGTTCCTGCGTTAGTTCCAGTCCGACGCGGCGGCCTTCGCCTATGTCTTGCTGGCGTTCTTCTTCTCTCCTGCTCTCATAATCTGCAAGGTCGCGCTCGTATCCGGCGTATCTGCGTCGGTAGGGGCCGTACAAGACATTCCCTGCGGTTCGCGCTGCTGCTCTTGAATCTCCACCCATCCCAGCAAGTGTGCCCAATCCAATCGCCAGTAGTCCACGCTTCCAGCCTGGCCTCGCCAGTTCGGGTGCCTCCGGCCTCTGGGGTGCTGGAGCACGCGGCTCTGGTCGTTTCACTCCAGGTGCCGGCGCAAGGATGGGTTCGCCTGTGAAAGTTCCTGTGCTTACACCTGGAATACCACCACCAGGTACGACTACCTGGCCGGGGATGCGTATGCGCTGTTCTGGTTGTGGCATCCTAGGAGCACGGATTAGAGGTTGCTGCCCTGGGGTTTCAAACTCCGGCAGCGGTTGATAACGGCCAAGACCAAAGAATCCCTCGTCCTCTTCCGGCTGAGCTAATTGTTGAAAGAAACTCCTGTTGCGCTTGCGTGGACTTGGAACTAAGCCGTTCGCCATGATTCCATCCTCCTACTGCTTCTGCTCCGTGGGTGACTGCCCGACAACAACCTTTGCGTAAGGTATCGTGTTCCGAAAGCTGACGAAGCCCAAACTCTCCAGGAGTAGCCTGTGATGGAGTTGATCTTCGGGAAGCCATAGCACTAAAACATCGAGCGCGAGGCCCTTCTTGCACAACTCCTGCTCGGCAGCGGCCAGCAGAGCGCCAAAGTCCTCCCGCTCTACGCGACTTTTCGGGTCGATCAAGGGAAATGCTGATAGAAACCCTCCTCCGACCATCGCCATCTGTAGCTCGCCCCGCGCATTCTCCAGCACGAGATTGAGATCGTTACTCTCTCCTCTCAGGTCTGGGGTCAACATGATGGGATAGTTCTTGCGGAACAATTCTTCGAGCCTCGACAGGTCGCTCTCCTTGTACCGCCGGACGCGCGCCATCGAGCCAGGACTGGTTTGGGTAGGGGTCGCCATTACGCTGTCACCTTCCAGGCCGTGGACTGAACCCTTGAACTGAGACACACGGGAAGGGCACACTTTGCCGGGAAAGGAGCTGCAAAGTGAAACGGAAACGATACTCACGGAAGTTTCAGCGGATGGCGGTAGAGCGCATGGGGAACAGCGAGAACGTCGGAGTGCTGGCGCAAGAATTGGGGGTAACCCGGCGGTGTCTCTACAAGTGGCGGACCAAACTCGATCTGGTAGAGCCTGGCGAAGAGTCGGCTCGGCCGAACACGCACGAATCGTCCTACCGTAAGCAAACCC
>JACZYA010000080.1 GCA_022571295.1 Acidobacteriota bacterium | reverse complement strand
CAGTTCGCCCAGGAGCGTGAGGTGGGGCTCAAAGGCGGGCGTCTGATATACCCTGCTCAGTCGAAGGATTGTATGCGCCAGCGCTTCGTACAGGTCTCCGCTTGGCATCAGCCAGAGTGAGAATCCCCTTGCTCGCGCCACTAGCTCGGTTTCTTCCTATCCCTCACTTCCTTCATCCTCTTGAGAACGTCCCCCTGGGTCATAATCCCTCCCTCGATAAACCCCTATAGTGTCACTCTAATGACTCAATCGCACTCTCCCATGCAACTACTCGGGCAACCTGAATGTCTCCACTCCTGCAAAGATAGATCGAAAATCCTCCGCTAGCTTCGGATATCTATTCCGAATCTCCTGAAATAACTCGTAAAAGGTAAACTCGGCAATGAACTCGCTGTATCCAGGCCAGTCCTGATACAAGATGTTGAGAAATCTGTCTAGTTTTCCATTTGAACGACTAGCCATATTCCGTAGCTCCTCCGCGCTTGGAAGTACTGCTCTGCTAAGTTTCTCCAGCCTCTTCTCTCTTGGTTCGGTCTCCTTTAGTTTTCTGAGCCTTTCTTTTTCGTGTTCTTCTTCTTTCCTGCGCTGCTCCTTAAGTTTCTCTAGAAGGGCTTTTGCCATCTCATCCGTGGCTTGCTGCTCTGCTATCTCTTCTTGAGGACTCTTGTACAGCCCTTCCACGCCCAGCTTTTGGAAGGCTCGATATTCAACTTCCTTTTCTTCCTCACCTTCGACTGTTGACTTATATGTACCATGCACAAGATACCAGACAGTTCCTGTTGCCGTGTCCAGCAATAGTGCTTGACGAAAGTTGGATGGGTGATAGTGGATCATATAGCGTCCAATTGATCGAGTCGCGGATGGTTGGACCTGGCTGGGTTGAGCAAATGCTGATCCCATACCTAGAAACAGAAAACACACTGGCGGAGAGTACAGCCTGAGTATCTTGGATATCATTTCTGAAACCTCCTGCCGGTTGACCAAGTTTGCAGGAATACTGCGCTGGTCGTTGCGACCGAGAGGAAAGAAGCGAGAAGAAGCACTCCTCGAAACATCCCGCACCTCCTTGGGCTCATGCGCGTTATTGAGTGGCAATGCCTCTGCTTCAGCGAGGCGATTTGTAGGGATTTTGCTCCTGCCGACCGGGCAGAGTCAACGGGGAATAGGCCCTACTCCGGGAAGTTCAGGCGGCGGAGGAGAGAGTGGGAGCGGGGGCTAGAGCGCAAGGGCTCGATAATAGGAACCTCTAGGGAGGCCATGCCGAAAGGTAACGGTTTCGGCACTACTTGCCTCCGCCAGCTCATTTCATGCTGTGTGTACCAAATGGTGTGACAGTGTTGAAAAAGGCGTGCAAACGGAAGGGATGCGGCTTTTCCGGGCAGAGAAACGTAGTCGGTGGACAGGATGAAAGCGAGGGACACGTGGCTTATTCCGTTGAAGATCGGATATCTGCGACCTTGTCGTCCGCTGTCAGGTAAAACGAAAGGTAACGCGTCTCCAGCGCGGTAACCAGTCTGTAGTAGCAGAGGCGGCTGACCCGGACGCCGAACCGGTCTATCCGGCGCTCTCGCACGTCGTCACACGCAACAAACGTGAACGACTTCAAGTCTTTGAGCGATGAGGGGGTCGCGATATAACGCATGAAGACCGGGTTAAGAGTGGCGTTGCGCTCTGGAGTCATCAACGGTGAATCCGTTACACCATTCGCAATATCCGACAGAAGCTTCCTCATCTTCTGCGTCATCTGTGGGTCGGTGTCCGGCTGCTCCTTCAGAGAACTCAAAAGAAGGCCGGGAACGTAGCGACCGGCAACGCCCCGCGCGATGGTGAGCGGACTCGAACCGCTCGCCATGCTCAAGTTGGCCAGTACTATCACTGTCAGCTTATCGTCCGGGAGACGGAAAATATATGTACCCGTTATGCCGCCATGTCCGATGACCCTGTGGCCGCGAATGTCACTCAAAGACCATCCGAAGCCATAATTGTGGCCAAAGCCGTTATTGAGTTTCACTGGCGTCCACATCTGGTCGAGTCTGGCCTTCTGGAGCAGTTTCTCGGTGTAGAGTGCGGCGTCCCACTTTGCCAGGTCTTTTACGGTAGACAAGATGCCATAGTGGGACGGAAGTTCAATCTGCGAAATGCGCCTGATGTGGGCCAGTTTGCCGTCGCGCAGGGCATAACCCGCGGTGCGGTTCTTGATGATCGCCCATTGATCAATTACGGTCGTCGCCGTCATCCCGAGCGGCTGAAAGATCCGCTCTCTCACGAACTCGCGCCAGCGTGTTCCGCTGACCTTTTCGATGATCATGCCGAGCAGAAAATAGCCCATGTCGCTGTACTGCCAGCGGTCTCCCGGCGCGAAATCCGCCGGGCATTTGGAGCCCGCCTCGAACATCTCGGCGGTCGTGTAATTCGCCAACCAGCCTTGCTGGCGGATTTCCTCACAGTCACTGGCGAAACCCGCCGTATGGGTGAGCAGATGCCGCACCGTGATGCCGCGCCAAGTGTAGGGCGCGTTAATGAGATACTTGCTGATCTTGTCACCCAGCGCGACCTTGCCCTTCTCCACCAGCATCATGATGGCCGTCGCCGTGAATGACTTGGTCACCGACGCCAACTCGAACACGCTGTCCGGGGTGACGGGGACGTCGAGTTCCAAGTTTGCCAGGCCGTAGCCCTTCGCCTTGATGACATTGCCATTCTTGACCACGGCGAGGGCGAGGCCGGGGATTTGGCGCTTCTTCATCTCGGCCTTGATGTAGTCATCTACCTCATCGGCCTGCGTAACCTTTGTAGTTTCAAACTCAATCGTGCGCGCCGCCGCCAACCCGCCCACCAACGCGCATGTGAGCAAGCAAAGGAAGATGCGAACCAGGTAGGCTTTCATCAGCTACCCCCCTAAAAGCTAGTGCCTGGAAGGAACCGACCCGATGGTCGCCATCCTAGACCCCGCTCGCAGGCAAGTCAACGCACCTAGACTGCCAGGCTCAGTCGGACATCCAGCTTCTCAGCTTCTCACTCACCTAAGTACTAGGGGGTGAAAAGCTGCAAAGCTGTCTCGGGAATGCTGGGAGGCCGCACCCAAGTCAACGCGGAGGGACTACTCCGGGAAGTTCATGCCTGCCCGACCGCAGGCGGGCGGCGCAGCAGATTGGGACTACCAGTCAAGCCCAACTGTGTTTCCTGGACTGGGTTGACTCGCCTTCCGTAGACGTATAGCTTCCATGTGTTCCACGCAATCTTTTTCTGGGGGGTTCTCATGAGAAGCCTGAGGATTCTGGTATTTGCGAGCCTCGCACTGGCGTTGGTGCCGTGGGTCTCCGCGCAGAGTCAGCAGCACACGCACGAGGCCGACTCGGGCGGGGTAGGGCAGCTCGGCCAGGTGAACTTCCCGGTCTCCTGCAACGCCGCAGCGCAGCAGCAGTTCACGCGCGCCGTGGCGATGCTGCATTCCTTCTGGTACCAAAGGGCGGAGAAAGCGTTTGCGGCGGTTGCGCGGAAGGACCCGAGTTGCGCCATGGCTTACTGGGGCATTGCCATGAGCCGCTTCCATCCGCTCTGGGAGAAACCTAGCCCGGAGGATGTGAGGGTGGGGCAAACAGCGCTGGAAAAAGCAAAGACGGTCGGCGCGGAGTCGGAGCGGGAGCATGGTTACATAAACGCCCTCGAGCAGTTCTACAAGGATGCAGACAAGTTAGACCATCTCGCCCGGATGGTGGCCTACGAAAAAGTAATGGAAGAGCAATACCGGCGCTATGCGGACGACTCGGAGGCGGCGATCTTTTATGCGCTCGCCGTTCTGGGCACCGCTTATTCCTCTCCGCCAGACAAGACTTATGCCCGCCAGAAGAAGGCGGGCGCCATTTTGGAAAAGATGTTTGCCACGCAACCGAATCATCCCGGTGTGGCACACTACATTATCCACAGTTATGACTATCCGCCGCTGGCGGGGAGGGCGCTGGAAGCGGCTCGGCGGTACGCGAAGATTGCTCCAGAAGCCCCCCACGCGCTCCACATGCCATCCCACATTTTCACCCGGCTCGGTCTCTGGCAGGAGTCCATCGTTTCCAACCGAGCTGCGGCGGCTGCGGCGCGCAAGGATCAGTGGGCGAAGGAAGAGGTCCACTCCATGGACTACCTGGTCTACGCCTACTTGCAGGGGGCACAGGACGGCGAGGCAAGAAGAATTTGGGAGGAGTTACCAAAGGTAACAGCGAAGCTAAGAGATGACGACCACAAGTACTCTGCCGGTGCGATTCCGGCACGCTACACGGTCGAGCAGCGGCAGTGGAAGGAGGCGGCGGCGCTGAGCGTGCCGACAAATTTATTCCGGGGGGGCAAATCGTGCTGGATGGCGGCAGCGCTCTATTTTGCCCGCGGTTTGGGTGCGCTGCACACAGGAGAACTAGCGGACGCGCGGCGTTCGATCGCGCAGTTGGAACATTGCCGGGAGGTTCTACTCGACAGCGGAAAGAGCAATGGCGAACAGGCCGATCGCGGCCGGCTAAACGAAAAGCTTTGGGCGAACTTGGTGGGCGCGCAGCGGCGCGCAGTGGCAGCCTGGTTGGCGCTGGCAGAGGGGAAGAAGGACGAAGCCTTGGCGATGATGCGATCCGCTGCCGACTTGGAAGACAGCACAGACAAGCCTCCCACCACGCCAGGTGCCATAGTTCCCGCGCGCGAGCTGCTGGGCGACATGCTGGCGGAGTTGGAGCGGCCGACTGAGGCCCTGCGGGAATACGAAGTGGTGCTCGACAATTCCCCCAACCGCTTCAATGCTCTTTACGGGGCAGCACGCGCCGCTGAGCTCGCTGGAGACATGGGCAAAGCGCGGGATTTCTACACAAAACTTGCGGCATTGGGGGAAAAAGCCGATAGCGGGCGACCCGCGCTCAGCCGCGCGAAAGCGTTTCTGAACAACAGCCTAGACTAGGCCGCATCCCTAAACAAAGTTAACGCGCGGCGCACCAAACCCCATCCTTTGATACAGCCAAAACTGGGTGGGGTCGAGGCGTATAAAAGGGTTCCCTTTGGCACACCAGCGGAACCGAGCTACTCCGGCAAGTTCATGCGGCGGAGTTCAACAGTACCGCTACTCGCTAGCCGCTGGCCCGTCGGAGTTCCAGATGTCGAGTACAGCTTTCCAGCTACGATCGGGCTGTTTCTTCCAAACCACCACGACCTTCCCGCGACTTGTTACAGGATTGCCCTCGGCATCGTTTACGGTAACTTCGTAGCTGCCCACCGTGTACCCGAGGTCACCCGCGCGGGATACCTCTGCCGTGCCTGGCCCCGGAAAGCTATAGGCAAGGCCCGGCGCTGCAAACCATTCAGAGACATATTCCCGCATGGCGTCCTTGCCTGTCACTCTGGGAGCATTCGGTGGAAGCCACACGACATCGTCGGCGAAAAAGGAAACAAAATGTTCCACGTCTTTTTCCGCCACCGCTTGTTTTGCCTCGACGAACACTTCGAGGACCGCAGCGCGTTCGGCATCAATGTCCACCTCCGGCGCTTCCTACGCCATCACCGGCAACACCAGCAACAACAGAGATGCTACGATAAAAAAGGGTACTATCTTGCGCATGGTTGCCCTCCTTAGAGAGATTGGCCTCAGGTGGACTTGCGGTTGGACTGTTTCACTAGGATTTGCGTATTAGCGAGGCCACCTTGGCCGACTTGTAGCAAAATTCAACACCTCATGAGTGACGCCCGTCACATGGGATAGGTGCTGCTCTTAGGCCCCACCCCTACCCAAGTCAACGCGAAGGGCTAGGTGGGGAAGTTCAGGCAGCGGAGAAGGGATTGGAAGCGGGGGTTGGAGTCCAAGTTGTCGAGATGGGCTAATCTGGAACGGTGCTCACGGAGTCCGTGCCTTGAATCTGTTGACTAAATCTCCCCGTTGGAGTTCCGGATTAGCTGGACAAAAAACTTTACTCCCCGGGCATGCCCCTTGATCGAAATCCTTTCGTCAATCCCGTGGGTGGTTTCCGGTTCATCCAGAAGGGGTTTGAACCGGTACACGTTGGGACTCAAGCGCGTGTAGAAACGGGCATCGGTGCCCCCTTGAACGAGGTAGGGCGCCACCACCGGAACCTCGGGGTAGATCTGGCGGATCGTCCGGGCGATGAGGGCAAAGCCGGGAGAATCCGGGTTCGAAACCGCTGAAGGCTCACCGGACGTCTCCTCGATCGGCCGCACGCTCACCCGAGGGTTGTCGATTGTGGTTCGAACGTGCTCGATCACACCCGCGATGCTGTCGCCCGGAAGGATTCTGAAGTTCACGACGGCCTCGGCCCGTGTCGGCAGGACGTTCTCCTGCATGCCAGCCTTGAAAACAGTCGGTGCCGTTGTTGTGCGAATCTGCGCATTCCCCCGGGGACTGGAAGAAAAACGTGCTTCCAGAAACGGCTCGAAGAGCCAGAGGTTGGCGATCATCAACCGTTGGCCGTAGGGCAGCCACGGGGCCAACGTCTCCAGTTCTCGTCGAAGGATCGGGTGGATGCTGCTCGGCATTTGATTGCGCTCAAGGCGGCGAATGGCTTCGCTGAGCGCCCCGATTGTGGTCTCCGCAGGCGGCCGGGAGGAATGGCCGCCCTTGCTTTCAACTGTCAGGACCAGACTGACGTATCCTTTTTCAGCTATCCCCACCCGGGCAACGGGAATGCCGAGTCCCAGCACTTCAGAAGAGATCCGGCCTCCTTCGTCCAGAACATATTCGGGCTCTACGCCGCGCGATTCGAGAAGTGCAACAATAGCTTCCGCGCCCCAGCCGGTGGTCTCTTCGTTGTGACCAAAGGCCAGATAGATGGTCGGGCGCGGCTGGAACCCGTCCTTCAGCAGCCTCTCGACTGCTTCAAGAATGGCCACCGCCGGTCCCTTGTCATCGAGTGCGCCCCGGCCCCAAATGAAACCGTCGGCAATCGCACCACTGAAAGGCGGGTGGGTCCATTCGCTCTCCGTGACAGGATCAACCCGGACGACGTCCATGTGGGCCATCAGAATGATTGGTTTCAGACTCTGGTCCTTTCCGGGCCACGTAAAGAGCAAGCTGTAATCGGAAACAACTTCGCGCACCAAGCTGGCGTGCACACGTGGATAGTTCTTCTCGAACAACCGCTTCAATGCAAGGAATGTATCGCCGTTGGTCTTGGTGGGGTCTTGGGCAGAAACAGTGGGGATTCGCAGGGCCTGACCGAGCCGCTCGGCCAGCACAGCAGGATCAACTTCAATGCCTTGCACTGGCTCAATTTCACTTTGCTGGGTGCCGAATTGGGCCGTCCGGACGACCACGAGCGTGCCGAGCAGAATCAGTGCGATAGCCAGAACAAGAAATGATTTCTTCAAAGCGACCTCCTGCCAAATTTTCTTTTCGCGGGAGCAGCTTAGGCCCCACCAGCAGACAAGTCAACGCACGCAGACTGTCAGACTCAGTAGTACATCCAGCTTCTCAGCTTCTCACACACCAGAGTACTAGGGGGTGAAAAGCTGCAAAGCTGTCTCGGGAATGCTGGGAGGCCGCACCCAAGTCAACGCGGAGGCTGCTCAAAAACAGATGGTCTTGACACGCGCCTTGACCTCCCTCCAGGCGCGGCCTAGCATAGCGGGCAGGGAAGGAGCTTCTGCCATGAGCCGGCAAGTTGCTCCCCTTTCTAATCCTTGAAAAACCCAGCTCGGGGAGGGCTTGATGACGCACCCGCTTCCGCGCAGAGACTTCTTGAAGATCTGCATGTCCGGCGCTGCAGCCATTTCTGTTCTCCGGCTCGACGCCGCCGGCGCGCCGTTCACACCCTTGGAGCGGAAAGGGGTGGCGAAGAAGGTGCTTGTAATCGGAGCCGGGTTGGCAGGACTTGCGGCAGCGTATGAACTGACGCAGGCAGGCCACGAGGTGACGGTGCTCGAGGTGCGACTGCGGCCAGGCGGGCGTGTGCGGACCCTACGGGAGCCTTTCTCGGACGGGCTCTATGCTGAAGCCGGCGCCCGGGTCTTCTCGGACAGCTACCCACGTCTGATCCACTACGCGAAACTCTTTGATATTCCCTTCGCTCCCATCCCGGCCGAGGCCTTCGCTTCGCTCTATCATCTGCGCGGGCAGCGCCTGACGGCAGCGGCCGGCGAGCCGGTTGACTGGCCCTACGAGCTGAGCACGGAGGAACGGCAGCTCGGCCCCTTCGGCATCCTGATGAAACACGTCTCCCCGGCCCTCAAAGAGATAGGCGACCCCAGCCTTCCCGATTGGCGGCTCGACCCGGTGAGGCACTACGACCAGACTACGTTCAATGAATTCCTGCGCCAGCAGGGGGTCTCGAGCGAGGCGCTGGAACTGCTGCGCCGGACCTTCTGGTTTGGGGAGGGATCGGACACCACCTCAGCCCTGCAGTACCTGGTGGCCTACCTTGCACCGTTCTTCCAAGGGCAGGGGCTTTACGCTTTTCGGGGAGGGAATGACCTCTTGCCCCGGGCCCTGGCTGCCCGACTCCAGGACAGGATCCATTACGGCGCCCCGGTGGTAAAGATCAGCCATGGGCCGAAAGGCGTCGAGGCGGTGTTCCAGCAGGGCGGTGCCTACCATACCATGGAGGCGAAGCACCTGATTTGTGCGGTGCCTTTCTCCCATCTCCGGCATATGGAAGTCAGCCCTCCTTTTGCCCCACAAGAAGAAGCCGTGATTCAGGAGCTCAAGTACGCGAGTGTCGCGCGGATTTATTTGCAGGTTAGAAGCCGATTCTGGGAGAGGGAAAGGGTCACAGGGAGCGCCTATACCGACCTGCCCATCATGGAGGTGGTGGAGGAGCCGTTCCCCCGGCCGGAACCCTCGACCCCCCGCGCAATCCTGGGGGCCTATGTTCAGGGGCCGGAGGCACAGCGCGTGGCGGGGATGGATGCAGGCGAACGAATCGAGTTTGCGCTCGAGCACATGGAGAAGGTTCACCCCGGACTCCGCCAGCATGTGGAAGGGGGCACCTCGAAGTTCTGGGGCCACGGTGGCTATACGCAGTTCGGTCCCGGCCAGATGACCGCTTGGCTCCCGCTGGCAGCGCGCCCGGAAGGCCCCCTGCATTTCGCGGGAGAACACACCTCACATCTGGCAGGCACCATGGAAGGCGCGCTCGAATCCGGTCAACGTGCGGCGCAAGAGGTGAACGAAGCTCCCTGAAGAGCGGTTGCGCGCCATCCTAGTCCCCCCCGCAGGCAAGTCAACGCGGCGGCACTATTCAGGGAAGTTCATGCGACGGAGGATGCGGAGAAGACGTACACAACAACGCCCAAGGGGTCCGTCAGTGTGAAGGTACGATGGTTCCAGGATTGGTCCTCAGGCTCAGTCCTGATTGCCATGCCTTTCTCGCGAATACGCCTAAAGTAGCTATCCACGTCCTCCACTTCGATGGCAATGGTGACACCCCGAGGTGGCCCTTCATCGACTAGACTGAACTCCATGCCTGGTGCAGTGGCCAACACTTCGATGTTGCCCGACGCAGCCCGCAACAGCGTTCCCCGGTCGCCTTCTCTGTCCCAGGAAGCAACAACCGGCAACTCCAACCCGTCGCGGTAGAAGGCGACCGTTGCCTCATAGTCCTCGAACGTCTTTGTGCGCAACATCACACGGAACTCTCGGCTCCCCATAAGATCAATCCTCGCCAGCGTGGAGAAATTGGACTACGTGCTCGTAATCATAGGTGCATACTTCAAGTGGGTGACCGTACGGGTCACAGAAATAGATTGAAAACGTCGTGCCATGGTCAACGGAGTCTTTCGCGCTTACCTGCTTCCCGCCGTCCTCATACACGGGCTGCGAGTCCAATCGCCGAAGAAACTCGATGAAGCCCTGACCGGTCACGCGAAACGCCACGCGGCGATACCAGGAGGTCCTGTCCGAGCTACGCACCTCTCCCTTGAAGAGCGCCAACTTACTTGAGCCTCCAGCGCAGGAAATTATCAAGGGGCCGCCCTCGCTGGCCCAGTGTTCGTATGCGGGAAGCACCTCGAAGCCCAACACATCCTTGTACCAACGGGCCGCCTCATACTGGTCCGGTACATAGAGCTCAACGTGGTCGATTTGTTCAACCCGAAATGCCACGGAATCTTCTCGTTGTGTGATGTGGATAGCGGCCATGCTACGCCCCACCCACAAGCGAGTCAACGCACCAACCGACCTTCACCCAGTTAGCCCCAATCTCCACTAATACGGTAGGTATGCCCTTCGGGCGTCATGGTAATAGCGACGCAGTGCCCGTGTCTAAAATCGCATGGTTCATGCTCCGTCTCTCCGAGGGACAGGCGTGTGGATGTACTGATCGCTCCTCAGTGGTGAGTCGCGTCAGGACCCAGCTTCTGGGGGCACCAAAGTGTAAGCAGAGGTGAGCTGGATGGCTTGGTGCAGTGTGCGAAACAGGGGACAGCGCATCGCATACATGGTATGTACACGCTCCACGGTCTCGCGGACCTGATCCGGCGCCACCAGCCGCATGGCCACATGAATCCGGCGGATCACCAGCACGCCCTCTTCCTTTTCCACCTCGCCGGTGACATCTGCCGTCAACCTTCCGTTGCTGGAGTCGATTTGGCGCGCATCCAGCGCACCACCGAAGGTACCCAGCATTCAGCCAGCCGTTGCAGCAATAACGTAATCCAGCGTGGACGCGCGAGCTTCCGGAAGCGTGGCGGGATCGATCTTGTAGTGCTCGGCGATAGCGCCGTGAACGCTGAAGGCGACCGGCTGTGATTCACCGGGGAGATAGGCTATGCGCAGCGGACCAGTTTTGCGTTCGATATGCACCTTGGATGTATATATTACTTCGGGCATGATTAGCTCCTTGTCCTTTCTGAGATTGCGATACCTAGCAAGAGGTCACGAATCAGCCCTGTCAGCCCAAAGACCTCTCCTGCAGTAAGATCGCAGTGGTTCTCTGTTCAAAGCGGGTATAACGAGTGAATCTTAGCCCCCCGCCCGTAGGCAAGTCAACGCAAAGGGGTAGCTGTTTGTAACTGCTGGGTCACGGTCGCAGATGTTTCCCGCAAAAATCAGCCGGGAGATACTTGTAGCCCACAGAACACGTTCCCGAATCCGAAATCGACAGGGCACCATTCCATCTGGAGAAGGTTCGGGAATCCTAACAAATGCACAAAAGTGTTCAATCGAACGCCTCGATTGTCTTTCCGCAATGCGGGCAGAGCGGAGGTGCAGCCTTCTGGGTTTGGAAAGTCGCAACGAATCCCGCTCCAATGATCCCAGTCGGCAAAGCAACCATACCTATACCAAGAACTGCGATTATTGCTCCAAGCATCCTTCCCGTGTCCGTTACAGGAAGGACATCTCCGTACCCAACCGTTGTAAGCGTAACGATGGCCCACCACATTGCCGCTGGAATGCTCCGAAACTCGTCCGGTTGTACTACATGTTCGGCTTCGTACATTAGGGTGGCGGCAATAATCAGTAATGCAACTAGAATCGTGAAGGCTGCAGCAAGCTCCTGGCGCTTGTCGTGCACGACTCGTCCAAGTAGTCGGAATGCCTCTGAGTATCGGCCAAACTTGAGCATGCGCAGAATCCTGAGGAGTCGCATGGCTCGCACAACTCGAAGATCCGGAAGAGTAAACGGAATGTAAAATGGCGCAATGGCTAGTAGATCAATCAAAGCAAGTGGTGTCATGGCAAATCTTAGGCGACCATAGAGTGGTGAGCTGTACTGTTCATCGCTGGTGCACGACCAAATTCGCAACAGGTACTCGATGGTGAAGATAGCTATCGAGACGACTTCAAACCACAAGAACATCTGGCCAAATCGAGCCTGTAATTCCTGAACAGACTCAAGGACTACCGCTAGAACATTACATAGGACCAGGGTCATTATGAAAATATCGGCAGCACTGCTGACCTTGTCTCCGGGACGAGCCACTTCCAAGATCTCATAAATACGCTTCTTCATCGCTACACTCCATTTGCTCAGTGTCACTTGCACCTATCTGCGGCAAACTTTGGGGGCATCCTAGGCCTCACCCACAGGCAAGTCAACGTACGTCGGAGTGAGCGAGGGACACTCAAGTTCCTCTGAAACCCACAAATATTCCTCACCCGCTAACCCGACTTTTACCTAGGGACTCCTCCTGAATCGTCGGGTAAAACGGTGACCCCTTAGCCATGCCAGAATTACCAGTTGGCGGCCCCCTATAGGGCTGCCAGCTAGTAAAACTGGCCCAGAGGTGTAGCGGAAAACGTAGCGGGTACCTGACCATTTCTACTTTGACCAATCTTGATGGGCTAAGCCAAGTACGAGTAGGTAAAGAGGGATACGGCACCAGCTCGCTGGGATCGACCAAATTCAGTTTCACAGCCCCTGGCTGTGATGTAGACTCTCAATGCGTTTGGTACAAAATCTCGGTCAGGTCATCCACCTCGGGCCAGATTTACTGGTCGGACACGCATCAGCTCAGCACTTATCTCGACGATTATCACCGGGCGCTGGATTTCAGGGTCAAGGCGCCGCATGGGTCCACTGAGGTCATTACGGAGGTCTACGCCCCCCGCGAAAGCCTGGGCGACTTCCTGGCGGAGGTGCGCGAGGACTTTCGCCGGAACCAGGTGGAGGTCATCTACGGCACCATCCGCTGGATCGAGCGCGACGATGAAAGCTTCCTGCCCTGGGCCAAGCAGTCCTACGCCTGCACGGTCCTGAATCTCCACACTCACCACACCCCCGAAGGGCTGGAGCACTCCGCGCGAGCATTCCGCCGCTTGATTGACATTGCCATCCGGCATGGTGGGAGCTACTTCCTGACTTACCACAAGCACGCCACGCACAAGCAGGTCAAAACCTGCTATCCGCAATTTGCAGAGTTTCTCCGCCTAAAGAGGAAATACGACCCCGAAGAGCGCTTCCTAAGCGACTGGTACCTACACTACAAAAAGATGTTCACCGACGTTTTGTGAGCGCCGCCGTTATCAACTCCGGGAAACAGAGGACACCGATCCCGTGAGCCTCAACCCGCGCAAACTGGCGCCCATCCTGTGGGTTCTTCTCTTCCTGTTTATCCTGCGTGTGGTGGGCCAGATGCTAGTGGCGTTCGGGGACATCACTTGGCTGCCGCCGATGGAGGAGTGGTACTCAGGGCTGATCTCGTATCCCCAGCTGCTCATTTCGCAAATCTTGATCATCATTCTGTTGACCAAGGTGTGCCTGGACTTTACCCGCTGTCGCGGTGTATTTGTGAGCCCCAAGCGCGTCTATGGCAGGGGAGTGCTCTACTTCGGGTACGTCTATCTCATCGCGATGATCCTGCGATACGCGATTCGGATGAGCCTCTACCCGGAGGAGCGCTGGTTCGGCGGAACGATTCCTATCGTCTTTCACTGGGTACTGGCTACGTTCGTCATCCTATTCGGGCGGTATCACCGCTCGCAACGCCAGCGTGAATGACCGGCTGGCTAGGCCGGAGCTGGAATGCAAATCACTGAACCGGTGACGAGGCTCACCGACTACTTGCTGGGGGCGGTGGCGTTCGTCGTCG
>JACZYA010000079.1 GCA_022571295.1 Acidobacteriota bacterium | reverse complement strand
CCACAGGGGGTCGGGTTTCTCCCCCTCACCGGCCCCTTCCCTCCAAGTATAGGGGGGTTATATCTATATTACATATGAAAAATCAATGGGCGGACTTCTCCCCTCACCATTGCCAAGCTAAGTTCAATCCCTCTAGCACATTACAGTATTACTCAAAATAATGCAATTTACTACTTGACATAATACTCATTATCGGAACATTGTGATTGCGCGCCCGCGCTTGGTTTTGCTTTGACTGCCTTGGATTAAGGGTTTCTCGAGAGAGTGCTTCCCTGCTGTGGCAAGGCTGCGAGAGCTAGCCCCAGCGGCGGAAGAAGAGGGCCTGGCGGTGGATGGGCTGGGTGCGGTCAACCAGGGAGGCGAGCTGTTGCTCGTTCAAGGGCGTGAACTCGCGGGCGAGCTGTACGTTCTGTTCAAGCTGGGCGATGGAGTCGCAGCCGATGATGATGGTGCTGACGGGCTGGGAGAGGACATAGAAGACCGCCTCGCGCATGTCGAGGGTGCCGGAGCGGGAATCCTTGTACCAGCGGCTGGGGCGTCCGGTGGGGGCCGGGGCCGCAAAACTGGAGAGGATGCGCCCGCGCGCGGGCACCTTCATCCCGATGATGCCCATCTGTTTTTCGACCGCCAGCGGCAGCAGGTGGTCAACGAAGCTGAGGTGGTGCTTGTCGGCGGCGTTGACGGCCATGAGGATGGTGTCGAAAGGGAAGCGGCGGATGGCTTCGGCCAGCACGTGGGGGTCGGCGTGGCCGGTGACGCCGAGGTAACGGACAATTCCCTGCTCGCGGGCTTCGAGCAAGGCTTGCACAGCGCCGTCAGGCGCGAAGATCTGCTCGACCTGCTCCATGCGGGAGAGGTTGTGGATTTGCCACAGGTCGAGGTGGTCGGTCTGCAAGAGGCGCAGGGATTCCTCCAGCAGGCGCAGCGAGCCGTCGCGGGTGCGGTTGTGGGTCTTGGTGGCGAGGAAGGTCTCGGAGCGGCGGCGCTTCATCACCTGGCCGATGTAGCCTTGGCTGCGGCCCCGGCCATACATGGCGGCGGTGTCGATGTAGTTGATGCCCAGGTCAAGCGCGCGCTCGACGATGGGCACGGCGACCTCTTCGTTGTTCGACTTTTCGATGGCGGCCTGCCCGCCCAGGCTAAAGGCACCCACGCAGTAGCCGGTACGGCCCAGATTGCGAGTGGGCATGGCGCGGGGCGTAGCGGCGTTGGAAGGCAGCGGCGGCAGGGCATGGGCGGTCTGCGGCAGTACGCCGCGCGCCAGGAACCCGACGGTGGCGGCGGTGCCGACCTTCAGAAAGTCGCGCCGCTCAAAGCCGGATGGGTTTTTCTTTTTCTGGTTGTCCATGGTTTTCTCCTGACGCATTCGCCCGAACGGCCGACTTCAAAGTTGTTAGCCACGGGACAGGGTATGTTCGGCAATGGGCCGTGTCAATTCCCTGCCCAGGTTTACTAGCGTCGGTGCTTGGCTTTGCGTTTGGGTTTTGGCTTGCTCCGCGATTTCTTGGTGGCGGCCGCTTTGGTGCGGCGGGCGCGGGTGGGTTTGATTTTCGGTTTCGCTCTTCCCTTCCCTTTTGTTTTGGGTTTTGCTTTTGTCTTTGCTTTGGCCGTTCTCTTTGTCTTCGCTGGCGCTTTGAGTTTTACTTTCTTCCCGACCGGTGGCGCAGCGGGTTTTTCTGCACGGGCAGCGCGGGCTTCCTCGATCGGCGGGGCGGGCTCGGTCATGCGTCGCGGGTCGAGAATCTTTTTGAGTTGCCGGGCGTCGAGCAGTTTCTTTTCCAGCGCGAGCTCGGTGATGGTGCGTCCGGTCTTGACGGCCAGCTTGGCGAGCTCGGCGGCCTTGGCGTAGCCGATGTAAGGGTTGAGGGCGGTGGCGAGGGCGACCGTGGCTTCGGCGTTGCGCTGGCAACGGTCTTTGTTGGCAGTGATGCCCTCGACGCAAGCGTCGGTGAACTTGCGGGTGGTGTTCTTGAGGATTTCGCAGGAGTGGAGAACGTTCCACGTTATGGCCGGCATCATCACGTTCAGCTCCAGTTGCCCGGCCTGCACCGCCAGCGCGGTGGCGGTGTCGTTGCCCACCGCCTGGAAGCCGACCATGGCAACCAGCTCGGGAATGACGGGGTTGATCTTGCCCGGCATGATGGAGCTGCCGGGCTGGAGGGCGGGCAGGTTGATCTCGCCCAGGCCGGTGTTGGGCCCGCTGGCGAGCAGGCGCAGGTCGTTGGAGATGCGGATCAACTCCAGGGCGTAGTTGCGCAGGGCGCTGGAGACGACCGCCATCGGGAGGTTGGACTGCATGGTCCAACGCATATCTTTGGTGGGCTCCAGGCGCTGGCCGGAGACCTCGCTGAGTTTTTTCACCACGGTGGCTTGGTAGCGGGGGTGGGTGTTGACGCCGGTGCCGACGGCGGTGCCGCCCAAGCCGAGTTCGCGCAGACCGTCCTGGGCGTGGCGGAGCTGCTCGTAGGCGCGCAGCAGGGCCACGGCGTAGGCGGTGAACTCTTGGCCGAGCCGGATGGGTGTGGCGTCCTGCATGTGGGTGCGGCCGGACTTGAGGATGCCGTCGAACTCCTGGCCTTTGCGGGCAAAGGCGCGGCTCAGGCGCTCGACTTCCGGCAGCAACTCCTCGATGAGCAGGAGGGCCGCCAAGCGCATGGCGGTGGGAAAAACATCGTTGGTGGACTGGCCGAAGTTGACGTGGTCGTTGGGGTGGAGGACGGAGTAGTCGCCGCGGCTGCCGCCCAGGATTTCAATGGCGCGGTTGGCGATGACCTCGTTGGTGTTCATGTGGAAGCTGACGCCGGCGCCGGCCTGGTACACGTCCACCACGAATTGGTCGTTGAGGGCGCCGCGCATGACCTCTTCGGCGGCCTCGACGATGGCGCCGGCGCGGCGCTGGTCCAGCAGGCCCAGTTCCCGGTTGGCGAGCGCGGCCGCCTTCTTGATCATTCCCATCGCTTGGATGAGGCGGGGGTGGGCGTGCAGACCGCTGATGGGGTAGTTCTCGACCGCGCGCTGCGTTTGGATGCCGTAGTAAGCGTCAGCGGGCACTTGTTTTTCTCCCAGAGAATCTTTCTCAATGCGGTAGCTCACTGTTATCTCCTTCCAGTTACAGCAGCAGGATAGCGCAGCGCGCATTCGTCCCACAAGGGTTTCGCCAAATCAAATGTCTGAGGGCGACAGCTATGCGCTGGCCTTGCTACACTTGGGCCTTACCAGGAGGGGGGATAATGCCCAAAGCAAAGCACTACGATGCGATTGTGATTGGTTCCGGCCAAGCCGGCGGACCACTCTCCACCACGCTGGCGCGCGCCGGGTGGAAAGCTGCGCTGGTGGAACGCAAGCACGTAGGCGGGAGCTGCGTCAACGAGGGCTGCACGCCCACCAAGACCATGGTGGCAAGCGCTCGGGTGGCCTACCTGGCCCGGCGGGGAGCGGACTACGGCGTGCGGACGGGTCCGGTGTCAGTGGACATGGTGAAAGTGCGACAGCGCAAGCGGGCCATCGTGGAGATGTTTCGCGGCGGCAGCCAGCGTGGCATTGAGAAGACCGACGGCGTGGACCTGCTGTTCGGCGAAGCCAGCTTTACAGGGTCGAAGGCGCTGGAGGTTCGCTTGAACGACGGCGGCACGCTGGCGCTGACGGCCGACAAGTTTTTTATCAACACCGGCACGCGGGCGTCGCAGCCGCCGATTGAAGGGTTGAAGGCCGTCCCCCGGCTCGACAACAGCTCGATCATGGAACTCGATACGGTGCCGGAGCACCTGCTGGTGTTGGGCGGCGGCTACATCGGGCTGGAGTTTGGGCAGATGTTCCGCCGCTTCGGCAGCCGGGTGACCATCGTGCAGATGGGGAAACAATTGCTGGCGCGAGAAGACGTGGACGTGGCCGAAGAGGTGGCCAAGATTCTGCGCGAGGACGGCCTCGAGGTGTTGCTGGAGACAACCACGCTGCGCGCCAACCAGTCAGCCGACGGCGGCATTGAGTTGCGGGTGCGGACTGCCGAGGGCGAGCGCACACTGGCCGGCTCGCACCTACTGGTGGCGACCGGGCGCGTGCCGAATTCCGATATGCTCAACCTGAGCGCCGCCGGAGTGGAAACAGACAGCCGCGGCTTCATCAAGACGAACGGGCGATTGGAGACGAATGTGGAAGGCATCTACGCCCTGGGCGACGTAAAGGGCGGGCCGGCCTTCACTCACATTTCCTACGATGACTTCCGCCTGATTCGCACCAATCTTCTTCAGAATGGAAACGCGACGGTGGACGGGCGGCTGGTGCCCTACGCCGTGTTCATGGATCCGCAACTGGGGCGGGTGGGGCTGAGCGAGCAGGAAGCGCGGGCGCAGGGGCGGAAGTTTCGCGTGGCCAAGCTGAAGATGACCTCGGTGGCACGGGCGCTGGAAACCGATGAGACGCGCGGCTTCATGAAGGCGGTGGTGGACGCGGAGACGAATCAGATTCTGGGCGCGGCGGTGTTGGGGATCGAAGGCGGCGAGGTGATGAGCGTGCTGCAAATGGCGATGATGGGGAAAGTTCCCTACACCGCAATTCGTGACGGCGTCTTTGCCCACCCGACCATGGCCGAGTCGTTGAACAACCTCTTCATGGCCATGGACAGGAAGTAGAGCTTCTTCCGCTTTACAAAACAGTAAGGTTTCGGATTCGCCGGTTCATCGCCTGCAATCAATTGGAAAACAGAAAGCAGAAATCCGAGAGGGGAATCGTGAAGGCAGAGGCACAAGTGCTACCGCAGGTGGAGACGTTAGCGGCAACGCCGCAGATTCTGAAAGCGATGTTGGCGGTGGCGACGCCGGAGCAGATGGGTTGGAAGCCGTCGGCGGAGAGATGGTCCATCGCGGAGGTGTTAGCGCACCTGATCCATGTGGAAATCAACAGTCTTCGCTTCCGGGCGCGAAAGATGGCGGAGGAGGACAATCCCACTTTTCCTTCTTACGATCAATTGGAGCAGTATGCCAAAGGAACCTACTCCGGGAAGGCCGGGCATGAGCAACTGGAGAAGTTCTGCCGGGAGCGGGAAGAGTCCTTGCGATGGTTGAGTTCCCTACCCCGCGAGGCTTGGCAGCGCACGGGGCAGCATCCGGAGGTGGGCGTGATCCGGCTGAGCCAGACAATGAACCTGTGGGCCTTCCACGACCTGGGGCACATTCGGCAGATCGCCGAGCTGTATCGGGCGCAGGCATTTTGGGACGGGATCGGTTCGTTGCAGGTGTACTACAGCGTCAACCCGTAGGGAGAGAAAAACAGATTCCTCGCTTTGCCCCTCGTTGTGCTCGGGACGAACTTGGAATGACAGCGGTATAGACCGATGCGGGCGTGGGTGTACAAGGTGAATTCGCGGGGACAGGGCGGCGTCCGCGACTGGCACTTCGATCAGTATTTTCGTTACCGCGGCCGGCAACGCTTCGAGATGGGGGGCGCGGAACGGATTCGCAGTCCTTCGAGTTGGGCGTGTCTCCGGCGGGTGCGCGCGGGTGACCTCTTTTTTTGCTACCAGTCGGACGAGCGCAAGCTTTACGGGTTGGCGCGCGCCGCCGGGCCGGGCTACGAAAGCCTGCCGGGATTGGGGCGATATGATTCGATTGATTTCCGGCCGGGTGGGCTGCGGCTGAAGAATCCCGTCGGTGTCAGCCATCCGCAGGCGCGCGAAGTCTTCCGGCACGTGCGCGCGTTCACGGTTCCTTCCCGTGGGACGATTCACGCCGTGGCGACGGATGAATTGCGGGCAGTGCTTCGGCAATTGGTGGCGTTCAATCCCGACCAGCGGCAGGCAATTCTACGGTTTGCCAAATCGCGGCCTTGAGAGGCGGGTGCCAAGTACCTCTTCCAAACTGACTTTTGGGTGAGAGGGGAGGAACCTTTTACCGCAGAGGACGCAGAGATCGCGGAGGCGTTAGGTGCGGGGAGGTTTGAGGGGCTGGGCGAGCAGGTCTTCCTTGCGATAGACCATGTCGGCAATGTTGTAGGTGGCGAGCTCGAAGCCGTGGCCGTGGGTGATGGCGTCGGTGGGGCAGGCCTCGACGCAGTAGCCGCAGAAGATGCAGCGCGAATAGTCGATGTTGTACACGCTGGCGTAGCGCTCGCTGGCGCTAATGCGGGTTTCGGCGGTGTTGTCGGCGGCCTCGATGTAGATGCACTGCACCGGGCAGGCGGCGGCGCAGAGGAAGCAGGCGACGCACTTTTCCAATCCGTTCTCGTCGCGGTGCAGGACGTGGATGCCGCGGTAGCGAGCCTCGAAGCGCACCGGCTCGTCGGGGTAGTTTTCGGTGACGGTGGGACGGAAGAGCGTGCGCAGGGTGACGGAGAAACCCTTGGCGAGGGTGAAGGCGGTTTCGGCGGCTTCTTTGAGTATGGATGGCATTGGGATCGCCTGCTCCGTTCTGCGAGAAGCTCCAGTATAGCGGCAGGGCCAGTTTTCCAGCAAGCGGTGCAGGTTAAAAAGGATGAACCGCAGAGAACGCAAAGGTCGCAGAGAAAGAAAAGAGGATGAATACCTAGCGGGAAATTGAATTTGGCGAGGCGGATGCCCCCCGTGCTTGGGTGGCGCAGACATTCCTGTCTGCGCAGTGCTGGAGTGGCAGATCCGGGCCAGAGGCGGATGGCAGACAAGAATGTCTGCCCCACTGGGTTGAAAACTTCCCTGGGGGTATCCGTAAGGGCAAGTCTTGGACTTTTTCCGGGAGGCGCGTCACAAAATCAGATTCCTCGCCTGCCTGCCGCTTGCCCGCCGTGGCGGGCAGGCAGGCTGCGCTCGGAATGACGCTGCGCAAGGTTACTCTTCCAGTACGCGGCGGAGTTCCTCCTCGAAGCGGCGGAGTTGCTGCTGCCGTTCGGGGGTGGCAGGGAGGCGGTGGGACTTCCAGACGAACCACTCTTCCCCGCCCTGCTGGACTTTCACCGCGATGTTGCCTTCTACTAAGTAGCTGGGCTGGGCGGCAATTTCCAGCCGGTCGTTCGACACCGGTTTGAGCAGAGCCGCGCAGCCATACTTCTTGACGGCGATGTGCCCCTCAAACAGCGGATAGGTTCCGAACTCGAACCCCTGCTCGAGCAGTGTCTTGAGTCGTCGCGCGCGTGCTTCGCTCACGTCCATTGAAAGGATGGTACCAGAGAGCGGCCACCCAGCTCGCAAGGTTTGTCTTTGCCGCGTGATTCCGGTAGAGTGCCGGTAGTTCTCAAGTTCGGGCAGAGATAAAGCAGCCTGGTTGAGGAGGAAGTGGTGTCACGCCAGCAGTCATCCACCGACGCTGACTGGCAAAACGTGCAGCGGCGAAGAGGAGTGCGAATCGTCCTGTCCCTACCTGTGAAGGTGGCCTGGGTCACCAAGGAGGGCAAGCGCGTTTCCCGACATGCTGAAACCGAGGTGGTCAGCGCGTACGGCGCCACGCTCTGGATGAAGACCCCGCCACCGACCTCCACCGAGGTTGAGTTGACTCACGGGCGCACGCGCAAGTCGGTACGCGCGCGGGTGCTGCGGGCCCATCCACCCGAGAAGAACCAAACGCCGCGAATTGCGGTGGAACTCAAGGCTCCCAACGAGTCCTTTTGGGGGCCGAATTACCAGCTCCAGAAAGCCGGCTTGGAATTGCGCCAACTGGAGCTCGCCATTCCAGCAGAGGATATTGATGCGCGGGTGCTGGATGAATTCCGCCGGGCGGTGGACTACGTCCGGCAAGCGTCTTGGGCGCTGCACCAGTGGATAGAGTTGCAGGCGAAAGGGCACGACCCCTACGGCATACTTTCTGTGCTGACGACTGAGCGTGTGAAACGGCTCACCCAGCTCACCGGCACTCTGTCATCAGACCTGGATGCTACCGAAGTGAGCTTTGAGACCGCAGGGCTGATGGAGCTGGCTCAGGCGGTCGCCGGATTGCACAGACGTTTGACCCGCCTATTGAAGAGATAAAAAATCAACCGCAGTGAGCAACGGTCAGGACTGTTGTTCCAGGGCGTCGAGGATGGCGCGCAGTGTTTCCAGGATTTCGCGCCGCGGGACGACTGACTTGCGGAAGCGGAGCCGGAGCTCAAAGTTGTTGTCGGGCGCGCGGTAGGTATAGACGAAGGGTTTGAGCCGTGTGACGTTCGAGGGCTTGCGTTGCGCGCGGGCCTCGCTGCGGGACATGCCGCTGGCGAGTTTTTCCGCCAGGTCGGTCATCTTGCGCTCGTTGGGCTGGCGGGCGACTTGCAACAGCAGCGATTTTGAGATCAGTCCCAACTGGTCGCACTTCTTCCGCACCTGCATCGGGATGGCGCGCAGGGCCAGCGTTTCAGTAACGGTGGCGCGCGACTTGCCGATGCGGCGGGCGATCTCCTCATGGGTGTAGTCGAACTGCTCCGCCAAGGCGAAAAGCCCTTCAGCTTCTTCGAGCGGGTGCAGGTCTTTGCGCTGCAAGTTTTCGATCAGCGCCAACTCCATCATTTCGGCGCCGTCGGCCACGCGCTCGATGCAAGGGACCTCGCTCAGCCCGGCGGAGCGGGCGGCGCGGAAGCGGCGCTCGCCGGTGATGATGGTGTACATGTCGTCGTCAGCGTCGTGTCGGACTAGGAGTGGCTCAAGCACGCCCTTCTCGCGGATGGAGTGGGTGAGGTCGCGCAAATCGCCCAAATCCTTGCGGGGCTGGTTGGGATTGGGGCGCAGACGGTCAATGGGAATCATCTTCCCAATGGCGGCGCCGGTGAGCGCCGTGATGCTCTCCACGTAGTGATAATCGTGGCGCATTCTAACGGTGGGGGGCAAGCCGGTTCGCTTCGACACGGTCGAGTACCTCGCGAGAGAGTTTCATGAACTCCTGCGCCCCCGGCGACTTGGGAGCGAAGGTCAAAATACTTTCTTTGTACGCGGGACTTTCTTCAATCCTCACGCTGCGGCTGATTTGCGTCCGCATCAGTTTCTTCCCGAAGACGGCCTTGATTTGGTTGTAGCTGTCGCGGGCGATGTTGGTGCGCGGGTCGTACATGGTGATGAGCACACCCAGCAGCTGCAGGTCCGGGTTGGGCCGGCTGCGGACACGTTCCAGGGTCTCCAGCAAGTCGTCGGTTCCTTCCAGGGCAAAGTAGCTGGCCTGGATGGGCACCAGCAGGTGCGTAGCTGCTACGAAAGCGTTGACGGTCAGGATGCCCAGCGCCGGCGGCGTGTCAATGATAATGAAGTCGAAGTTGGAGCGCACCGAGGACAGGGAGTCCTTCAAGCGGAAGGGGGCGTCGAACTGCCCCACCAGCACCTGCTCCAGCTTGGCCAAAGAGATGCGCGAGGGGGCGAGCGAAAGATTGGGCGCGCTGGTGGGCCGCACCAGTGCCTCCAGCGGCACGCGGTGGTCGGAGAGAACGTCGTAGATCGATTCGGTGATGTCGGCCGGGTTCAAGAAAGAAATGGTGCAGTTCGCCTGCGGATCAATATCAATCAGCAGCGTCCGCTTCTTGCTGTGGGCCAGCGCGGCCGCCAGATTGATGGCGGTAGTGGTTTTCCCTACGCCGCCTTTTTGATTCGCAACGGCGATGATGGTCGCCAAAGCTGTTCTCCTTCTTGAGTCGGTTTGTACCCCCGCCAAAAGAGGCGCCTACATCTTATACTTGCCCAGGTCTTCGTCCCCCAGGTTTTCCAGCCAGCGCCGCAACTCGTCGCTGCCGACCTTGTCGGAAACGGCGCTGGCAACCTTGGACGATTTTAGGACACTGTCATCCACAAAAATCGGAGCATCGGTGCGCAAGGCCAGCGCCAGGGCGTCGCTGGGCCGCGAGTCGATGGAGATGGTGGTTCCATTTCGCTCCAGCCAAATCAGGGCGTAGAAGGTGTCGTCCTTGAGCTCGGTGACCACCACTTTTTTTACCGTGGCATTCACGCCCAGCAGGACGTTGCGAACCAAGTCATGGGTCATGGGCCGGGGCGTCTGGACCTTTTCGATCTCAAGCGCTATCGCATTGGCTTCGTAGATGCCCACCCAAATGGGAAGGATGGCGTTGTCGGCCACGCCCTTCAAGATCACGATGGGCATGTTGGTGACGGGGTCCATCATCAAACCTCGAATTTTCATTTCGACTTCCATCATTCGCCCCTTTCAGTCCCCGGACTTCGTTGACTCGCGACGCTCATGGCAAGGCGCTCGCCTACCAAACTGTGGGGGCCCGCCCCGGTGACCCGTATGGGCACGTAGCTGCCCAGTTTTTCCTCTGCGCTGGCGAAGTTGACCACTCGGTTGTTGGTCGTCCGCCCGGTGTACTGCCCGCGCTTGCGGTTTTCGCCTTCCACCAATAACTCAAACTGTTTGCCGACCAGTTTTTGGTTGCGAGCCAGTTGAATCTCCCGCTGCCACGCTTGCAGCGCGATGATCCGCCGCCTTTTTTCTTCCTCCGGCACTTGATCGTCCAGCCGGAGTGCAGGGGTGTTGGGTCGGGGCGAGTACGTGAAGCTGAACATGCCGTCATACTGCGTGGTGTCGAGCAACGTCAGCGTTTCCTCGAAGTCGGCTTCGGTCTCGCCGGGGAAGCCGACGATGATGTCAGTCGTTAGGCTAATAGCACGTCGGGCGCTGCGAATCAACGCGATTTTCTCCAGGTACTCTTCGCGCGTGTACTCGCGCGCCATGCGGGCGAGTACCTGGTTGGAGCCCGACTGCACCGGCAGGTGGACGTGGTTGCAGAGGGTGGGATGGGAATCAATGGCATCCACGATTTCGCGGGTGAAGTCGCGCGGGTGCGAGGTGGTGAAGCGCACCCGGCGGAGACCCGGGATTTCCGCCACCGCCGCCAACAACTCCGCAAAGCTCATCCTATGCGGCGAGGGGTCGCGGTAGGAGTTGACGTTCTGCCCCAGCAACTGAATTTCAGTGTAGCCTTCGGCCACCAAGCGCCGTGCTTCCGCGAGAATGGAGGCGTTGGTGCGGCTGCGCTCCGGTCCGCGCGTGAACGGCACCACGCAGTAAGCGCAGGCTTTGTCGCAGCCCTCGATGATGGTGAGGTAGGCGCGGAAAGGATTGTTGCGGCGGGTGAATTCGGTTTCAAAGGCTTGGTCGTCGTATTCGAGTCCGGTCACGCGCTGGTTGCCGGTCTCGAGTTGGACCAGCAGGCTGGGCAGCTTGCGGTAGCTGGCCGAGCCCGCCACCAGGTGGACGTAGGGAGCCTGCGCGAAGATTTTCTCGCCTTCAAGTTGCGCCATGCAGCCCAGCACCGCCACGGTCTTCTTTCCCGCCAGCGCGTCAGCTTTGAAGTGACCCAGGCGCGAGAAAACTTTTTGCTCGGCTTTGTCGCGGATGGCGCAGGTGTTCAACACCACCAGGTCGGCTTCTTCGGAAGACGCTGCCGCGTCGTAGCCTTGCGCCAGCAGCAGACCTGCGACTTTTTCCGAGTCGTGGACATTCATCTGGCAGCCGAAGGTTTCAATGTAGAACGTCCGGGTTCGATTGTCGCATGTGTCCATTGCGCGGAATAGTAACACGGCCTCCCGGCCTGCAACAAGCCATCACTCTTTCACAAATCGTAGGTCTGCCACAAGTTAAGCTTTTCTAACTTTCCCGTTCCCGTTCAACTACGCCACGTGAAGTGAGAGGCAGGCCGACGCAGCCGGAGTGGGAGTGGGCGAAGCCGGAGGCGTCGCGTAAGCTGTCGAGCCCTGGCGTACGTTCCCTAAGGGCTGGGGCCGGGGAATTCCACCTGCGGGGCTTCGCGGGCGGCCTGGGCGGCTTCGAAGTAATCCTCGTTGCGCGTGAAGCCGGAGAAGCCCGCCACCAGGTTGTTGGGGAAGAGGCCGATGTAGGTGTTGTAGTCTCGCAGAGATTCGTTGTAGCGGCGGCGTTCGATCGCGATGCGGTTTTCGGTGCCCGCCAACTCATCTTGCAGGCGCAGGAAGTTTTCGTTGGACCGGAGCTGCGGATAGTTTTCCACGATGACGAACAGGCGGCCCAGGGCGCCGTCAAGCTGATTGTTGGCCGCGATGCGTTCGCGCGGGGTGCGCGCCCCCATCATCGCCGCGCGCGCGTTGGCGATGTTGCCAAAGACGGTCTGCTCCTGCGCGGCAATGCCTTTCACTGTTGCCACCAGGTTGGGAATCAAGTCGGCCCGGCGTTGCATCACTACATCCACTTGCGCCCAGGTGGCGTTGATGGATTCGCTCTTGCGCACCATTTCATTGCGCCGGTTGACAAGCGATCCGCCCACCATCAGGATCAGCACCGCTACCACGATTAGGACGATCCAGATTTTCTTCATTGCTTCTCCTCTCCCGGTCTGCGCGCCGGGGGATTCCCTCCCTCAAGGCGTTACGAATGATTGGTTCGGTTTTGTTCCCGATTCTTTCTCCCTAGGGGTGGAAGCGACGGTCCACTTCCTCGACAACCCGAACCACACCTTCCAGGTAGGCGCGGAAGGTGGGCGCGACATCCACTTCTTTCTCGCGCTTCTTACCCTCGCGCACGTCGAGCACGGTGTGGAAAGCAGCCGCATCGAACCCCAGCACCGACGCCAGCCGGTCCACCACCTCTCGTTTCGGCTGCGGGGCCTGCTCGCCCAGGGTTATCAGCGCGTGGCGAAACAGTGTGGCGAAGGTTGATATCGAGGCGGTCATCAACCTCAGCAATTTTTTGGTATTGCGCGGCGTTGCCAGGTAATGCTCGCGCAGGCGGACCAGTTGGGTGCGCAGCTCGCGTTCCACTTGCACCCGGTGCAGCTTCATGGGGATCTCCATCCCGGCGAAGACATCCTCGCCGTAGAGCACGCGATGGCTGGCTTGGATGTCGAGCAGCTCGATGGCGAACACGTCGGCCGAGCGGCGCAGCTCCTCCAGCGTGAAGACCATGGGCGGAGGCTGCCGCCGGCGCACCCACCACGTCACCGCCGGGTTCAGCTGTTCCATCTCCGCCGCGCCCAGGCGTTCCACCACGCACAGTACGTTGAAGTCGGAATACTTGCGCTGGAACTCGCCCGCCGCCGCCGAGCCGTAGAGCACCACCGCCTTCAGGTTGGCCCCGGCTGCCGCCTTGAGTTTCTCAACCAGTTGGTTCAGTTCTTTTTCTTTTTCCATCCCGTTTACGCTCCTGCGCTACCAGCCTCCACCGGCGCCACCGCCGCCGGAGAGGCCGCCGCCAAATCCACCGAATCCCCCGCCGCCGCCGAAACCGCCGCCATAGCCGCCAAAACCTCCGCCGTAACCGCCGTAACCGCCACCGAAACCGCCATAGCCCTGTGCGGCTGCCAGTAAGGGCGATAAAGCCAAAACACCGGCAGCTATGAGATATACAAATGCTGTGTGTATAGATAAACTGTTGTATCTGTTCATAATTCCCTCTTGTTTGTTCTTCACACAGATACGGGAAGAACAATCTCTCTTCGAGTTTTCGTTATAGTAAAGAGTAAATTCAGTATAAAATCAATGTGATGGGTATGAATTTACCCTTAAAACCATGCGGGAAGGTATCACGACTTTTCCCCGTTGTCAACTTGCCCAGCGTTCTCTTTACCAAAGTCTAAGGTTCCAAAAAATTAGTATCCTGCTATCTGAGCTTACGCCCCCATAAGCGTGTATGCAAGGTGATAGCAGGTTAGAGTTTACTTCCGCCG
>JACZYA010000234.1 GCA_022571295.1 Acidobacteriota bacterium | reverse complement strand
TGCTCTACCTGTCCCTTGTCAACTGCCGGACCCTTTTGCCGCGCCAAGCTGGGCCCCTCGTACAAACCCTTCTCCCCGAACCGCCTTTCGTGGGGTGCGCCCGGCCGAATTGGCCCTCTATCCTGCGTGCTGTGGACAGCCACCTTGGACCAGAGACTCATCTTCCGACCCATACACAGTGTGCTTGGGCCGGCAGGACAAGATGTTCGCCTTGCCCCAGCTGGTCACTTTGCTAAACGCGTCCGACTGAACAAAGTCGTCAAAGGCCCTCCGCGTGTCCCACTCCGAAACCACCAAGTAAGACCGCTCCCGGAATACGTTCCGGTAAAGATGAGTATGACTGTGGCCGACCATCTGGCTCATCGCTTCCAACACCAGAGCAAACTTCTTCTCGAAAGGTTGCTCCTTCCCTTCCAAAACTTCATAGTCCATTCCCACGGTAATCATCGGCAGTTTCCTCCTTCAAGGTTAGCCCGTCTCCACCGGCCACTGGCCGCTCTGGCAACGAGCTTTGCGTCACAAAAACCCTTTATTCCAACCACACGCGGATGCCTTTCTCCCCTTCCTGCAACTGAAAAAGCTCCGCCGGCTCAAAATCCCGCGCCACCACCTCGCGGGCAATCTTTTCCACATCAATGGAACGCTCGGCCAACTTTGCGCACAACTCCGGTGGCACCAAATCGGGAAGATTCTCGGCGGCTGCCGCGCGAAAAGTCAGATCAACTTTCGTCCGGTTGGCTTCCGTTATGCGGATACGCAATTTTTCCGATTTCATCTTCAGCCTCGCTTTCGACAGTGGTCTTGGTTCCGGCTCCGATGCCGGCTCTTGATCCTTCCAGGCTTCCTCCAACGCTGCCCGCCAGTTCACCGGCGCGTCCAACGCCTGCAAGTACTGGATCAAGCCCTGGTAGGCGCGCATAAAGTAAATCAGGTTCGCCGGACCGGCAAACCGGAAGTTCCACCGAAACTCGTGCAGAATTTCTCCCACTTTTTTGCTCAGATTCCATGACGAAAGCGAAAACTCCCCTGCCGTCCCGAACGGCTTGAACAAAACCTCACTCAGAGGAGCCAGCAGGTGTGCCATCGGGGTCAACAAATCTCGATTGAACCCCATCCCCAGGTAACGTGCCAGCACCCGCTCCGTGTCGCCGCGAGCACGCCCGTCCAAAACATCCCTCACAAGTCCTGCCAAAGCTTGCATCTGCCCCGCTTCGAGCTTCTTTACGCAGCCGAAATCCAATAAACCAACCGTTGCCTTCCCGTCCGACCGGGCAAAGCGGTAATTTCCCGGATGCGGGTCAGAGTGCAGATACCCCCAAGCGAAACAACTGGTCAGAAACAGCCGCAGCAGGCACGCGGCCAACTTCCGGCGCTCCTCCAGCGGCCAGTGGCGCGCGGCCGAGATCGGTTCGCCTTCCACCCAGGTCATGGTCAGAATCCGGTCCCCGCTCAGCTCGTCAATCACGGTCGGAACCCGAACTTCCTCCCACTCTGCAGTTCGGGCAGCAAAAATCCGGATCATCTCCGCCTCATGGCGGTAGTCGAGTTCCTCCTGCAGCATCGCTCCCACTTCCTGCTGGTAGGCGCGCAGGTCGAAGCCTCGCTTCAAACCTCCCACCGGCGCGGTCAACCACCCCAGTGCGCGCAGGTCCAACCGCAGGGCCTCCGCCATTCCCGGATATTGGATCTTCACCGCCACCGGGCGCCCGTCCGGCAGAACGGCTCGGTGCACCTGCCCCAGAGAAGCCGAAATCCCTTCTTCCTCAATCGTCCGGAAGCACTCGGACAGTTTCGCCCCCAAACACTTCTCCATCTCCGCAAAAGCCTCTGGGGCCGGCAACGTGCCGCGGCATTCAGTTAGGGAGGTATAGGTCTGCTCGGGCGCGGACATCTCTCCCAGGGAAAGAATCTGACCGATCTTCTGGGGCAACCCGTGCAACGCCCCCATCCGCTCAACCAGGCGAGCGCGGGCCCGGCCTGCGCCCGCGCGATTGCGCCGGGAACGCACCTGCGCCATATCTTTCGCCAGCAGTCCCAACTGCCACGCTCTGCTTAGTTGCTGACCCATAGGATTTCTTTCTATCGCGGCGCAGCCGAACGCCGCGCCCTTTGATTTGCCTCGCCCATCTTTCCGTCTTCGGAGCAGGAATTGTCCGTGCAACCCACTACGCCGTTGCCCGTCCGTAGGACAAATCGCGCAGGCGACGCACGTGCCGGTGCAGAAGCTGCTTGAACGACCGGAAAATCATTTCCTCTGCTTCCGACTGAGTGAAAGCACCGGGGGCCGCCAGCTTGGGAGCCGCCTCTCGGCTGCGTGCGGCCGCCTCCTGATAAAGCTGTTTGATCGCGTCTTCGATCGGCAAGGCGGCGCGCCATTGCTCCCAGGCGCGCAGTTCCTCCTCCACAATCTCCTCCACCCCCGGGATCGCCTCCCGGCGTTGCGCCAGCACAGTTTCCTGCCGTTCCCGAATGGCGTCAATGTCAATGACCTCCAGCGCCGAGCCCGCTTCGACGTTTCGGGGCAACCCGGCATCCACCAGCAACAGCGGCCGCTCCGTGCGGCGAACCGCCAACGGGTCCAAAAAGTCGCGTTGCAGGATGGGCCGCGGCGATGCCGTGGCCGCAATCGCAACATCTACTCCTTCCAGCGCCTGGCCCAGGCAGGACCACTCCACCGCTTGTCCGCCGCAGTGCCGCGCCAACTCTTCCGCCTTTGCAGCCGTTCGATTGATGAAGGTAAGCTCTCCCACGTGCCGCTTGGAGAGGTGCCGCCCGATGTCGCGGGCAATCTGGCCGGCTCCGAGGATCAGAATCTTCGGCGCCCGGCCCGTTCCTCCCTCCTGCCAGCGCCGGCTGAGCATCCCGGCCAGCGCCGACCCGATGCTGGCAGCACCCTGGCTAATCAAGGTCTCCGCCCGTGCTCGCTTGCCGGCACGCAGCGCCTGCCCCCCCAACCGGTTCAGGTAGCTGCCCAGCGTGCCGCACTCCGAAGCCACCGCCAGCGCTTCCTTCACGTCAGCCGCCACCGGCACGTGCACCGCGACGTTCTTGGGAACCACGCCCTTGGCCTGCAGGGCGTAGGCTCGGATCTTGTTGCCGAGGCCGAGGCAGGGCCGGTTGCAGAAGAAGCTTGTAGCAAATGCTGTCGCGATATCAACAGTGACCGTGACAACCACATCGATCGATCAATCCGATTCTTGAGAGCGGTGGCATGCGTCTTTGCACCGCTCTATTGCAATCGGAATGGCGCGTCTTTGACTTGCGGCCAATGTGGCCGCCAGCCGCTGTTTTTAGGGTTTTCTTTAAGAAGGAAGAAAGTCATGTTCAAGCTCAAAGCACGAGGAATTGCCGGAGCGGCGTTTGCATCGCTGCTCTCTGCGTCGGCGTCAGCCGATATCGTCACGTTCTGGAAGACCATTGACTGTCCGGTCTTTCTCAACAA
>JACZYA010000233.1 GCA_022571295.1 Acidobacteriota bacterium | reverse complement strand
GTCCTCGCGGGTCGCGGGCAGGAAGTCGGCCAAGTCCACCTCGTTTTCTTGGGCGCGGCGCAGCCGCCGGAGCTTCAACTGCGGCTGACCGCGGTAGGGCTCCACCACCGCTTCCACCTTCACCACGTCGTCCTGCTCGACGCTGCCCGCGACGTCTTCCACCCCGTCCCACAGGCGCGCTTCCACCACCCCGGTACGGTCGGACAGCCGCAGGGCCAGGTAGGGCTTGCCGTCGCGGGTGGAGCGTACTTGCTTGGATTGCACCAGGAAGAACGCGGTCACCACCTGGTTTTCGTGCTGCGCCAGGTCAGCGACGGTGGGGGATTTCACGCCTCGGCCTCAATTCTCGCCGCGGATCCGCCGCCGGCGCTTGCCGCGCAGAATGGGCTTGGGGGGCGGCTCGACCGCGCCCGAATCCACGTAGCCGCGCTTTACTTTCACGAAGGCTTCGCGGCGCAACTGCGAGAGAAACTCGCGCAGCTTGGGGCGCATCCGTTCCATGAAAATCCGCTGCGAGAGTCGGCCCTCGATCTTCTCCAGCGACGGGATGCCGGCGGGGATGTGCTCGACCACCTGCAGAATCAGGTAGCCGTCGCTCGTGTGCAGAGGGTCGGCCACGCCGGAATCGAGCAAGCCGTCGATGGCCTCGCGCACCTGCGCCGCCAGCTTGTTGGGCTCAAAGTAGCCCAGCTCGCCGCCGTCCTCGGCGGTGGGAGCGTCGGAGTACTCCCGCGCCAAGTCCTCGAAAGCTTCGCCGTGGCGGATTTTTTCCAGCACCTCCCGCGTGCGCGCCTCCAGCTCCTCCTCCGTGCGCTCCTCGGAGGCAATCAGAATCTCGCGCAGGCCTATCCTTTCGGGCTGGGCCAAGTCTTCTTTGTGCTCCTGGTAGTATTCGCTGATCTCTTCCTCGTTGACGAACACGTCGGGCGTGACCATGCGCTGGATGACCATGTTGGTCATCATCTGGTCGCGCAGCTGCTGCTTGAAGTCTTCCACCGAAGTGCCCTGGGTGGCGATGGCCCGCTCCAACTCTTCCATCGTGGCCAGCTTCATATCCTGGCGGATGCGGTCCATCTGTTTGATGACGTCAGCTTCCACCGAGTAACCTGCGTCGGTGCCGCGCTGCACCAGCAGCGCCTGGTCAATCAGGTCGCGCAGCAACTCTTTTTCCCGCTCCTGGAATTCCTGCTCCAGTTCCGCCCCGCTGAACTGTTGCGTCAGCTCCTGCCGGAGCAAGCGGCGGCCCTGTTCCACGTCGCTCAGGGTGATGATCTGGTTGTTCACCCGCGCGATGACTTCTTCCACCACTTGGCGGTCGCTGGCCGCCAGCGGCAGCGCCAGGAGAAGAACCAAAAAGGAAATATGCGATTTCATTGGTTGTGCTCCCTCGTCCAGAAAAATTCTAGCCTACCCCTCCAGGGCCAGCAACCGATTTCTCAACCGCAGCAGCCAGTGCGCGCCGGGTGCGCGTTCAACCGTAAACCGCAGCACGCCGCTGGGATCGAGCTGCGCTCCCGGCGTCCCGCGCACAAAGGCCACCAGCCGGGCTGGCGACACCCGCGTCTCCGGGTGGAAGCGCACGCTCGCCGTTCCCTGCCGTTGTTCGATCGATTCAATCAGCAGCCGCTCGGCCAGCGCTTTCAGCGCTGCGTACGCCAGCAGGTTCTCCACCGGACGGGGCGGCGGTCCGTAGCGGTCCTCCAACTCTCGCAGCAGCGCCTCCTGCTCCTCGTTCCGCTCCCCCAGCGAGGCAATCTTCTTGTACATCCGCAGCCGCTGCCGTTCATCTTCGATGTAGTCGGGGGGAATGCGGATGTCCACGCCCAGGTTCAGGCTCACGCGCGCTTCTGGAGCCGCGGGCTGCCCTTTGGCTTCGTTCACCGCCCGCTCCAGCAACTGGGTGTAGAGGTCAAAGCCCACCGCGCAGACGTGCCCGTGCTGCTCCGGCCCCAGCAGATTGCCCGAGCCGCGCAGCTCCAGGTCGAGTGCCGCGATGCGGAAGCCCGCGCCCAGCTCGCTGAATTCTTGCAGCGCCGCCAGGCGCTTGCGGGCCAGTTCCGAGAGTGGCTGCTCGCGCGGCACCAGCAGGTAGGCGTAGGAGCGCCGGTCGGAACGCCCCACCCGCCCGCGTAACTGATACAGCTCGGCCAGCCCGTAGCGGTCGGCGCGGTTCACCAGGATGGTGTTGGCGAGCGGGATGTCCAGACCGTTTTCGATGATCTTGGTCGTGACCAGAACGTCGTAGTTGTGCTGCATGAAGCCCAGTATGATCCGCTCCAGCTCCGCCCCTTTCAGTTTCCCGTGCGCCACTGCAATCCGCGCCTGTGGCACCAGCCGGTGCACCCGCTGCGCCAGCTCGAAAATGGTTTCGATGCGGTCGTGGACAAAATAGACTTGTCCGTCGCGCGCCAGTTCTTGCTCCAGCGCGCCCTTTACCAGCGCGTCGCTCCAGGGGGCGACCACGGTCTGAATCGCCAGCCGGTCGCGCGGGGGCGTTTCAATCAACGACAGGTCGCGCAGCCCCGCCAGCGCCATGTGCAAGGTGCGCGGGATGGGCGTGGCCGAAAGGGCCAGCGCGTCCACGTTGGTCCGCAACTGCTTCAGGCGCTCCTTGTGGCGCACGCCGAAGCGCTGCTCTTCGTCCACCACCAGCAGTCCCAGGTCGTGGAAGCGTACGTCCTTCGACAGCAGCCGGTGCGTGCCGATGACTACGTCCAGCTTGCCCGCTTCCAGGTCCGCCAGAATTTGCTGCTGCTCGCCGCGGGTGCGGAAGCGCGAGAGCATCTCCACCGTCACCGGGAAGGCCGCGAAGCGGCGGCGGAAGTTCTCGTAATGTTGAAAGACCAGCACGGTGGTCGGTGCCAGCACCGCCACCTGCTTGTTGTCGCACACCGCCTTGAAGGCGGCGCGCAGGGCCACTTCGGTCTTGCCGAACCCCACGTCGCCCACCAGCAACCGGTCCATCGGGCGCGCCTGCTCCATGTCGTGCTTGACTTCTTTGATTACGGTTTCCTGGTCGCGGGTCTCCTCCCACTCGAAGGCGTCCTCGAATTCGCGCTGCCAGGGCGTATCTTGGCCGAAGCTGTGCCCTTCCACTGTGGAGCGCGCGGCGTAGAGGCCCAGCAGCTCGTCCGCCATCTCCCGCAGCGCGCGCGTGGTGCGCTGCTTGGTGCGTTGCCAGGCCAGCCCGCCCAGCCGGTCGAGCTTGGGCGTAACGCCGCCCAACGAGCGGTATTTCTGCACCAAATCCAGCCGCACCAGCGGCACGTAGAGTCGGGCGCTTTCCAGATAGTTCAATTGCAAAAATTCTTGCGTGATGCCGTCGTGGGTGAATTGTTTGAGTCCCGCGAACTGTCCGATGCCGTGGTCCAGGTGGACGACGAAGTCGCCTGTGCGCAGGTCGCTGATGTCGGCGGAAAAGGCGGCTGCTTTCGACTTGGGCTTCGC
>JACZYA010000232.1 GCA_022571295.1 Acidobacteriota bacterium | reverse complement strand
GAGAACCAGCTCCCCAGGAGCGGAACCCGGTCCCAAACCGGATGAGCAAAGCGCACCCGCACTTGCTGGCCCCAGCGCAGGCGGTCAAGCGCCGGGGTGCGGGTCTGGCGGAAGATGCGCTCCACCGCCGCGTCGAGCGCAGCCAGCAGCAGCGCGTCGTAGCTGTCGTACTGCTCGGGCAGCCAGCGCGGGGGACGTTGGCGCAGCACGTTTTCGAGAAACACGGGAGCCATGGGCCAGGAGTAGGCGCGCCAGTCGTCGTCCAGGTGCGGGCGCAGCAACTCTTCCAGCAGGCGACGGCGCGTGGCATCGACGATCAGGGGAGCGGCGGAGTCGGCCTGCATCCGGCCGTCCCACTCCGCCAGGATGGCCAGCGCTTCGGTGCGGCGGGGCGGATGATCGGAGGCGGCCTCGGCGGCGGCGCGGAGTTGCTGGGCCAGGGATTGATCGGGCAGGGAGAGAACGTCGCCTTGCAGGCGGAGAAAGTCATCAGGTGTGAGCTTGCGTTCCTCCTCCACCGCACCATCCAGGACTTGGTAGATGCGGTGGATGCGGGCGGGTGGCGCCCAGCGCTCGGTCAGATGATAGGGGTAGCCCCGTGGGACGGTTCGGTTGTTGGCGGTGGCCAGGATTCCTCCCGGCGGATCGAAGGCGTGCGGCAGGGCTTCAAACGGCAGGTAGTCAACCCAGTCGTAGCGGTTGGTGTGCCCGGGCACGGGGAGGTGGCCGTGTCCGGTGCGACGCAGCGGGATGCGGCCGGCGGCGTGGTAACCGATGTGGCCGGCGCGGTCGGCGTAGACAAAGTTCTGGGGCGGCGCGCCCCACTCGGCCAGCGCGGCGCTGAACTCCTCCCAGTTGCGGGCTTGGCTGAGGGCAAGGAGAGGAAGGGAAAACTGGCTGGTGTCGCGGGCGGTCCATTGCAATGCCAGCTTCAGCGGGCCGTCTTGGTGGACGATGGGTCCGTGGCGGGTCTCTAGAACTTCAAAGTCCACATCGTCGGCGCCGCGAACGCTGATGTGCTCCACGCGGCGCTGGACGGTTTGCCAGCCGTTGGGGGTGAGGTAGCGGGAAGGGTCGTCGGGGTCGAACTGCTCGATGAAAAGGTCTTGCAGGTCGGCCTCCAGGTTGGTGACGCCCCAGGCGATGTCGCGGTTGTGGCCCATGATGACAAAGGGAATGCCCGGCAGGCTGAAGCCGGCCACGTCCAGGTCAGGCGCGACCAGGTGGTTGATGAACCAGACGGCGGGATTGCTGTGCGGCAAGTGGGTGTCGTTGGCCAGCAGGGCCGCCCCGGAGGCGGTGTGGGCGCCGGCCACCACCCAGTTGTTGCTGGCCCCGCAGTTCTCGCGGCACAGGCCCAACGGCAGGGCGGCGGTGGAAACAATCTGGTCGAGGGAGTGGCGGCACGTCCCGGCCACGAAGACCCGTCCGCGTCGCCGTCGGGGCGGGCGCCGCACGGGGACGGCGATGGGGTGGTCGTGGTCGGAGGCGGTGACAAAGAGGTCGCTGGCCATCTCTGGGTCCAGCATTTCCTGCACACGCGCGCGCGCCAGCTCCGACCGCCAGACGGTGGTGAGGGTCTTGAACATGTTCAGCACCAGCGCCAGCGAGTCGGCCGGCTGCCAGGGGTCGGGCCGGTAGCCGAGCAGGGCAAATTCGGCCGGCAGGCCGGAGGTCAGCGGCGGGCCGCTGCGGGAGCGAATAAAGGCGTTGACGCCGCCGGCGTAGGCTTCCAGTTGGGCACGGTCTTGGTCGTTGAGGGCCTCGAAGGCCCGGTCGGCCACCGAGCCCAGGGCCAGCAGGCGATTCTGCTTGTCCAACTCCAGCGCCGCTGCGCCCAGGATTTCCGCCAGTTGTCCGCGCGCGGCGCGCCGGAGAAAATCCATCTGCCACAGGCGCTCCTGCGCGTGGACGAAGCCCTGGGCGAAGAGCAGGTCGTCGAGGCTCTGCGCGTAGATGTGCGGGACCGCGCGCGGGTCGCGGAGGATGCGCACCGGCTGGTGCAGGCCGGCCAGTTTGATCTCACCGTCGTACTGGGGCAGGGCGTGGCGCAGGCGCCAGTAGAAGGCGCCCACGGGCAGCAGTACGGCCAGCAGAAGAATGGCGGCGAGGGTAAGGACGAGCTTGCGCGAGCGCTTCATGGCAGGTGTGCTCGCCCATCCTAGCGCAGGAGTGCAGTCCAGAAAAGAAAGAATTCCAGGCGGGGAATAGAAGTTTCTGTGCCAGGGAAGAACTGAACGCGGGTTCAGCTTGTCGTTAGTCGGCGGCGCAGCTAAGTCGAGGAACTGCTTGCTTGGGCCAAGTGGCCAGCAGCAAGACCTTGCCGTTGGTGGGGGAGACGTGGATGTAGAAGACTTGGGAGCCGTTCTCAAGCTCGTAGAAGTCTTGGCGACGGGGGTCGGCGTGCGCCAGCGCCCCGGCGGCCAGCAGCCCGCGCAGCTTCTCAATGGTCTCTGCGGGGTGGTTCCGCAGGTCTTCAATGGTCAGATTTTTCTCGCGCCGTAGAACCATGGTCTTTCTTTCCTATGATGAATAATTTCTCATCTATTACTGCTTCGCTTACACTCTCTAGTACGAACCGGGGGAAGAAAATGTTTCCCTGAAACTTACTTTCGGAACTTCTCTTCATTACTTTAGACGCGCGCGCGGCGAAAGGGTTATCCGCCCGGCTGATTTTTTTCCACGTTCCAAAGTTCAGTCTAAAGGGTGTTGGAACTGGAACAGCGAAACCCGAACTGGGCCTGATAGGGAGGGAAACTCCGCGGGCAGGCTGGGGTTGCGACGGGTCGGAGAACCTATTGCAGGATGACCTGCTGGTTCTCCTGCAAGCCTTCGAGCACCTCGGTCTTAATGCCGTTGGAGATGCCGAGCTTGACCGCCAGCTCGCGCCGGCCGTTGTCGGCCTTGGGGTCGGGGATTTCCACCGAGGTGTTGCGCTCCTTGTCGTACACCACCGCCGACTCGGGGATGAGCAGCACGTCGTACTTTTCCTCCAGGATAATCTCAGCGTTGGCGCTCATGTTGGCCTTCAGCTTGCCGCCGGGATTGTTGAGGGAGATCCGCACCTCGAAAGTGGTGACGTTGTCCTTCTCCACCCCCATGGGGGAAATCTTGGTCACCGCGCCCTCGAATTTCTTGTCCGGGAAGGATTCCACCGTGATGCGCGCCGGCTGCTGAAGATAAACTTGGCCGATGTCGGCTTCGTCCACCTTGCCGCGGACGAAGACTTCGCTTACGTCGCCCAGGGTCATGATTAAAGTGGCCTGGGAGCCCAGCACCAGGATGGAGCTGACCGCATCGCCCACTTCGATGTCGCGGGAGAGCACCAGGCCGTCCATGGGGCTGACGATGGTGGAATTGCGCAGGTTTTCCTCCGCGCGCTCCAGCGCCGCCTGTGCCTGGGCCACCTGCGCCCAGGCGCGCGCCACCTCTGCCAGGGTGACGGCCACGTTGCCCACCCCGGCCA
>JACZYA010000078.1 GCA_022571295.1 Acidobacteriota bacterium | reverse complement strand
TAAAGGATATAATTCATTGCTAGTAGAAAAAGATTTCCTTGGAGATGGTCAAACAATTGTATCACAAGGCCCTATAGCAGTGGTACCCGCTGTAGCCAATGGACAGGTGCTTATAACTTACGATTGTGGTAGAAACTTGTTGGGAGGGTTGCCTGCTGATAAAGAACTCATGGAGTTGGTACCTTCTGCAGTTGCGGACTATTACGTAGTTGATATAGAGTTTACGCTAACCTGTTCAGGTTGTCCATAATTTTGTTCACCCTTTTTTTAGTTTTTATTCCTCATTTTTAGTTTTAGTGACAAATTTTACAACCAGGTTTTACTGAACCTCTGAGGTTTAGTAAAACCTTAGCTGCTATGAATGAAAGCATGAGCAGGAACTTTTTGCGCTTCTTGTCGTAAAAGCACATTTAATCGTAATATAAGGAGTTTAAAGATCCCTTTTAGTGTTCTGGTTTCTAACAGTCAAATATAAACCGTTAAAACGGGTACTAAATTTTGTGTTTGACGGCAACCCACGACTCAAGTCGTGGGTTACTGATTTGATTCCTGTGTAAAAATGAAACATATTCACCTTTACTTTTTACTTTTTTCCACCAAGCTTGGTAAATTACTAAGGTCATTCCGAGCTTGCCCGCCAAAGGCGGGCGGGCGAGGAATCTGCTTGTCGAGATGCTTTGCCCTGCCGCGCATAACAGGCGGTCGAAGTTGGCAGCGGCAGTAGTTCATCGGGGCCTTTCCGTTTCCGTTCCTAGTCCGGTGTGAGCGGCGCGATTGCTACTTGGTTGGAATAACTGCTTTCGTTGCCGCTGGCATCCACGGTGGTGACAACGTAGTAGTAAGGCACGCCCGGCTCCACTTGCCGGTCGGTAAAGTTCTGCACCTGCAAAGGCTCTGCGTGCAGCCGTTCATAACCGGCCCCCGATTCCCGGCTGCGATAGATGTAGTAACCCGCCAGGTCGGCGGCTTCGCTGGCGTCCCAGGTCAGGCTCACCTGCGCGGGCCCGGCCACGGCAATCAGCTTGGCGGGAGCCGGGGGCGGGAAGCGATCTTCCGCCAGGACTTCCGCGCTGGCGGAGTGGACGCTTTCCACTGTGTCGGTTCCGAATTGAGCCAGGGTGGTGACGCGGTAGAAGTAGGTTTGGCCGAGGGTGATGTTGGTGTCCTCGTAGGTGGCGGCGGCGGTTGTCCCTACCTGCGCGAAGCTGCCGTCCTCGCCGCTCGCGCTGCGGTAAATTTGATAGCCCGCGATGGCTTCCAGCGGCGTGCCGCTGGTGGTGCGCGTGGGCGACGACCAGCGCAGGCGGATGGCGCGCTCGGTGACTTGGGCGGCAATTTCCCCCACCGGCGTGGGCACGGGATGGAGCCGCAGCGCAACTCGATGGGAGAAGCCGGCGTCCTGCCCTTTTTTGTTCACCGCCTTGAGCGCATAGACGACGGTGCGCCCGCTTTGCTCGCCCAGCCGCCGGCTGCCGAGCACGTCAGGAAAAACCACAATCTCGCCGTGCCGGAAGCTCTCCACCACTTGCGCCGGCAGGACGTACACCACGCGGGCGCGCTGGTCAAACTGTTGATCGGCCTCGGTGGTGTCGTCCAGGAAAGCGCGGTGGATTTCGATGGTGGGCTCAGCGTCCAGCCGGGTGCCGTCGGCGTGCAGCCGCGGCCGGGTCCAGCGCAGCAGCACCCGCTCGCCGCGCTGCTCGGCCACCAGATCGGTCGGCGGCTGCGGAATTTTGGGTGTGGGAGGAACCGGCGGTCCGGGGACGCCACAGCCTGCGGCCAGAAGCGCCAGCAGCGCAGCCGGTAGAGCCACTTTTTTTATTGGTTGAGTCGCACGCCTTGCCCGCGGCGGGGCCAGCGAACGGCGGGGCTTTTTCGGGAGAAGCGGTGGGTTCGGGAACGCTTCGTCGAATGCGGTCGGCACTATAGCTAGAGGATATACCGGGGCTAAAGGATGTAGCGGCTCAGGTCCTGATCTTTGGCGATGTCGGCCAGCATGCGGCGGACGTAGGCAGCGTCAATCTTGATCTGTTTGCGGCGCATCTCGGGCGCTTCAAAAGAAATTTCGTCCAGCAGTTTTTCCATCACGGTGAAGAGGCGCCGGGCGCCGATGTTTTCGGTCTGGGTATTCACCTGGCTGGCGGTGTTGGCGATTTCGGCGATGGCTTCTTCGGGGAAGGTCAGCTCGACGCCTTCGGTCTCCAGCAGCGCGATGTACTGACGGATCAGAGCATTCTTGGGTTCCTGGAGAATGCGGATGAAGTCTTCCGTCCCCAGCGAATGCAGCTCCACCCGGATGGGGAAGCGCCCTTGCAGCTCCGGGATGAGGTCGGAGGGCTTGCTGACGTGGAAGGCGCCGGCGGCGATAAACAGGATGTGGTCGGTGCGCACCAGGCCGTGGCGGGTGTTGACGGTGGTGCCCTCGACGATGGGGAGGATGTCGCGCTGCACGCCTTCGCGGCTGACGTCGGGCCCGTGGCCGCCTTCGCGCCCGGCAATTTTATCTATCTCGTCAATGAAGATGATGCCGGAGTTTTCCACCCGCTCGATGGCGCTGCGGGTCACTTGGTCCATGTCAATCAGCCGGTTTTCCTCTTCCTGCGCCAAGTACTCCCAGGCCTCCGACACTTTCATCTTGCGCTTCTTTTTTTGCTGTCCGAATAATCCCGGCAGCATGTCCTTGAGATTGATGTCCATCTCCTCCATGCCGGTGTTGGAGATGACCTGGAAGCTGGGGAAGTTGCGCTCGCGCACTTCCACTTCCACCAGCTTGTCGTCGAAGGCGCCGGCGCGGAGTTGCGCCCGCATCTTCTCGCGGGTCTTCTGGAAACTTTCCTGCTTGGCCGCCGGGTCGGCGTCGGGACCGACGGCGACCGGGGGTGGGGGCGGCAGCAGCAAGTCGAGCAAGCGCTCTTCGGCGTTCATCTCCGCGCGCTCGGCCACCTCTTCCAGCTTTTCTTCCCGCACCATCTCGATGGAGCAGTCGAGCAGGTCGCGCACCATCGACTCAACGTCGCGGCCCACGTAGCCCACTTCGGTGTATTTGGAGGCTTCGACTTTGACGAAAGGGGCGTTGGCCAGCCGCGCCAGCCGCCGCGCAATCTCGGTCTTGCCCACGCCGGTGGGGCCGATCATGAGAATGTTTTTCGGCAGGACTTCTTCCGCCATCTCAGGCGGCAGCTTGCGCCGGCGGATGCGGTTGCGCAGAGCGATGGCCACCGCGCGCTTGGCGGGCTTCTGGCCGATGATGTACTTGTCCAGCTCGGCCACGATTTGCCGGGGGGTCAACTCATTAAAGGGCGGCCGGACGGGTGCCGCTTCTTCTTTTTCCTTCACAACGCCGGGAAGATGTATAGCCATGGGTTATTTGCTCTAGGATAGCCGGGCCGCCACTTCCGGGCGACCAGCGACATTATAGCACGCCTGCTTGTGCTACCGCCGGGAGGCGCGGAAGCCGGCCCGCTGCACGGCGGCGATGAGTTGTTCCACGCTGACGCGGTTGGGTGCGAAACCCACCCGGGCGTATCCGCGGGCGTAGTCGGTTTGGGCGGCGGCAACGCCCGGGAGGCGCCGCAGCGCTTCCGTCACTTGCAAGGCGTCCACGTCCGATCTCATTCCTTCGACCCGAAGTTCAACTGTATCGAGTACGGCCCGCGCCGGGTGCCCACCCGTGGGAGACAACTGCTCAATGCCCGAGCGTTGCATGAGTTTGAGTGCAAGCATCACCATAGCTCCCAGCACCACCAGGACCAGCAGCGTTTGCACCAGTCCGGCGCCGTGTTCTTTCCCGCGTGCTGAGGAAAGCGTGAAACGGCCGGGCAGCATGGTCGGCTCCTTAGAGTTCTTCGAAGGTAAATTGGTTGTTGGTATAGACGCAGATGTCGGCGGCGATCTGCATGGCCTGTGCGGCAATCTCCCGCGCCGGGAGTTTGGTGTGCGCGGCCAGGGCGCGGGCGGCGGCCAACGCGAAGGGCCCGCCCGAACCGATGGCGCAGATGCCGTCGTCGGGTTCGATGATGTCGCCGTTGCCGCTGAGCAGAAAAGTCTGCTTGCTGTCGGCGACCAGCAGCAGGGCGTCCAGGTGCCGCAGGATGCGGTCGGTGCGCCACTCTTTGGCCAGCTCCACCGCGGCCCGGCTCAGATTGCCGTGGAACTCTTGCAGCTTGCCTTCGAAGCGCCCGAAGAGCGAGAGGGCGTCGGCGGTGGAGCCGGCAAAGCCGGCCAGCACCTTGTCGCTGAAGAGGCGTCGAATCTTCTTGGCGCTCTGCTTGACGATGGTCTGGCCCAGGCTCACCTGCCCGTCGCTGGCTAAGACGAGTTTCGAGCCGCGGCGCACGCACAGGACGGTGGTGGAGCGCCAGGGCTGACGGTCGGGGGAAGCGCTGCTCATGTTGGTGTCCACAGACGGGATTCTACCATTCTCGCGCATCGCAGTGGTGGAGGAAACCAATACCCGACCAACCTACTGCTGCTGTGCTACCGGGTCATTCCAGATTCGCCGAGCGATCCGCCACTCGCCCGCCGCGTTCTTGCGGACAATCAGCAAATGGTTGCCGGCGTTGGAAATTGTCCTCCGCTGTCCCTCGCTCTCAAACGAGAAAGTGAGAGAAAACCGCCCCCGGGCATAAGCAAGTCCATCTCTTCCGGAGATTTCGTCGAGCTCGGTCGTAAACTCTGAAACCGCCGTCGGGGGTGAGTCCGGTGGCCACCAAAACTCCCGAATTGCCGAAGAGCCTTCCACCACCGGAGCACCGTGGTGGGGGATGAGCACCGCATCTTCTGTAAGCGTAGCCATTACACCGTCGGGATCGTTCGCGAGCCACGCGGCAGCGTAGGCTTGATCAAGCTCGCGTATTGCTGCGATAGCGCTAGCCGAGAGTGCAGTGTTTTCCTGCCCGTCACTTGAACAAGCAGCCAGAGCCAGCACGCAGCTCATGAGTGGGACGACTAAGGCAAGTGTCCAACGATTCCCTTCAAAGCTCATTCGCGCCATCCCCGAGGTTTTCAGCGTGGCTTCTTAGTCTGTATCTTTGTTCTTCTTCTTGGCGAATTTCTGCCAACGCTGTTCCAGGTTGGCGCGGCTGAAGAAGTGGTCGGCGATGTCGGTGTTGTAGCGGACTTCAATGAAGAAGGCCTCGAAGCTGCGCAGCCCGGCGCGCGTGCGGCTCAGTTGCATGGGCGTGTAGACGCCCTGCACGCGCACGTACTTGCCGTAGAATTCGACCACCGGGATGCGCTCGCCGGTGAGCACGTCGAGGCGGCTGTAGTGCAACTGCATGGGCAGGTAGGTGCGGGCATCGACGTAGAGTTTGTAGCTTTCACCATCGTCGTCCACCATTTCGACGATGTGGGCGCGGCGGTTGTCCACGAACTCGCGGCCCAGGTAGTAGTACTGGATTCTCTCCTCGCGCAGGCGGAAGCGCAGCAAGTATTCGAAGTCGCGCTTGTTGCTTTTGTGGAAGTTCTCGATCGCCTCCGGCGGCATTTCGCTGATGCCCTGGCGGTCGAGCTCCCAACCCTCCTCCCCGTTATTGAGATAGACGATGTTGCCCTTCTTGCCGATTTCCAGCCATTCCATGCCGGGGAACTTGACGTAGTCGTGGAAGCGCGTGCCGGCGCTGGTGAGCCGGCCGCGGTCGAAGTCGTAGAGGCGGCCGCGGCGGTCAATGTCGCGCACGTTGAGGAAGGCGTCACCGCCCAGCGCTTCCAGCGCGCGGTCGATGATCTGCTTGGCCTTGTCCAACGCCGCCGCCGGCGTGGCTTCCGCTGTCTGTTCTTGCGCGGTTGCGGTGACGGCGGCCAGCAGCATGGCCAGCAATACAGGTATCAGTGCTTTTTTCATCGCTCCTACCCTACCAGGACGGCGCCTCCATTTACATTGACGATTTCGCCGGTCAGGAAGGTTGCCAGCTCAGAGGCCAGGAAGAGAATCGGCCCGGCGATTTCCTCGGCGGTGGCCGGGCGCCCGAGGGGAATCTGGCTCGCGACCCGGCGGCGCAGACGCGGGTGGCGCAGCACCGCCTGCGACATATCGGTATCCACCCAGCCGGGCGCGACGCAGTTGACCAGGATGTGGTGGCGGGCCAGCTCGGTGGAGAGGCCCTTGACCAGGCTGATGATGGCGCCTTTGCTGGCGGCGTAGTGGCTGTGGAAGGCCTCGCCGCGCTGGCCGGCGGTGGAGGAAATCGCAATGATGCGCGCCGGTCGGCGGGTGCGCGCAAACTGGCGCTTCATCAGCGGCACCGCGTAGTGCACCACGCTGTACACCGACTTGAGGTTGGCCGCCATCATCTGCTCCCATTGCACCTCGCTCAACTTCTCGATCGGGAGGTCCTCTTGGTTCCAGATGCCGGCGTTGGCCACCAGGATGTCCAGGCGGCGGAAGCGGCGGGCGGCGCGGTCGATCAGGGCGCGGGCGTCGCGCATGCGGCTGAGGTCGGCCCGCATCGGGATGATTTCCACTCCGTGGCGGCGCGCGCGCTCGGCTACCTTCTGCGCAGCCGTGCGATTGCGATGATAGTTGAAGACCACGTGCGCGCCCGCCTGCGCGAACAGCTCGACCGTGGCCGCGCCGATGCCGCGCGAGCCGCCGGTGACCACCGCAACTTGTCCTGAAAGATCAATCATGGCGATTCGTTCTGTTGCAGCAAAGCGCTCATCCTAGCATCTGGTCCGAAGAGCCGCAATCGCGCGGAGCCGCTGGGTAGTGTCTTAATTTTACACCGAGCCCCCAGGCCCCTGCCTGGGGGAAGCGAAAATCCCTGCGGCGGGGGCCGCAGGGCTCGGTGTGATTTGGGCCGGGTTCCGAATCGCTCAAATTAAGACACTACCAAGCCGCCGGGCAATGGGTCATTTTGGCAATGGGAAAATTACGCTGAGCCCGGGGGCCTGCCTGAGCCTGCCTGCCGCAGGCAGGCTCAGGCAGGCTTGTCGAAGGGTCCCCTGCCGTTGCCCTCGGCAGGTTCCATGTCCCTTCGGCAAGGCATAAAGCCTTGCCCTACCCAAACCCCGTCCCCAACCAAAATTCAGTTTGGAAGAGGTGCCTGTCTGCCGCAGGCAGGCTCCGCACCCGCTTCGCGGGGCTGCTACCAGTGCATTTCTCCGCGCGGTGGCAAGGCATAAAGCCTTGCCCTACCCAGGTTGTGGGGCAGGAGTGAGGTTGTTATCTATGCAGTCGCGGACGCGGGTGATGAGGGTCTCAATGTCGGCGCGGGTCAGGCCCTCGGTGGGGATGGGTTCACCCACGATGATTTCCACCGTGCCGGGGCGGAGGTGCCAGGAGTACCGCGGCAGAGCGTGGCCGGAGCCGCGAATGGTGATGGGGACGATGGGCGCGCGCGCTTTGAGCGCCGCCAGGAAAATACCCGGCTTGAACTCTCCCAACTCGTCGTTCACGCTGCGCTCGGCTTCGGGGAAAACCAGCAGGGAGACGTTTGCCCGGAGGCACTTGATGGTTTGCAACAGGCGGCGGGCGTTGGTGTGGACGTTCGAGCCGGCGATGGGCAGGTGGCCGGAGCGGCGGAGGTGCCAGCCCAGAAAAGGAAGGTGGAAGAGCGAAGCCTTGGCCATGGTGCGGAATTCTCCCGGCAGGCGAGCGAACAGGATGGGAATGTCCAGGTAGCTGCGGTGGTTGGCGAGGTAGACGTAGTGCCGGGCGGGGTCAAGTTTTTCCAGCCCGCGCACGCGCACGCGCACGCCGCAGATGACCAGCAGCAGCCGTCCCCACAGGCGGCTGTACTCATGTTGGCGGCGGGCGCTGGGGTTGATGGGGGACAGCAACAGCGACACCACGCCCAGAACAGTGGTGCAAAGGTAAAACAAAGGCAGGGTGAAAAACAGCGAGCGCAACAGGCCCAGGGTTTCGAGTAGCGGTCGCATTATTTTCGAGCAGCGGAAACAGTTGTGTCCGCTGCGAGAGCTTTCAGGCAGTCGCCCACCAGGAACAGGGAGCCGGCCACGAAGATAGCATCTTCTGGGGCTGCGTGGGCGAGCGCCCGTGCCAGAGCTTGCGCGGGGTCGGGCTCGACCGCGACCTGCGAATTGAGCGCATGGGCCAGTGGTGCCAGGGTGTCCACGCCGGCGGCGCGGGGCGTGGCCGGTTGAGTAAGGATAAGGGAAGTCGCACGGGGAAAGAGCCATTCGGCAATCTCGTCCACCGCTTTGTCGCGCAGGGTGCCGTAGATCAGGTGCAAGCGGCGGCCGCTGCGCCCTGCCGGCGGTGGGGCAAGGTGCTCGTCCCAGAACTCGGCCAGACGGCGCGCCCCGGCGGGATTGTGCGCGCCATCGAGAAAGACCAGCGGGCCTTCGGCTGGGCCGGTGGGCCGCACCAGTTGCAGCCGTCCGGGCCAGCGAGCCTGCGCGATGCCCGCTTGGATGGCTTGGCTGGGAATGTTCCATCCCTGACGGGCGAGCTCACGCGCGATGGCGACGGCGATGAGCGCGTTGGGAATTTGGAAGCGGCCGCGCAGGGACAACGAAAGGCGCAGGTCGGCGTGGTCGGGTGCTTTCAGGGTGAATTGATAGCAGCCGAAGTCGCGGCTGGTGATTTGCTCGGCGCGGTGGTCGGAAGCTAGATCAATCAAGGGCGCGCCCACCTCAGCCGCGCGGCGGGCGATGACGGCGCGGGCCGCCGGGTGCTCGGCGGCGTTGACCACCGGCACGCCCGGCTTGAGGATGCCGGCCTTTTCGGCGGCGATCTGCTCGATGGCGTGGCCGAGGTAGCGCTCGTGGTCGAAGTCAATGGAGGTGATGGCGCAGACGGCGGGGGTGACGGCGTTGGTGGCGTCCAGCCGACCGCCCAGGCCCACTTCCAGCACCGCCACTTGAACCTGCGCCTGCGCGAAGTGCCAGAGGGCCATGGCGGTGAGAGTTTCGAAGTAGCTGGGCTGGTGGGGTAGGCGGCCTTCGGCCAGCAGCGCCTCGATGGCGTGGGCGACGGCGTTGAAGGCGGCGGCGAACTCGGTGTCGCCGGCGGCGACGCCCTCCACCGCGATGCGCTCGTTGATGCGAACCAGGTGGGGCGAGGTGTAGAGCCCGGTGCGGTAGTTTGCTTGCCGCAGGATGGAGTCCACCAGGGCGGCCACCGAGCCCTTGCCGTTGGTGCCGGCAATGTGGACGGCGGCGAACTGCCGCTCCGGATGACCGAGGCGTTCCAGCACGGCGCGGATGTTGTTGAGGTCCCACTTCAAGCTGCGGCCTTCGTGCCCCAGCCAGAGCAAGCGCTCGACCGCTTGCGTGTAGGTTAGTTGCGTCGCGGTTGCGGTCGCGGTTTGATGGGATGCCGTCATGGGACGCCCTCTGGCGCAGGCTGAATCAAGGGATGCTACACGGCGCCGGGGAACTACACAAGCACCCTGATGCGGTTCCCTTGCTGTTGGCGGGATGGATTCTTCGCCGCAGAGGGTGCAGAGACCCTGGCCACGGAACACAGACAAGAATGCCTGCCTGCGCCTTGCCCGCCGTGGCGGGTAGGCAGGGCAGGCAGGTCCGCGCCTCTTCCGGGCTGGGCTCAAAAACAGACTGAGCCGTGAACAAAGCAAAGGCGGGGTAGGGCAAGGCCTGCCTGCCGCAGGCAGGCTTTACGCCTTGCCGTATGCCGGCAGGGGATGAACCCCTTCAGGGAGAGCCCTCAGGGTGAACCCTGCCCTACCCGGTCAAACCAGTCGAGCGCCTGCTCTTTCTCCTACGAGAGCCGCATAACGTGGCCGTCAGCTTCAACGGATTGTTAGCCGCCGCCGTGGGCTTTCTCGATAATGAAGAGCACAAAACTCAACATCAAAGAGGCAAAGCCAATTACATAAAATATATTGCCCAGATTCCACTTGTTTCTAAAATACACGAAGGCAACGAGACTTTGCAAGACGACCCAAGACAGTCCAACGATGAGAAGCCATGGGATCGTAATCCATCCGAAGAGCAAGGCCCCTGGGATCCAAGTCGCATAGAACAGAAAATGGAGAATCTTGCCGAGAGCTGGCAGCTTGCGGATCACGCGACGAAGGAGAACCGTAAGCAGCGTAATCGTTGTTGGGAGTACTATCAACAAGTATAATTTCCAAAAGCTCATGTATCGCTGAAAGAACTCCTTTGCAGTGATGCCGAGCCATACTGGGACGATGAGCTTTAGGAAAGCTATCCAAAGCAGAAGGTCTAGCAGTCCAAATAAGTACCAGGCTGCAATTTCTCGGCGATCGCCTTTTTCCTCCTCATTTACCAGATAGTAAAAGAGAAGGAACCGGTTCAACATACGGCTGATATGACGCGCATTCGCCGCGAGAGTCCTGTCGGCTTTTCTTATCCTCTTGTCCCCAAGTACCTGGATACCGAGAAGAAAGCCGCCAGCGTACGCCAACAACTGGGTCCAGAGGTTGATATTGACCTGCCAAATCTGCGGGAGCAGAAACATCAATGCGATGTGAGTCCACGAGAACACCAAAAGCAGCGTTTCTTCACTGAACTTGGAATTCGATTTCCCCATAGGACTCTTGGCGGCTAACTAGAATTAGACAGAACCGTCTAGCAAGGCAAGCCTTGCTGCCTGCTGCAGTCTATCACCGAGTGACCACACTCACGATCCATTGTAACTGCTTATCCTCCCAATGATTTAGGCCCAAAGTGCGCATTTCTGTTCCGCCGCGCTACACTGCAGGGCGCTGCAGCCTATCTCCGGGTACGTCCATCGCTGACTCTCCTCATGGGCTGAAGATCCGATCCGCCGGGCCCCGGACAGCACCCGGTGACCTGCCTCCAGGGATTGTACCACCTGCGCCGCATGAACTTCCCGGAGTAGTGTCGAGGCCCGCATCTCGTCGCGGCTCGCCAAAAGGCTAGATTCACTCTGGCGAGAAATTCTGGTGAACAGCATAGCAATCTACGCTGGGACTCCAGGGGAGGTATAACACCCCCCAGGGGGTAAGGCTTGCTTGCTACAATGACTGCACGGGTCGGCTGGGGTCGCTCCCTATCACACTCTCTGTTGTCCCGGTTTGCCCCGCCTTCGGCAAGCGCACTTGTTAACAAATATTCACCATAAGCCATTGAGAATCAGCCAGTTACATGCCGCAGTGTCTCGGGGAGAAGAGAAGCTAAAGTGGGGAAGTCGCGGTTCGCGCTCGGCCATATCCTCCGAGTCGTCTTTGCATTGGATTGGACGGTGCAAGGCCAACCAATTCCTATGTGGGCAAGCTGGGTAGCAATGGTTGTTGCGAAGCCGCCTATTTTTTCCTGCAAGATATGGATTAGCAGCCCTCAGTCAACGGGTTGTTTGGTTACTCAGAAAAGCAAGAAGAATAGAGAAAGTCTACTCGGCGCTGTGGATTAGTTCACTTAGCCGCATACCCAGGGCCACGGCTAGTTCATTGGCAACTTCTATCCCCACACTCACCTTGCCGAGTTCGACGGAGCTAATATAGGTCCGATGGACATTAGCTTGCTCGGCAAACTCTTCCTGTGACATTCCCATTTTCTCGCGTTGACGGCGAACAGCTCGCCCGAACGTGACGCGGGAAAATCTTGTTGCCTTCCGCACGCCATACTTCTAGTATGATGAATACCATCTATCTACAGACGATCCTCTACGGACCATGAGACGCTCGCCGGCTAAAGCTAAGTCCAGCAGAGTGACTTGGAAGGATGTGTCGGATGCAGCCAGTTCTATGTTCCGAATCTGGTCAGGACAGCCGGAATTGAGGTGGGGGCGAGCTGCGTGGAAGGTTCTTGGACGCCGTGGACTTACAGAGTACTCAGACGAGATTGAACGGACGAAGGTACTCGTGCGTCTGATGAGCCTCGTTACTATGTATCAGGAATTTTGCGGCTTAGCCTGGGAGGAATGGCATGAACCCGAATACGAAATGTGGGCAACAGAGCTGGGAATGAGTCCCTTTCGCATAGGGCAACTAGTAAGTCCTGAATTTCAGCGTGACACAGAGGAGGAGACAGAAAGGTTGGTTGAGCAAGCATTGGCCGACTTGGTTGAGAAAGCTAGGGCCGAAGTGTACGAAGCTCTTACGAACGGGTTCTCGGGTGACTCCATGTTGTTCGTTTCCCTCTGGAAGTCGAACGGAAGCGACAAAGACGTTGACCCCTACTTCGTCCTAAACGATGTAACTTTCGACAAGATGGGAGCGTTTGCGTGGATCACTAATGGAATGCCCCGTGTTCGTTGAAAGCCTAGGTGGGCCGTGGGCCAGGTATTGGCAAGACCCAGCGTGCCTCGCCGGAACTGCCCAAAAACCCTGCTGGAAGCTGTCCTGCAACCCCCTGATTTTCCTGGCGTAGAAGGCCGGTTTGCCGCCTTCCCAAAAACATCCGTCTCTTGAAGTCCCTGCCACTTGCGGTTTTAGCTCATGCAAACGCATTTTGCACTAGTGCCGAACCCGCCAGCTGCTGAGTGGGATTAGTCCAAATTTTGGACTAATTTCTTGTGCTCACCTGCTCTTCTCGCACACTAAAAAATGTGCATTTTGCCCTTGACCAAACGCGGGCAACTTGCACTAGGCTTCTTCCTGCTCGAAGATTGCAAAGATAGATTCAATGCCGAAGACAATTGCGCAACCGCCCTACCGAACGACTGATCTGAGCCTAGCCACCTTCCTTTCGCTTCGGGGATTCCGGCTTGCCAACCTTGGCTACAACGAGCGCCGCGAAGGTGTTTTCGAGTTTCTCAATCCGAAAGGGAAGATTCAACAGGAAATTTTAGCCTTTCATTCGGGTGCAACAGTTCCTGCACAGCAATTTGCGGACAAGCTAAGAAACTTAAAATTTCTCGTGAAGCGAGGGGGTCTCCGTTGACCTGCCAGTCATGGCACCCGTGCTGGCGGCACGGGCTTGAGGTAGCGAGATGAATCAGGCGAGCGCGAAGGATTATCCAACCAGAACCAACAAGGTGTCAAGCTCTTCTCGCGGTCCCAGCAGCCCCAATCAACGCCAACGCATCGTTGAATTGTTGCGCGAACGCGGGTCAGCCGGTGCAATCTTCGAACCACGCCCGAAGCAACCCCCAGACCAAATTCCGCCTCTTTTCGCAGGAGTTAGCCGGTGAGAGTGAACGGCTCCAAGTGCGGGGAAATAAATTATATTGTGCCATTTTCCAACGGTGCCCTCACGCCGGTGCACGTCCGAAAAATTGGTCCCGCATTCCCGCTGTTCCTGCTCTATGAGGATCGCGTGACAACGGGTAAGGGCAAGGCCGGCATAGTCTTGGGCGGCAAACCTGTCACCGATGAGGAGGCGGCGGAGAAATTGGGACTTCACCCAAAAACCGCAGCTCGGCATCGGGAAAGGCTCGAAAGGCACGGCTACATCAGCACCAAAGCGACGGGTAGGGGTTACTCAATCCGCGTCAGGAAATCTAAGAAATGGATACTGATACAGCGCGGTATGGACAAAAGTGCTCTATCAGATGGAGCAGAAGTGTCCGATCAGATGGAGCAGAAACGCTCTGTCAGAGTGGACAAGAACGCTCTATCGAGCGGTTCTGTACCTATAAATGACCAATCAAGGACTAATCAGGGACTGTTTCTTGTCGCTGAGGAGTTGGTCCGATTCTGGAACGAAAACAAGGGAGGGCTGCCAGAAATCAAGACGTTCACCAAGACCAGAAAGGCAAAGCTCACTACCCGCCTCAATGAGAATCCGAACTTTCTTACCGACTTGAAATCAGCACTCATAAAAGCGCGAGCCAGTAATTTTCTCTTGTCGTGGAGGCCAAG
>JACZYA010000231.1 GCA_022571295.1 Acidobacteriota bacterium | reverse complement strand
CCGACCAGCCGCCATTCCCCGGCCGCTTCTGCCAGCGCTCGACCGGGACGCGCTCCACCGCCGACAGCAGTCCGGCGCGGGACCGGTTGAGCTTCGCAACAATCGCCTTCATGTCGCTCATCGCGTGCCGGCGCCGACAGGTTTCTTGTAGAGCGGGGAGAGTGCGCGCAGGTGCTCGACCGCGCCCGGCAGCATCTCAGCAACGTAATCAATCTCCTCGCGCGTAGTCTGGCGACCGAGGGAAAAACGCATACTGGCGCGGGCGCGCTCGGCCGGCAGTCCAATCGCCGACAGCACGTGCGAGGGCTCGACTGCGCCTGCCGAGCAAGCCGCTCCGGTCGAGCAGGCGATGCCCTTCAAGTCCAGAGCAATGACCAGCGCTTCGCCCTCCACAAAGTCGAAATAGATATTGGTGGTGTTGGGCGTGCGCGGCGCACCGCCGCCGTTGACGCTCGCGTGCGACACGCGCTCAAGGATGCTTCGCTCCAACTGGTCGCGCAGCTCGGCCAAACGCTCACCCTCCTTTTCCAAGTGCTGGTGGGCCAACTCGGCCGCGGCACCAAAGCCGACAATGCCCGCGACGTTTTCAGTGCCGGGGCGCCGGTCGCGCTCGTGGTGGCCGCCGAAGAAGAGCGGCTTCAGGCGCAGGCCGCGACGGACGTAGAGCGCGCCCACCCCCTTGGGGCCGTAGAGTTTGTGCGCGGAGAGCGAGAGCAAATCCACCCCCAGCGCCTTCACGTCCAGCGGCAACTTGCCAACCGACTGCACGGCGTCGGTGTGGAAAGCAATCTTGCGCTCGCGGGCGATGCGGGCGATCTCTGCGATGGGCTGCACGGTGCCCAGCTCGTTGTTGGCGTGCATGACGGTGATGAGCACCGTCTCGGGCGTAAGCGCGCGGCGGATGTCCTCCGGGTTGACCACACCTTCTGCGCTCACGCCCACGTAGGTCACGCGCACGCCTTCGGCTTCCAGCGCCTGGCAGGTGTTGAGCACGGCGTGGTGCTCAATGGTGGTGGTGACCACGTGCGGGTGCGAGCGCTCGGCGGCGCCCATCACGCCGCGCAGGGCAAGGTTGTCGGCCTCGGTGCCGCCGCTGGTGAAGACCACTTCCTTCTCGCGCGCGCCGATTAGGGCGGCCACCTGCCGGCGGGCCTGCTCCACCGCTGCGCGGGCGCGCTGCCCCCAACTATGGATGGAGCTGGCGTTGCCGTAGGCTTCGGTCAGGAACGGCATCATCGCCTGCACCACTTCCGGCGCCACCGGAGTGGTGGCGTTGTGGTCAATATAGACGCGACGCAGAGGCACGGTTAGAAACCCTCTCTTGTCAGAATAGCCCGGCGTTCGAGGGCTGTCAATTTCGGGCAGTGTCTTAATTTCGCACCGAGCCCCCAGGCCCCTGCCTGGGGGAAGCAAAAAGCCCTGCGGCGGGGGCCGCAGGGCTCGGTGTGAATTGAGATTGAGGCTGAGTTTGGAATCGCTCAAATTAAGACACTACCCAATTTCGTGGGCCGCTTGCCCGCCAGGCTCGCGCAAGTGCGTGGGCTTTTGCTATCGGCTCGCCGCAACGATTCCCACGAGTTTGGCCCCGCCTTTACCTACAAAAGAGAGGATGAGACTGAGCAGATAGGATTCGGGAACCGCCCCGGGTTGTCTCCTCCGAGGGCGATGCAGTGTGTCGAAGCGCAAATCCCTCGTTCCTCAAGCCACTTACGGCCACTCAGTTTGGGGCGGAGAAGAACGACGGCCCCTGTGTGAGCCTTGAAATAAAGCTGCCGCCAGGATAGTTTGTTTTTTACTGGGGGGCGCTGGCAGAAAGGGTAGGACGCATCGTGATGCGTATTGGGCACGAACGTCGCCAAACAAGGCCGATGCAGCGGACGATCGGCTTCGCCGCTCGCAGCTTATCGCGAATCGTTAGGCCGCGCATCAGAATCGAGCCGAAGGAGAATGCTTTAAAAGGAGGCAGGAGGATGTCAAAGACGAGCAAGTTGCGGTTACTCATTGTCTCAGTGCTCGCTGCCGTGGCCACGTTGGCTACCCCGGCGGCGGGGCAAGAGACCGCCCGCTATGATGGTCCCATCATCGACATGCACCTGCACGCCGGCCCGGACGACAGTCTTCGCCAGCGCGTGGTCGCACTGATGGATGAGTCCAACATTGTCAAAGCGTTTCTTAGCGACTCGCTGGAGAATGTCTACAGGTGGACTGCTGCTGCCCCGGGTCGATTCATTCCCTCGCCAATGTTCCCGGCTTTTGGGATAGACGGTTTTCCCGACATCGACAGTTTGCGTGCTGAGTATCTTGCTGGCCGGCTTCACGGGATGGGTGAAATTACGTCTCAGTATGTAGGCATTGCCGCTGATGACCCACGTTTGGAGCCGTTCTTCGCCCTCGCGGAGGAGTTTGACGTGCCTGTGCTGATCCACTCTCACGGCACGGGCGCACCGGCTGAACGATTTCGTATCGCGATCGGGCGGCCCACGCGCATTGAGGAAGTGCTGGTGCGCCACCCGACGCTTCGTATCTACATCGAAGGCTCTGGTTTCCCGTTTCTTGAGGAAACCATCGCCCTGATGTACCACTATCCAAACGTGTACGGCGACCTCTCCGCCTCGAGATATCCCCGTAAGATTTTTCACTGGTATCTACACAGGTTGATGGATGCGGGACTCGGAAAACGGTTGATGTTCGGATCAGATCGAAGCAAGTTTCCGAAGCTCATCGGTGAAGCGATCGAGGCGATCGAATCGGCCCCGTTCCTGACCGAAGAAGAGAAGCGCGACATTTTCTATAACAATGCGGCTCGGTTTCTACGATTGAGTAAGGAGACAATTGCTAAACATCATGGTCAGTAAAGAACACGGGGAGACAACCTAACACACCGATGAAGCTGACGGTCGCCTTCGCCGCCCGCAGCACAACTCCACCGCCCAGCGTAGCGGACAGCTCAACCGAGCGTGCTCCCCGCTCGACCCGCCCGTGTTTCCGGCTCCTTCTGAAGTACCCCACAAACGGCCGTCTGTAAGTTTTTCTGTTGAAAGTGAGGGTGCGGGTTGAGCGGGGAGTGGATTTCAGCTATTCCAGGGTGGCGACGGAAAGAGTTGCCGCTGGCTCGTCTGGCAGAGGAGGAGGTGGAAAGAAGCAGAAAAAAAACATGGTTTTGAAACTAGTTCCTGCCGCTAAGTAGCTTATTTTAAGCGAGTTAATCCCGCAAGTCGAGATGATACCCCCCTGGTAGTTGGCTGCAGCGTCGGTGGGATAGTGGTTGCGAGGGGTTCAGGGCTAAGCCCTGTTAAACCAAGTAGTTGGCGTTGCTTTCCGGCATAGGGCAGTTCCTGGAGGGACATAAAGCCGACGAAGAAGCCGCCGCGGCGGATTCTTCGCCGCTACTGGAACCGTCTTTCAACAGAATTGCTCGCCAGTGCCCACAAACGATCGCCGATGGCCCGTCGCCAACCGATGCGGGAGAATC
>JACZYA010000230.1 GCA_022571295.1 Acidobacteriota bacterium | reverse complement strand
GGATACCGGAACAACGGTTCCGGTGGGCCAAGCGCAGGAGGCCAGCGTGGGTGACATACCATCGGCCATCCAGAAGTATCAGATCACCCAAGGCGATCGAAAGCCCGAAATGGTCTGACAAGGAGCGGAGTGCTTCAAGATTCAGCCTTTCCGCACCGCCGGGCCACCTAATCTTGGCGAGTCGCAGGTTTTTTCTCCTCAGACTGTTCAGTGGTCTTCTCATTGGAAGCCTCCCATGTACCGCTATTGTAACGTGCATCGCGTTACAATGTCAAGAGGAAAGTTTTCAGGCTCTGGTTCCTTGACGCCTGTACCGCGTCTGTGTAGCATCCCGTCTACTGTTGTTTGGGGTAGGAATGCGAAAGAGCGAGACTTTGAACCTCCGGGTATCGACCGACTTCAAGGAGAGACTTTTCGAAGAAGCAAAGAAGGAGAGGCGTTCCGTAACCAACTACCTTGAGGCAACACTGACGAAGTTGTGGCAACGGAAAGATTCCGTCATTACCGGCAGATCGAGGCGAAGGAAGAAAGTGTGCTGAGTCGCACGGGCGGTCTCAGAGTATACGAAGGGCCCCAATACCTCCAGCGTTTCCTCTCCCGCCAGAAGAAGGAAGAGCCCTAGCCCCAAGATCTCCAGCGACGGCCCAGGACCGACCCTGGGAAGGGAGAAATCGGTCTGAGTAGGTGCGGGGCAAAGGTTTCCCCTTGACTTCAGATCGGGAGGACGTATAATAGCGAACAAAAAGCGAACCTGGCGGAAGATCAAGAGTTGTGCAACCCAGTTGCACAGTTGCGAGAAGAACGAAGCAGCACTTGACCTCCGCAAGGGCTTCCTTCCCCCTTAGGGGGGCTTAGTGTTGCTTTGTGTTGACAAAGGGGGATTTGGAGGGCAGAATGGGAAGAGAGACAAAGCACCGGAGGATAGTAACGTGAAGTGCCAGGTGGTTCTCGATGACCAGAGCAAAGCCTTGCTGGACGAACTGGCGCGGCCGCGAGGCAACAATCGCAGCTTTGTAGTGCGGGAAGCCCTACGCGTCTATGCGGCGATGGAAACCTATCTGGACGAGCTGGAGCGGGAGCCGGCGTTTCGGAAAATGATGGAGTCCTCCGCAAAAGACATCCGGGCGGAACGGTTGCATGCGCACGCTGCGGCCGAGCGCGTGGTGCGCCGCAAACGTCACAAGTGAAGATTCGCTGGACGGCCACCGCCTTGCGTCATTTGGCGGGGGTTCCTGCCGGGGTGGGTGAGGACATCCTGCAAAGAGTTCGCACCGCGAGTGAATATCCCTCTATGTATCCGGAACGTCGGCGCGGTCGCACCCGCGACTACCGCTGGTTTCCGGTAAGCTCCTGGTTGGTCTTTTACCAGGTCGTACGAGACGAGATTATCATCAGGGGCATCTTGCACGGTGCCCGCCGGCAGGCCTAGGGGAGGGAATTTCCTCCCCGAACAGGATCACGGCCCTCGCCGCCAAGTAAGGCAGATTCTGAGTCGTGCGGGTTTGTGCTACGAAGCGACCTCCCGCCGAAACGGATGCAGTACAAGGAAGTTGCGTGGGCAAGCCCGACATACGTCCAGCGCTTCCTCTCCCGCCAGAAGAAGGAAGACGCTCGGCAAGAACAGCGGAACCTGCAACGCCCCCTTGAAGGCAGGTAGGGATACAAGGGCAGACCCTCTGGGCGGAAGGGCAAAACTGCGAAACGAACTCCCCTGGAAAGTGGCCCTAACCAGTTGATTCTGTGACCGAATAGGGGTGTCCAAGTCCATCCGCTTTTCCCTCGAAAATGACCCACTCTGGAGCGAAAAGAGATCCGGAAGGCTAGGCGCAGCATTGGGACGATTAGGGTCCAATTCGTTGGGGGAGGAGGTACAGAAGCCAGGAAAGGTAAATCGCCAATTAGACATTAGAGGAACGCCAGGTCAAGCAAGGATCGTAGCCACATGCCACGATCCTTTTTCCTTGACAGTGGGTGGAGGAAGTTTAAGATAGGAGCCGACGATTCAAGGTCCCGACGGCGGGAAGTCTTGTTCAAAGACTTCCCGCTTTTTTTTTGAGGGGGTAGGAATGGAGAATGTTTCTGGATGCAAACAAGGCGAGCTTGTCCCGGCCGAAAGCTCAGCGAAAGGCACGGCTCCGCCGTTGGGTGAGGGAGAAGTTCAGCAGACTCCAGAAACACCAACAACGAGGGAAGATGGCAAGGACCCAGCACACAATCAGTTGCGCAACGTTCGCGACAAGCAAGGACGGACGGGTCAACTGGAACGTTGCGGGCCTACTGGCCCTCGAACTCGCCGAGGCAAGCGGAAGTCCCCCTACAACGCGACTAAGCACGCTATGTTCTTATTGGGACTCTTAGACTCCGAGGCGCGGGACGAGTACTGCAAGCTCGTCGACGGTCTAGTCGAGTCGCTTCAGGCGGTCGGCAAGGCGGAGGAGATACTGGTCGAAAAACTGGCTTTTCTCATATGGCGCTTCCGGCGCCTCCTCAGGGCGGAGCGTGCCGAAATCAGCATTTGGAGTGAGCCCAAGGAAACGGAATCAGGGGTGAGCACTGCAGCAGGCGTCATGCTAGGCAGTGGCCTCGGTTTGGTTTTCATGGCCAAGCATATGAAGGATGAGGGAGCACTTACGGTTGCCGTCCGGCAGTTTAAGAGTTTACGGGAGCGGATCGAGGCGGAGGGACTCGACTGGGATCGCGATCAAGATGCTCTCAAGCTGCTGTTTGGAACTGAGGACAGACCCCGAATCGTTCAAGCTCCTGAGCAGGCGAAAGGGGTGAAGGTCGAGATCGATTCACAACCATCCGGACCCATCGCTGAAATGTATCGGAAGCTAACGCGAAATCGAAAGGAAAAATCTCAGGGTGATTCTTCCAAGGTCTACTCCGACGGTGCGAAAAAATGGGTGATTGAGAGCCTTACCAGCGAGATTGAAGAGTTCGAGCTGATGCTCAAACGTTGGCTCAATGGTAAGGAGAAGTTAAGAGAACTAGGAGCGATCGCGGCACTGGTTCCGCCTCAACAAGTCGGGGATCGCTTGCAAAGATATGAGGCAATGCTGGAACGGAACTTTGAACGCACACTCAGCCAGATCGAACGCCTCCAACGGATGCGCTTGGGCCACGCGGTCCTGCCCCCGGTGAAGCTGGCGCTGTCGCGCTAGCGGAATGTGGCAAGGTGTTTATTGCTTCGGACGGCAGGGTAGAAGAGCTTACCCCGGCGCTCGTTGATTTTCACCAGGGAAGCTACCCTGGTTAGCCGCCCAAGTCAGCGCGCTTAGTTGATGCGCCGGGAGAGGGGCTTGGTCGAGTTGCTGACAGCTCCATTGCTTGCGTTGACAGCCGCCCTAAGGACAGGTATAATTTAATTGACCAATTCAAAAGGATAGATTGAAGAGGGGAAGATGCCGAAAGCGGTTACCGCCTACACCCTTAAGACCCAGTTGGGGCGCATTCTGCGCGCGCTGCGCGAGAACG
>JACZYA010000229.1 GCA_022571295.1 Acidobacteriota bacterium | reverse complement strand
GAGCTAACCGTCCCCAGCGAAGCATTCTGGGGTGTCTTGTTTTGGTCTGGCTTGTGAGGTTCCCGCGTTCAAAACATCAGAGGACGTTAGGGGCATGCATTGGACAGAACTCCAAAGCGCTCTAAATACCGCAGCGAAGTCTCTGGGCAAAGAGGCACGTTTCCTGGTTGTTCCCGACCAGCGAAACACTACTAAGTATAGAATCTACTACGGAGATAAGCGGCACTCGCTAGACACGTCAGAAGTTGACCAGTGGGCTAGTGAATCGTCCAAGCTTGCAGACTTTGTGAAACAGTTTCTCGATTAAGTAGCATCCAGCACGCGGAATCAGCCACCGATTGCTCGATGGAATCCCGAACTTGCCCTTCCCCAAGGCCCGTCGCCACGCCCTCCCTCTCGCCTACAGCGCATCCACCCGCTCCAACGGAAACGGCTACTGTAAGATTCACTCCCACACAGCGGTAGCCAAGTGGGTTGCGTTCGCGGCTTCCGCGAATGGTGAAATAGCCGATACGAGCGGGCTTGACTTCGGTGAGTGCTTCGCTTACGCTTCGCATAGCTTTTGATTGACCCCTATTTACTCCCGTTCGCTGCCAATCACGGGCGGGAGTTTCTTTTCTGGAATTTACTGCTGGAATCCTAGAAGGCAGCCTGCCCACAACTTGACTTCAAACACGGTCAAGGCGTAAATTGCTAGTCAAGATGGGTCAAGAAGGTATTACGAACACCGCCTTATGCGAAGATTGCCACGCTTGGATGACATATGAGATTGGAAATAATACCTGCAACTTCTGTCAAAGCACCCGAATATTGGTGAGTTGTCCCAAGTGCGGCCTGGTGTTTACTCAACATGAAGGCAATCGTTGTCGTAGCTGCGGCAAGCGTCTCTTTTGATAACTCTCCAATTTACACATGACTTACTGCGCTCCGCGCGGCCCACTTTCAAGATGCCAAAGCCGCGCCGAAACCACAACGTTCCGGCACAAACCTCTGGTTTGGGCAACCAGAGGGTCAGGCTCTGTGCCAAGAACACTCTTATTCTTCTTCCAGCTAAGACGAGCCGAAACTGAGAAGGCTGCGCAAGTGTTTTTCCAGGCGTTCTTTCATATCGCTGGAATACTCAAGGAATCGAACCGCGAATCCCTCGCCGGCGTAGGCACGAGCCACTACTCCGCGAAGGGAAACAGATTTGTTTCCCAGACGAAGTTCGAGATCTAGTTCCGTACCCTCGGAAAACTTATTGCGAGGGTCTTCAATGTAAAGGCCTCCAAGGCTGAGGTCTCGGATGGCCGCCTCGGACTGGGAACCCAGAGCGTGGAAGTAAGCAAAGGTCCCGGGCTTGACCCGATAGCGAAGTGCGGAACGTCGTTCAGGTGCAGTCATGAATAGAGTGTGGCCAATGGTGCGCTTGCTGCCACGGATTGTCAAGCAACTGTAATCTCAAGAATTGTTAGCATCCGAACCAAAAGCCTGGATAACGCCTGAGAAGAAGATGGAGGTATTGCTCTTGGCAGGTATGCCGCTCTTGGCACAATTTACTTTCTGACATGAGTTCATTTGGGTGTTATTAGTCGGCAGTCTTCGACAATTCCCGTGAGCCCTAATTCTCCGAAGGAGGGCACGCTGCTCGGAGCAGAGGTAGCACAGCTCTCTGTTGCTTCTCGGTTGAAGGAATCATACCGTCATACTGCCTAGCTTCCCGCGCTGGGAATGGCGGATTTCGCCTTCATTTCATGCCAAGGCACAGCCATGTGGATATTATGTTCTATTCCATTCATTATAAACGGGATAGGAAGTTAATAGGGCCTAGAACCGTCGGTCACAGAATAGGACCCCAGGCCTATAGTTAGCCTTGTGGAGAAACTCAATTTCCACCTAAGAGACTATTGGTTCCACTTTGTTGCGTTATAGAATCCTAATAGTGCGAGGCAGGGTTCATCGCAGCCATCCTCGCTTTTGGACGTATTCCGGAGGGCGCAAGGGGCTATGCATGTGGTACGAAACAGACTCCACGAGTCAGGACGTAGTGGCACTGCTGTTGCTTTCGGAACACTTGCCTCCGGAAGAACTCGACCTCCTCGTCAAGCGCGCTAGGGAGACGAAGCGTTCTTTTTGGGATCTCCTGCTGCAGGAAAAGCGGATTACCGAGGACACGGTCGCTGAGCTTTTCGCCCGCCGTCTGCGAGTTCCGCGGATTCGACTGGCAGATGAGTCAATCACGCCGGCGCTGAACCTCATCCCGGAAGCGTTAGCACGCCGATACCTTTGTTTGCCGCTTCAAGGTGAGAAAAACAAGCTCCAGTTGTGTCTTGCAAACCCGGCGGACCTGAACGCTATCCGCGAAGTCGAATTCCATACCGGCTACACTGTTTCTCCGGTTGTGGCGACTCGCACCGAAATCCTGGCGGAGATCGACCGCTACTACGCAGCAAACAGCCCCCTGGTGGACCTCGCCAGCAAGGCCCACGACACGCGCGAACTGGAAGTGTTCCGCCCTGGGTCGGGAACTGATCTTGATGAGGACGAAGCACGAGAAATTGCAGAACTGAGTCCGGTAATCAAGCTGGTAAACCTGATCATCCTGGAAGCTTTGCGGAGTTACGCCAGCGACATTCATATCGAACCGACGGAAGGCGAAGTTCGCGTGCGGTATCGCGTTGACGGTTTGCTGCGGGATGCGATGTTGTTGCCCGACTGGCTCCATCCAGGGGTGGTGTCACGCCTCAAGGTTCTCGCCAACATGGACATCGCCGAGAAACGCCGCTCCCAGGACGGCCATATCAGAGTCATGTTCCGCAAACAACGAGTGGATTTGCGCGTCTCAACACTCCCCACACCGGATGGAGAAAAGTTGGTCTTGCGGCTTCTGGGTTCGGGCAAGGGGATCCCCTCAGTGACCCAGCTGGGCATGGAGGCGAACCAGCACGAGTTGCTGCTGGACGCGATCGCACAACCGCAGGGGATGATCCTGGTGACGGGACCGACAGGAAGTGGGAAAACCACCACGCTCTACTCTGCCCTTACGTGCAAGAAGTCGCCGGAATTGAACATCGTCACCATCGAAGATCCGATCGAGTATCGGCTCCCCGGGATAAGCCAAGTACAGATCTCCTCCAAGGCCGGCATTACTTTTGCCAACTGCCTCCGTTCCATCCTGCGCCAGGACCCCGACGTAGTTCTGCTGGGCGAGATCCGTGACCAGGAAACAGCGGAGGTGGCCTTTAATGCGGCCATGACCGGGCACTTGGTGTTGAGCTCGCTCCACACCACCACCGCCCTGGGTACTCTGAACCGCTTGCTGGAGCTGAAGATCGAACCGTTTCTGGTGAGTTCCTGCGTAAACATGGTCATCGCCCAACGACTGGTTCGCAAGGTTTGTCGGAGCTGTCGTAAGCCCTACACTCCCTCCCCTAAGGTCTTGGAACGCCTCGGGTGGGCAGAACAAGATACAAAGTTCTATCGGGGTGAGGGGTGCAGTG
>JACZYA010000228.1 GCA_022571295.1 Acidobacteriota bacterium | reverse complement strand
GGCGGGGCCAAGGCGAAGGAGCTGGAGGGGCGCGCCGAGCTGTTGGGGAAGCGGCTGCGCGTGACCGGGAAGTTGCACCCCTCGCACACCGACCGGCCACCGGGACTGACGGTGGAGCGCTGGGCGCTCGCAAACCCAACCCTCGACGAGAAAGGAGCTGTGCCCTAAGTTCTTGTGACTCTGGGGTGCGGGGCAGAGGAACAATTATCCAATGAGCTGGTTTACCAGGCCGGGCAGTATCTTCGACATGGGGCCGCGCTTCCCCCTGCTCGACAAGCGCCGCCAGTCGTCCATCTCCGGGCTCTACATGGCGGGCGACGTTATCGGCACGCCCGACATCAAGGCGGCCATCAACGCCGGGGCGGAGGTGGCGCGGCACCTGCTGGCGCAAGAAATTGAGTGCCGACCCCCCTGCGACGCCCATGTCATCATCATCGGCGGCGGTCCTGCCGGTGTGAGTGCCGCGCTGGAGTTCGAGAAAGCCGGCCCGCAGAAGTGGAACGGCCGGAAAGGTTATCTGCTACTGGAAAAGAAGCGGCTCTTCACCACCATCCGCAACTTCGCCAAGTGCAAGCCGCTCTTCTATGCGTCCACGGGCGAGCGCGAGGTAACGGGAAACTTGTGGTGGGCGGAGCCCGGGGAGGGCGCTGCCGTCCGCAGTTGTGACCTGGTGGAAGAATGGGAGCAGCAGCTCGAAGCATGCTCCCTGGCCGTGCGTCTGGGCGAAACCGTCACCGACATTCAAAAGACCGACAAGTTCCGGGTGGTGACCGACAAGCGCAGCTACATCTGCGACCGGGTGATCCTCTCGATCGGCAAGCTCGTTTACCTGACCAAGCTCGATGTTGGTCAGGAAGCCGAACCTAAGGTTTTCTACCAACCGCCGGAGCCGGGGAAGCACCGCGACCGCGACATCCTGGTGGTGGGCGAAACCAACGAAGCGCTGGAGACGGCGGTGGCGCTGGCGGCGCACAATCGGGTGACACTGGCGCACCCGAGCGCCGAATTAAAAGACCCGGAGCCGGAGTTGATCGCCACGGTGGAGGAGCAGATTCGCGCCGGCAAGCTGAACCGGCTGGCGAACGCACGCGTGCAGCAGGTGCAGGCGGGCGCGGTGGTGGTGGAAACTCCAACCGCACCGGCGTTGCGCTTGAAGAACGACGTCATCTTTCCCTTTCTGGGCGTGGAGAAGACCGAACTGCCGCTGGGGTTTTTCCGCAAGATTCACGTCGCGTACGAGCGCGACTGGAACCTGAAGCGCTACCTGCTGTTTCTGCTGAGCATCCTGGCGGTGGGGACGTTCTACGTGCTCAAGAAGTTCATGCCCGGGGTGGTGACCCTGCGTACCGGCGAGATGACCTGGGACCTGGGTTCACTTTATCCCCTGCTTTACACGGCGGTGGTGGCGGCGTTCGGGGTGCGCGCCATCCGCCGCTGGAAGAAGTACCGCTGGCGGGTAAAGAAGGGCTATGGCGGGCAGCAGACGCTGCGCCTGGCTTCGCTGATCTTCTTCCAGGTATTTTTCTTTTTTCTTGTGCCGCTCTACATCTTGAAGGACTGGCGGGCGTGGGGGCTGCTCTATCCCTGGCCGCTGGTCTTCCACCCGGGCACGGCGGAGCATTTCCAAGCCAGCGCCTTCTGGTGGTGGTGGAGCCTGGGATTGATTTTCATTGCCGTGCCGGTGTTCACCCTCTTCCACGGGAAGAAGTTCTGCACCTGGGTGTGCGGCTGCGGGGGATTGGCGGAGACGCTGGGCGATTCCTGGCGGCACTACTCCCCCAAAGGGGTGGGCAACACGCGTAAGGAACGGCAACTCTATTTCGTCACCGGGTTCGCGGCGGTGGCGACGGTGCTGGTGGCGGCGGGCTACGATTTCACCGTGGCGGGGGTGAGGCTGAGCCAGCTCTATTCCTATACGGTGGACTTGCTTCTGATCGCCATCATCCCGGTGGCGATGTATGTCTTCCTGGGCGGAAAAATCTGGTGCCGCTACTGGTGCCCGGTGGTGGGCGTGATGAATCTGGTGGGGAAGAAGTCCAGCCGCTTCCGCGTTTCTGCCGACAAGCACCGTTGCATCGCTTGCAACATGTGCACGCGCTATTGCGAGGTGGGTGTGGACGTGATGAAGTTCGCGGTCAAGGGGGAGGCGTTCGGGATGTGGAACTCGAGCTGCATTGGCTGCGGGATTTGCATCCACGTCTGCCCCACCGACGTGTTGACCTTTGGCCACCACCAGCTCGTTACCTTGCCCACCACGCCCCCGCTCAACCGTCAACCGAGCGCGTAGTTCTTCTGCGGGCGGGCCTGCCTGCGGCAGGTAAACTCCTCGGAATGACAAACGCAGTGAGTTTTCTGCGCTCGGTTGGATGAGTTAGTTGGTATCCTCGCCTTCGGCGGCCTTCTTGGCTTCGGCGGCGCGGTCGTAGACAATGCGGCCGTCGAAGAAGGTGTAGAGGACTTGAGTTTCGAGCAGCTCCTCGGCCGGGCGGGAGAAGATGTCGCGGTCGAGCACCACCAAGTCGGCGAGCTTCCCTGCCTTGATCGACCCTTTGATGTTCTCCTCAAAACTGGCGTAGGCGTTGTTGAGGGTGAAGAAGCGCACGGCTTCTTCGATGGTGAGGCGCTGCTCCGGGAACCAGCCGTAGGAGGGCTGGCCGGTCACGGTCTGGCGGGTGACGGCGGCGTAGATGCCCAGCAAAGGATTGATGGGGTAGTAGGCGGCGTTGGTGCCGGGCCAGTCGGAGCCGAAGGAGAGCGTGGCCCCGCCGTCGAGCAGCGTGCGGAAGGCGTAGGCGCCGCGGGCACGCTGGCGCCCGATGCGCTCCTCCATCCAGCGCATGTCGTCGATGCAGTGGTAGGGCTGCACCTCGGCAATCAGGCCCAGCTCGCCGAAGCGCTGGAAGTCGTCGGGCTGGACGACCTGGGCGTGGACGACGCGGTGGCGCCGCTCGCGCTCCGGGTTTTCCGCCAGGATGCGCTGGTAAGAGTCCAGCAGGATGCGGTTGGCGCGGTCGCCGATGGCGTGCACGGTGATGGTGAAGCCGGCCTCGTCGGCCCCCTGCATCAGGCGGTAGAGGTTGCCGCGGGGGAACATGACGTCGCGCAGGCGGCCCAGGTTCCAGGGCTCGTGGTCGTAGGGTTCGAGGAAAAGGGCGGAGGAGTTGCCCATGATGCCGTCCACCCAGGCTTTCAACCCGCCCAGGCGGATGTATTGGTCGCCCCAGCTGCCCGAGCGCGCGCGCGGGATGCGGTAGAGGCGCAGGTAGTCGCGCAGGGTCTCCCACTCGGAAAGCCACATGCGCGCCCAGACGCGCACGGTGAGGTCCTGGGATTTCCGCAGGTCGCGGAAAAGCTCTAGTTGGTCGAAGTCGGGGAGGTTGTCGTGGATGGAGGTGACGCCCCAGCGGCGCGCCTCCTCCAGCGCGCGCAAGGCTTCGGCGCGGCGCTGCTCGTAGCTGGGCGGGGGAATGACGACTTGTACCA
>JACZYA010000227.1 GCA_022571295.1 Acidobacteriota bacterium | reverse complement strand
CCAAGTCCAAAGCTAGGTCATTGTTCAGCTGGGTGGCACGACGGATGCGCTCGACGGTCAGTCGTGGAAGCACGCCATAAGCATCCCTCTTTTGCGCCCGCAGCTCGATCCACTGCTGCACCGCCCAGGTAGTCTCGCGAACGTGGTCTATGGCTTGCCGGAACCCCTCGAGCAAGCGAACATCAATATCTCCCGATCTGATGGCCTGATCCAGTTCAAGCAGTTCGTTTCCAACTCTCTGCAATCGAGCGGGAAGGCCCTCCTTGGCGTTAGCGTCGTCTTTGTTCATTGTCTCTTGCCTCTCGCCGTGTCCTTTCGAATTTCCCCGCTAGTCTAGGCCCGATGCGTGAAAGGTATCAACGAAAACAGTAGAGAGCAGCCTACTCCGGGAAGCTTAGGGGAAGGATGACGCCCAGTTGGTAACTTCAGTGCTTTCTACCCGTGTATCCTGCCTGATGGGAGAAAAATTCGCGAAGGAAAGGAAGCTGCCTGACAAGCTCAAACTCAATGTCCAATTGGTCTAATTCCTTTTCAAGCAGTTCCAATGCCGCAGCATTATCCAAATGGACTGAGCGAGGAAGAACAGGACCGCTCTTTCCCAAACAAAGAGCTGCCATCGAGGACACAAGTAAAGACAAGAACTCCTCTGGGGATGCAAGGTTCCTCGAAAGCGGATTCGCCATGACGGCTCGCGAGGCCGTGTCGATGCAAACAAGCATATAGGGCTTGGTAGGTGCTTCCCCAGCAGGGTCTTTTGCATGCATTGGAAACTGGAAGTAGCCCAGCTCCCAACACATATCACGACGTTTTGCATTTACCAGAGAACGTATTCTCTTCCTGAGCGCTTCAAGTTGTTGGCTAGCCATGGTCGTTTTGCAACATTACGTATCACCCAAGAGTAAGTCAAACCAGCCCCTACTCCGGGAAGTTCATGCGGCGGAGGAGGGATTGGAAGCGGGGTCTGGGCATGGCAGATAAACGCAGCGCTAGGCCGGGCACCGAATCGTTGCTTCTCAGACGAGGGCAGCTTGCTCCATGCTTGCTAAGACAGACAACTATTTCGGCAGCCGTGGCGGTGTCACGGCATACTCAACTGTCAATTCGCGCAGAAAGGTAAGCAGGTCTTGCCGCTCACGCTTGGACAGCTTCACTGGGGGGCGCAAGTTCGCGCGATCGAGCCAAGGATTATCAATCCCGCCCGCCAGCATTGTGTCCACGGCATCTTCCAGCTTCGCTGCGCTGCCGTCATGGAAGTAGGGCGCCGACTTGCTGATGTCGAGCAACGTTGGTGTCTTGAACGCACCACGGTGCTCTTCGTTCTTGGTTACATTGTACCGGCCTAAGTCAAGATTCTCCGCATCCATCCCGATGCCGATGTTGTGGTACTGCTGATCAGTCAGCAGCACGCCATCGTGGCAGTTGGTGCAACGGCCCCTGCCGCGAAAGATTTCCCAGCCGCGCTGTGCCTTTTCGCTGAGAGCCGACTCGTCACCCGCCCAGGAGCGTGCCCACGCCGAGTTGTTGGCGACGATCGTCCGTCCGAACGCCGCAATCGCCTTCGCTACGTTGTCAGGCGTGCACGCTTCCCCGAATACCTCCTGAAACTGCTTCCCGTAACCCTCAATTGCTTCGAGCTTCCGGCAGATGTCCTCCATGCTCGGGTGTCCGTCTTTACCGCTGGCACCCAGGATGCGACCGCTCCAGGCGTCTTTGACCTGTGCCTCCAAGGATCTACTTCTACCGTCCCAGTAGAACTCCGAGTAGTACCCAATGTTCCACAGGGTGGGCGGCGAGCGCGAGATTCGGACTTTATACGCGCCAACCGCATCGGCCCTGCCATTAGTGAGGCCTCTTGGCTTCAGGTGGCAAATGAAGCAGCCGCGTGACTCGTCACCGCTCAGTCGCCTGTCGTGAAATAGCTGTTTCCCAAGCTCTACTTTAGCTATAGTCATCGGGTTGTCTGTGGGGATCTTCATCGCCTCGTAACGGGGCATTTCTGGCCAAGACGTCTGCACTTCCGTCATCGAGAAGACCCATTCATTCAAGTAGGCCATCATCAACAGCAAGACGGTTAGCGCCAGTGTCAAGTTCAGCCGGGGACGCTTTGAATCTCCGCTCATCGCTCCTGCGCGTATTCTTCTGGCAAGGTCTACTTGAAATCCATGGCATTGTGCTCTCGCTGGCTAGATAGAATCAAGTGTATGTACGGTGTCCTTCTTAGCCCCCACCCGCAGGCAAGTCAACGCGAAGCGCCTACTTGAGGAAGTTCATGCAGGAGCTGGGAACAGCTCCAACTGTATAGGACCATCAAGGTACCGCTGGAGCATATTCTTGAGCCAGACTATGTACCTTCGATTAGATCTCCTGACCTCTATTGCCCTGATACACAATTCTCGGACGAGCGTGGCATGGTGTTCCCAAGTCTCGTCCGTACACGGGTGAACCTCAAGATAGCTTGGCATCTCGTCCAGGAAGAGCTTGCTGCGGGCAAGCGTCCAAATGTCACACTGGATCTCACCATCAGGGATTATTCCCAAGCCCGGCTTCTGCAGCAGGTGCATCAGTTCATGGCCAATCGTGAAATGGGAAACGGTTCGGCGATTGACGTTCAGCCTGATGCAGAAATCTTCTACGACGGCGTAGCCATCGAGCCCGCGCTTATGCGTGATGCCGACAATGACTCGCCGGTCCGCCAGCTCGGGAAACTTGGAGTAGGCTCGCTCAATCTTCCGCCGCACCTGGGGCGTCAATCTGTTCAACAACGGACCGGTGAATACGAGCGCCATGTTCGAGGCTGCGAGGCCGCTTACAGTTTACAGCCAGCGGGCCTACTCCGGGAAGTTCATGCGGCGGAGGAGGGATTGGAAAGGAAAACTAGGGTTTCAGGTGCTCCTGGAAGTAGCGGCGGATGGCCTCCCGCCAGTACGGGCTGACTCTGTGGAGGCTGTGGCCCTTCTCAGGTAAGAGAACAAGGTCGAAGCGTTTGTTTGCGCGGATCAGGGCATCGACAATCTTCATCGTCCTCGACAGGGTGACCTCAACTTCACGAGACATAGCGATTTGACGAGCCTGACCATTCTTCGAGTCTCGAACGTGAATGATCTGACATTCGAAGTCCAGGCCTTTCCACACAAGTCTGAGAATTTCGCCTTTATGCATTCCCGTAAGTAGCGCTATCAGGATGATTGGCTTTAGCCGCACCTCAGGTTAGGAGAGTAATATACGACTGAAAGTGTGCATTTGACGAGTAATCAGAGCTCTGTGAACGCCAGATATGATGTCAATACCGGCTGAATGACCCCTAAATGAGAGGTATTTTCTTGCAAAATGGGCTTGACAGAAATGGCCTTTTGTACTTTATTAGGCATGTAATATACCCCCCACGGATTGGGATACGGGCCGAGGAACGCTCCAGGGATTGGATTTTTGACGATGACCCGCTGATTTGTAATTGAATTGGCGTTGCATAGTTTCATTTACTTCGTAGAACAGACCA
>JACZYA010000077.1 GCA_022571295.1 Acidobacteriota bacterium | reverse complement strand
CAGTTGGGAGGGAGCCCGGGTCCTCGCAGGTGGACATCGTGGCGATTGGTGTTTCCACCGGCGGCCCCAGCGCATTGGCTCGGTTGATGCCGGAGTTCCCGGCGGATTTTCCGGTGCCAATAGTGATTGTCCAGCACATGCCGCCGATTTTCACCAAACTGCTGGCCGACCGATTGAGCAATCAATCGGGAGTTCGTGTGGGGGAGGGGGTCGCCAGCGAGCAGTTGGAGGCGGCGTGCGCGTGGGTGGCACCGGGGGACTATCACATGGTGGTGGCTCGGGATGGCACCGCGGTTCGGCTGCGGCTCCACCAAGCTCCGCCGGAAAACTCCTGCCGCCCGGCGGTAGATGTTCTTTTCCGCTCGGTGGCAAAGCTCTACCAAGCGCGGGCGCTGGCGGTGGTGATGACCGGCATGGGGCAGGATGGGTTGCGGGGGTGCGAAGAGATTCGCGAAGCCGGGGGCCAAGTCCTGGTTCAGGATGAAGATAGTTCGGTGGTGTGGGGGATGCCAGGCTTCGTGGCCAACGCGGGCTTGGCTGACAGGGTGCTCCCGCTGGAGCAACTTGGTCCGGAGATTGTTCGCCGGGTGTGGCGAGGCCGAACGAAGGCGTCGTTGGTGGCCGAGCCGGCGCAGGCGCAGAGCGTAAAGTAGGAGAGCTATGGCGATTCGCAGCGAGGATTTTGGGTACATTCAAGAGTTGGTTCGCCAGCGCTCGGCCATTGTGCTGGAGAGTGGGAAGGAATATCTGGTCGAAGCGCGGCTGGGGCCGCTGGCGCGCCGGACGGGATTCAAGTCCATCGAAGAGTTGGTCGCCCAGCTTCGGGAACAGCCCTACGACGGTCTGCACGAAAAAGCGATCGAGGCCATGACGACCAATGAGACCTCGTTTTTTCGGGACATCCATCCTTTCGAGGGACTGAGGAAGATGGTGATTCCGGAGTTCATGGAAAAGCGGAGCACCGAGCGCGCATTGAATATTTGGTGTGCAGCCTCTTCCAGCGGGCAGGAGCCCTACACAATTTCCATGGTGTTACGGCAACATTTCCCCCTGTTGATGGGCTGGACGGTGCGGATTCTGGCCACCGATATTTCGAATCAGATGGTTGAGCGCGCCCGGGAAGGCTGCTTCAGCCAACTGGAAGTTAACCGCGGGCTGCCGGCGTCGTTGCTGGTCAAGTACTTTCAGAAACGCGGGATGGAGTGGCAACTCAAGGACGAGATACGGATGATGGTGGAGTTCAGCCAAATGAATTTGGCCGGCCCCTGGCCGCCCTTGCCCCGCATGGACATCATCTTTATGCGCAACGTCCTGATTTACTTTGACGTGGAAACGAAGAAGGCAATCCTGAACAAAGTCAAAAAGGTCATGCGCGCGGATGGGTATCTGTTTCTGGGAGGCGCGGAGACGACCTTCAATTTGGACGATTCGTTCGAGCGAGTCCCGATGGGTACATCCTATTGCTACCGCTTGCGCAGTCGCTAGGAGGAGAAAGTGGAATTTTCCGAAAACGACATTCGCCAGCTGACAGAGCACATTTGGATGACGTCGCTGGGGTTGGTGGTCCAGCCCAGTGCCAAGAAAGAATGGGCGCCGAACGGCGGGGAGCGCATCCTGGCGGGCTGCATACAGATTACCGGTTCCTGGGAGGGAGCGGTGGCCTTGCTCTGTCCGGAGGGATTGGCGCGCCAAGCCGCAGCCATCATGTTCAGTCTGGAGCCGGAAGCGGTCACCATGGATCAAGCGCAGGACGCCTTGGGCGAACTGGCCAACATAACCGGGGGCAACATCAAAGCCATGTTGCCCAATCTCTGCTACTTGTCGCTTCCGGTGGTGGCGGAGGAAACCGACTACAAGGTGCGCATCCCCGGCAGCCGGCTGATCACCCAACTTGCTTTCGAATGTCAGGGTCACCCGCTGTTGCTCAGTTTACTGGAGCGGGATCCGAAGCAGCCGCAGGAAGGGAAGGGGTAGAACATGCATCCGCACCGGCGTGAATTTAGTCGGGTCTCCACGCACATGGAAGCGGAGGTCGCAGTGGGTGAGAGCACCATTGTTTCCGGCGATACCCATGACGTGAGCATGAAGGGACTTTCCCTCGAATGCAGTGAACGCCCGCCGGTGGGAGCAGCTTGCCAGGTGTCACTTTTCCTGGGCGGGCGCGCGAGCGGCGTGCAGGTCAAAGCCAGCGGGCGGGTTGCGCGCGCGACCGACTCTGGATTCGCGATTGAGTTCACCGAACTGAGCGCACGCAGCCTCGAGCACCTGCGCAATTTGGTTCTGCACAATGCCCCCCACACCGATGAGGTGGAGCAGGAATTCAAGAACCACCTGGGCCTCAAGCGGCGCAAATAGTGGTCGAGTCGGAGGCCGGAAGCGCATCCAGGACGGGAAGCTGATTTCGCTTGGCCGTGGACGTACCCCCTCAGGCGAGAACGGCCGTGAAGGCCAAATAAACCAGGAGAGTGCCACGCTTGCTGGTCGCGGCTTTTTTCCGGGGGTGAGAATGGGGGAGCAGGGGTTCCGAGGCACAGTCGGAGAGTGAGGGCGATGCAGGCACAGTTTCTCTACAACCCGCCGGACAAAGGTTTGTATTGTCATGCGCCCACGTTGGTGCAAACCCCCGCCGGGGACTTGTTGGCGGCGTGGTACGCCTACCCGGAAAAGGAAAGCGAGGGTGGTTCCTTGGTGCTGGCGCGCCGGCCGGCGGGGCAGGAGCAGTGGGAGCCGAGCAAGGGAGTGCTGGGCCCGTTTGAATACTCTGCCGGCAACCCGGTTCTCTTCCAGGACCCCGCCGGGACTCTCTGGCTGCTCTTCGTGCTCCTGAAAGGAAACTACTGGAACGACGCCGAGTTGCAAGGCGTCCACTCGGTGGACGGCGGGTATACCTGGTCGCCCGCCGGAATGCTTTGGCGCGAACGGGGGATGATGGTGCGACACCCGCCGGTGCCGCTCGCTGACGGCTCGCTGTTGCTGCCGGCTTACGATGAATCGCTTCATCAGTCGCTCCTGCTTTCCAGCCGGCCGCCCTATGCGCAATGGAGCGAAGCGTACCGGTTTGACGACCCGCCGCTCATCCAACCGGTGCTGGTCCGCGAGGCGGAGCGCCGGCTGGCGCTTCTTTTCCGTCCCTGGACGGATCCCCGGCTGATTTGGCGCAGCCATTCCAGCGACGATGGGCGCAACTGGTCGGCGCCGATACGCACGCCGTTGCCCAACCCGCTCAGCGGCGTGGGGGCTTTTGTGGCGGGAGACCGGCTTGCAGTCGTCTACAATCACACCGAGAAGCACCAGCGGCATCCACTCAGCATCGCGGTCTCGCGCGACCGTGGCGTTTCCTGGGGAGAACCCTGGCACATCGACACCATCTCTTATGAGGTCTGCTATCCTAGTTTTTTCAGCGACGGCAACGGGCGGGTCCACGGCGTCTATACCTACAACCGCAGGATGATCAAGTACGTTTCCTTTGCAGCGGACGAGCTCAAATGAGCCCCATGAACAACATTCGCGACTTCAAGAATGTGCACGAGGGCAAGCGGGTGTTCATCCTGGCTTCGGGGCCGTCGTTGGGCAAGCTGGACTTGACGCTTTTATGCCGGCGGCTGGTCATCGGCCTGAACCGCTCGGCCCTGCTCTATCCCGACACCCACTACCATTGCACCATGGACCAGCGCCTCTTCGACGAGCTGCCCGAGGTACTGGGCCAAACCCGCTACCTCTTTACGCTCGAAGGCCGCCCCTGGGGCATTCCCCTCCGCCTGCTGGGATCGGAAGGCTTCAGTTGGGACCTCGAACAGGGCATCTACTCCGGTTATACCGTCTCCTATCTCGCCTTGCAGGTGGCGGTCTACATGGGCTTCAAGCAGATTTTCTACCTGGGGCTGGACCTAAAACACCAAGGCTCCGATACCCACTTCTTCGGTTCTGACTTCCACTCCCGCGACCACGAGCACACCGAGTTTCCCCGCATGCGCAAGATGCTCGGCTACGGCGCGCGCACCTTGATCGGCAGCGGCATCCGCGTCTACAACTGTAGCCCCACTTCGGACTTGGACTGCTTCCCCAAGGTTTCCTACGAGTACGCGCTCTCGCTCTAGCGTTCCTCGCAGCCAATTTTCTCCGCGCCGGATTACTGCTTGCCGGGCCCACTTGCGCTGGTCGCCCTCTTAGCGATTACTCCGTTGGAGAAATTCTCTATCCCAAGTTTCTTCCTGGTTGTATAACTCTCTTGCGCGCCCGGGGTGGGGCGATGTGCGAGGCTAAGGATGGGAGAAGGCGGCCCTGATGCCGCTGCGTCTTCGGAGCCTGTCCGCGTTCGCCTGCTGACTCCCGAGCAGTTGGCGGAGATTCTTGAAGCGCACCGGTACTGGGTGCTGGCCTTCTACGCCGGTGACCTCCTCGAACAACTCGGCTTTCCACCCGAACACAACCAAAGCGTCCGCAAGCGGCTCGCTGGCTTTGCAAAGTAAGACTGAGTCCGACTGGAGCTTTAGCCTCGGAGAGGAGGCATCTGGTCTGGGTCTTAGGGCAGGAAGAAGAAGACGATTCCCACCGACGCTTCGAGGTTGTGCACTATGCCGGTCGCGGGGAAAAAGCTTCCCCCCGTACCTGTGGAGGTCTCCGGCAGGCCGAAGCGCGGGTAGGCGCTGATGTAGTCTTTGATGTCAAAGCGTATCCCGGCCCAGCGGTTGAAGCGGCCTTCGATGCCGCCCCCGACGTTGAAGCCGATCTTGAACGTGGAATCGATCGCGGTCGGGTCGGTGATAAAGTCATTGGCCAGGGCCATCGCCTGGGCCTCGTCGGTGGGGCTGAAGTTCACGGCGCCAATCCCGTAGGTCAGGAAGGGGCGGACGCGAGACTTTCGGGAGGTAAAAAAGTGCAGGAAGTTCAAGTTGGCCTGGCCCACCACGATCCCGAAGTCGCGCCGTTCCAGTGTGCCGCCGGATTGCTCGGTGATGGTCAGGTTGTTGCGCCCGTAGCTGTAGGATCCTTCGATGGAGAAGTGGGAGGTCAGGTCCAACGTCAAGCGAACCCGGGCTTTGCCGCCATCTGCAAAGCCGGAGGTAAACGAGTCACCGCTGGCGACGAAAACCTCGTCACCGCTCACCCTCGAGGCCCCGACCGAGATTGTCAGGCGCGGGTTCGGATTCTGCCCAAAGGCATTCGCAGCCACCAGCAGGACGACCAGAAACGCGCCGCCGACAGTCAAAAATCTCTTCAGTCTCATCTCAACGCCTCTCTTTTGTAACCACCGTCACCTTCCCCTCGCTACTTTATTGCTCTTTATGAGTGCTGCAATCTACTGGTCGTCGGGACAGTTTCAGGACAGGGCCGGGGTTTGCCCCGGCGTGCGGAGAGCGGGGCGGGCGCTCGACTCCCGGTTTTCCGATTGAGAATCCGCAGTGGAGAGGTTATGTTCGGTGGCTTGACTATGCCGAAGGCAACTCTCAGTTCGCTGCTGGCGGGTTCGCGCCCGGTTCTGTTTGATGGGGCGGTCGGGACCGAGCTTTCCCGCCGCGGTGTCCGCACCACGCTGCCCCTCTGGTCGGCCACCGCGCTGCTTGATGCCGAAGCGCTCCAGACGCTGGCCCAGGTTCACTTGGATTATGCCCGCGCCGGCGCCCAAATCCTCGTCACCAATACTTTCCGCACCACCGTGCGCGCCCTCCAGCCGGCGGGCCACGCTGACAATTGGCGTCTGCTCAACCGGCGCGCCGTTGAAGCCGCCCGTGCCGCGGCTGATGCCACCGACACCCATTCCTGCCTGGTCGCCGGCGGCATCGCGCCCCTGGAAGACTGCTACCGTCCCGACCGGGTGCCGCCGCAGGCCGACTGCCTGGCCGAGCATCGCCGCCAAGTGGAGCTCTTCGCCGAATTGGGAGTAGATTTCATTTTCATCGAGACCATGAACAGCAGCCGCGAGGCGCTCGCCGCCCTTGCTGCCGCGCGCGACTGCGGCCTCGACGTTCTGCTCAGCCTTTGTCCCAAGCCACCCAACCACCTTCTGTCCGGTGAGCCTTTGGAAGAGGTTGTCCCGGCCTTGCGTTCGGCGGCTGGCTCCACCCTGCGCGGCCTGCTGCTCAACTGCGCCACCCCCGAAGTCATGGAGGAAGTCTATCCCCGCTTCGTTCCTCTCGCCGACGGCCTGCCCCACGGCCTCTACGCGCACTTGGGCCAGCCGGAGGAAACCATCGGCTGGGAATTCCTCCCGCACGATGAACCGCAACACTACGCTGATTGGATGGCGCGGTGCCTGGAGCAGGGCGCGCGTCTCATCGGCGGGTGCTGCGGCACCACCCCCGCCCACATCGCCGCACTCGCCCGGCTGCTCCCGCAAGGCCGGTCGGCTCGCTGAGCCGGCCACCCCCCTGAAACCCATACCTGGCCCTCTTTCTAATTACTTGCTTGGTACTTCCGTACTCCCCCCGGGGGAGTTTTGCCCTATTGCCCTTTACCCCCTGCTTTTCTAGGGTAAGGATGGGTAGGCTTGCAAAGGAGGGAATCGAGTTAAGCGGGCAGCCGAATGGTGGTGCCCGGCGAATCTAGTCCCAGCAAGGCGGTGGGCTTTGTCTTCATCAACTTACGCTCGCCTGCCGATAGATTAACTATGAAGGAACCGCTCGCCCAGAATCGCAGCAGCGTCGTGGTCGCCGACCCCTCGGGCGACACCGATATTGACCAGCTCCTGCGCGCGCGCAGTGAGATCGATTCCGCCCTGCGCCGCCACAAGTCGCAGTTCACGGTGTTTTTCACCGACATCGTAGGTTCCACCGCTTTTTTTGAGCAGCATGGCGACACCGCCGGCTTGGTGATGTTGCAGCTGCACAACGAGCTGGTGATTCCCCCCATCGAAACCTGCGGCGGCACAGTCATCAAGACCATCGGGGATGCGGTCATGGCCGTGTTTTCCTCGCCGGTCAGGGCTGTGCGCGCTGCCATGCAGGTTCAGCAGCAGATCGACGCCCACAACCAAGACCAGCCGCGGGCCGACCAGCTCTACACCCGGATTGGACTGAATTTCGGCCGCGGCTTTGTGAAGAATAAAGACGTCTTCGGCGACGTGGTCAACACCGCCGCCCGCATTGTGAAGGCTTGTGCGCCCGCGCAAATCTTGTTCTCGCGCTCCGTCTATGAGGCCCTGCAAAAAGAAAAGGGGTTCAAGTATCGGAAACTCCGCTCCGCCGCTTTCCACGGGAAGGCGGCGCCGGAAGCGCTCTACGAAGTGCTCTGGACCTCGCCCCAGCGCTACCAGCAGTTGCGCCGGCAATTCGACCACACCGAAGACGGCAAGACCACGCGCAACCTCCTCGGCCGCTATGAGATTTTGCAAGAGCTGGGCCGCGGGGCGATGGGCGTAATCTACAAGGCCTACGACCCCACCGTGGGCCGGATTGTGGCCTTGAAAACCGTCCGTCTGGATGTTACCGACTCCGACCGCGAGGAGTTGGTTCAGCGGCTGCGCCAGGAAGCGCAAGCCATCGGGCGGTTGGAGCACCCCAACATCGTCACCCTCTACGACGCAGGCGAAGCCGAAGGGTTGTTTTACCTGACCATGCAGTTCGTCAACGGGCGCACGCTCGCCCAGTTGTTCAGCGAACGCACGCTGCTGCCGGTTGAGCAAGTGGTGCTGCTGCTGGAGCAAGTCTGTGAAGGGCTCGACTGCGCCCACCAGCGCAGCATCGTCCACCGCGATATGAAACCCAGCAATATTATCGTCACCCGCGAGGGGGTGGCGAAGATCGTGGACTTTGGCGTCGCCAAGCTCTCCGAAGGCGGGCTCACCAAAGCCGGCATGCTGCTGGGCACGCCAAGCTACATGTCGCCCGAGCAGGCCCAGGGCGGGCGCGTGGATCGCCGCTCGGACATCTTCTCCCTGGGCGCCATCCTGTATGAGCTGCTCACGGGAGAGAAAGCCTTTCCGGGCAGAACACCCACGGCCATCATCCACAAAATTCTCTATGGCGACCCGATCCCCGTGCGCGTGGTGGAGCCCGGCATCGAACCCGCGCTGGAAAAGATCGTCCGCAAGGCGCTGGCCAAGGACCCCTTCCGGCGCTACCAAAGCTGCCGGCAGATGCAAGAGGAGCTCCATGCTTTTCGGACCAGCCAGAAGAAAGGCGCAAAAGGAAGCGCGCACTTGGCCGGCGCCAACGTCTCCGCACCAGCCAACGCGTCTCACTTGAACGGTGGCCAGCGCGTGCAGGCCGGCGAACAGCGGGCCGAAGTTCGGGCCTCCGTCAAACCCAGGGTGGCAGCACCGGCCCCACTTCCTGCGCACAGCAGAGGTCGCCGGGTGGCGGCGGCCGTTGTGGCGTTTTTCCTGTGGGCGGGGATCGGCGTCTATAGTTGGCGGCAAGGCTGGTTGTCACCCGAAACCCTTGACACCTTCCGAGCTCTCGTAAGCCAACCCGAGGAGCTTCCCTCGATTGTTGCCGGACTTTATACGCACACTTTGGCCTCATTGGGACTTCCCCCTGCGGTCGAGCGCAATCGAACTGCCCCTCAACCTGAGGCGGAGAATTCCGCCGCCGAAGAAACTGTAGCGGCGGAAGAGAACGCTGCCGAAACGGTGGACTCCGCCGCAGCGCCGGAAGACGGCGCTGATCCGGTCCTTTCAGTAAAGGTACCGCCGGCGCAGGAAGCGCAACCCGAAACCGCCCAGGCGGCTCCCCCGCCTCCCGCCCGTTCTCGGCCTCAGCCCGCTCGCCGCACCAGGAAACAGCAGGAAATACAAAAGTGGTTCCGCCAGGCCGATCAGTATGTTCAGAAGGGTACGTACTGGCAGGCAGACTTTGCTCTCCGGCAGGTCTTGCGGCTCGACCCCAACAACCAGCGCGCCTTGAGCTACCGGGAAAAGCTCCGCCGGTTGCAGGAACAGCGCCAGCGGGAAAACCCTAGCGGCCAGTAGCACTCACCCCGCCACTCTCAACCACTCCCATCCAAACCGCTGAAACACTGTCTGAAATTACTCTTTTGTGGAGTCGGTAGTAGTCGCGGGGGCCTCGTAGATCCGCTTGGGACGGAGAACCCGTTCGTGCGGGTCGAGTTGGCAGGGAACTTGGTAGCGGTACCGGGAAAAGTTTATGCTGAGCTTGCCCGCCGCGGCGGGCAAGCCGAAGCAAACCCGGGTTTCCAGATTGAGCTCAATGGGACGCAAACGGACTCAAGCTAGGTTCTTCTGATGCTTTGGTCAGTTCGCTGACTCACGGAGAAAATAAGGGACACTGTGGTAGCGGTACCGGGAATCTCGCAGATCCGCCTGGGGCGGAGAACCCGTTCAGGCGGGCCAAGTTTGGCACGGCAATTGGTAGCGGTACCGGGAATCGAACCCGGGTTTCCAGATTGAGAATCTGACGTCCTAACCCCTAGACGATACCGCCACCGAAACACACCAGCGGCTGCGCAGAACAGCCGCCCTGTTACGGCACTTCAATTATCACGCAGCTGGACGAAGTGCGTCAAGCTGGCTTCCCGCGCCCGGGTAGTGGGTCGATTTGCAAAGGGGAAGCCCACGCCGAGCCCCGTGGCCTGTCCTGAGCAGAGTCGAAGGGCACCTGCCACGGGGTGCTTGTGCCGCTTGTCCGCTCCGCGCGCCGTGTTCGTTGACTTGCTTTCACCCTGCCGGTAGCATACGAGTTTGCTCTTTTGAGTGGGGAGTCGCTTGAGTTCCCTTTCGACCAGAACCGGCAGCGTGCTCGACCGCATCGTCGCGGTGCGACGGGAGGCGCTCGCCCGGGCCAAGCAAGTGACGCCCGCCGCCAAGCTGGAGGAGCGCGCAGGCACTGCTCCGCCGGTGCGCGATTTCGCCGCCGCGCTCAGCCGCGACGGCCTCAACGTCATCGCTGAGCTAAAGAAAGCCTCGCCCTCGCGCGGCCTGCTGCGCAAAGACTACAACCCAGCCGCGCTCGCACCGGCGCTGGAAGCGGCCGGTGCGGCGGCGCTTTCCGTCCTGACCGAGCCCGACTTTTTCCAGGGCGACCTCGCCGACCTTCAGGTGGCGCGCAGCCTCTGCCGTGTGCCGGTGCTGCGCAAGGATTTCCTCTTCGACTCCTACCAGCTTCTCGAAGCGCGGGCCGCCGGCGCCGATGCCTACCTTTTGATCGCGGCACTGTTCTCCACCGCCGAGCTGCGCCAGCTGCTTCTCGCGGGCCGGCAATTGGGGATGGCGGCGCTGGTGGAGGTCCACACGGCGGAGGAGTTGGCGCGCGCGCTGGACGCCGGCGCAGAACTGGTCGGGGTCAACAACCGCAACCTGAAAACTTTGGAGGTGGAGGTCGAAACCTCGCTGCGCTTGGTCGAGCAGATTCCCGACCACTGCCTGGCCGTCAGCGAAAGCGGCCTGCGCACCGGCGAGCAGTTGCAGCGCTTGCGCGCCGCCGGCTTCGACGCGTTTTTAATCGGCGAAAGCCTGATGCAAGCGCCCGACCCGGCGCAGGCGTTGCGCGCACTCCTAGGAGGCTAGATCGAGAAGCGATGGTACGCGTCAAGGTGTGCGGCATCACCAACCTGGAAGACGCGCTGGTGGCGGCGCTGGCCGGGGCGGATGCGCTGGGGTTCAATTTCTGGCCGCGCAGCCCCCGCTACATCGCCCCGCGCGCGGCTGCGGACATCATTGCGCAGTTGCCTCCGCTCGTGACCTCGGTCGCCGTGGTCGTGGACGAGCCTCCGGCGCAGGTCGCGCGCCTGGCCCGCAAGAGCGGCGTGCGAGCAGTGCAGTTGCACGGGGAGGAATCGCCGCAGGACGTGGCGGCGCTGGCTGCCGACGGTTTCGCCGTGCTCAAGGCTGTCCGGGTGGGGCGGGACTTTCGGCCTCAGCAGCTTCGCTCCTACGTCGGCGTGGATGCGTTCCTCCTCGATACAGAGGTCAAAGGACGGCGGGGCGGCACCGGCAAGAGTTTTGATTGGAAAAAAGCGCGGGCGGCGAACCGCTACGGACGAGTTTTGCTGGCCGGCGGCCTGACAGTGGAGAACGTCGGCGAAGCGGTCGCGCAGGCGCGGCCCTACGGCGTGGACGTTTGCTCCGGGGTGGAGCGGCGGCCGGGCAGCAAAGACCACGACCTGTTGCGGGAGTTCATCCGGCGGGCCAAAAGGCTTTGCGCGTGAAAGTGTTGAGCAAGCTGGCGCTGGCCGCAGTTGTGCTGCTGCTGTTCGCGGGTCTCCTCTACGGACACACCAAGAAGCCCTGGCCGGTTCCGGCCGCAGCCAAGGCGCGCAAGAATCCGGTGGCGGCCACGGCGGAGTCGCTCGCAACCGGAGCCAAGCTCTTCCAGAGGAATTGCGCCGTCTGCCACGGAGAGACCGGCGACGGGAAGGGCCCCTGGCAGAACATCCTCACCACCCAGCCGTCGGATTTCGCCGACGCTCACATGATGGCCGAGCACACCGACGGGGAACTGTTCTGGAAAATCAGCACCGGCCGCGAGCAGATGCCGGCGTTCGAGAAAAAGTTGAGCGAGCAGAAGCGCTGGCAGTTGGTGAATTACCTGCGCACATTCGCCCGGAGCAAGGGCAAAAAGTAAAGTAAGGATCGCTGAGGAATTTCTGTGGCACGCGGGGCTACTGTCAGTTTACCGGATGCGCGGGGGCACTTCGGCGCCTTCGGCGGGCGCTTTGTGCCCGAGACGCTGATGGCGCCGCTGGAGGAGTTGGAGCGCGCCTACCGCCGGGCGCGCCGCGACCGGCAATTCGTGCGCCGGCTCAATGCGCTGCTCACTGACTTTGCCGGCCGCCCCACGCCGCTCTATCTGGCCGGGCGGCTCACGCGTCATCTGGGCGGCGCCAGGATTTACCTGAAGCGCGAAGACCTGCTCCACACCGGCGCGCACAAGATCAACAATTGCCTGGGCCAGGGGTTGCTGGCCGCGCGCATGGGCAAGCCGCGCGTGATTGCTGAAACCGGCGCCGGGCAGCACGGCGTCGCCACCGCCACTGTCGCTGCTCACCTGGAGTTGAAGTGCACCGTCTACATGGGTGAGGAAGACATGGCCCGGCAGCGGCTCAACGTGGTGCGGATGAAGATGCTGGGAGCGGAAGTGGTGGGCGTCAGCTCCGGCAGCCGCACTTTGAAGGACGCCATCAACGAAGCCATGCGCGATTGGGTCACCAACGTCGAGACCACCTACTATTTGCTCGGTTCGGTCTGCGGCGCTCACCCTTACCCGGTGATGGTGCGCGACTTCCAGACTGTGATCGGGCGCGAGACCCGCGAGCAAATCCTGCGCGCCGAGAAGCGCCTGCCCGATGCGCTGGTTGCCTGCGTGGGCGGCGGCTCCAATTCCATTGGGTTGTTCCACCCGTTCTTGCGCGAGCCGGCGGTCAAGATGGTGGGAGTGGAAGCTGGCGGTCGCGGAGCAGCGCTGGGCGACCATGCCGCCCGCCTGGCCCAGAGCCGCCGGAACGGGTCGCGCCCGGGCGTGCTGCACGGAACCTTCACCTACGTTTTGCAGGACAAGCACGGTCAGATTGCCGCCACCCATTCGGTTTCGGCTGGCTTGGACTACCCCGGCGTGGGCCCGGAGCACGCCTACCTGCGCGACACCAAGCGCGTGCAGTACACCTCGGTGACGGACGAAGAGGCGCTGGAAGCCGCCCGCGTGCTGTCGCAGCAGGAAGGAATCATTCCCGCGCTGGAGGCGGCGCACGCCGTGGCCGAGGTCATCAAGCGCGCGCCCAAGATGAAGCCCGACCAGGTGGTGGTGGTGAACATCTCCGGACGCGGCGACAAGGACATGGACATCCTGGCGCGGCATCTGAGTTGAGTGATGGCAACCCTTACCATCGGCAAGCGAAGGAAGCGTAGCACGCGACGCACATCGAGCAAGCGTTCCCGTGCCGCGCACGCCACTCCTAAACGCCGGGCGGGATTGGCGGCGCGCCTGCGTCGCTACCGACGCCCGTCTGGGCGCAAGCTGAGCCGCACGCAGCAAACCGCCTTCATCGCCTATGTGACTGCCGGCGACCCGAACCTCCGCTTTACCGAGCAGTTGGTGCTGCGGCTGGCCGAGGCCGGCGCAGACGTGATTGAGCTGGGCGTGCCGTTCTCCGATCCGATTGCCGACGGGCCGGTGATCCAGCGGGCCAGCGAACGCGCACTCCAGGCGGGGACGACGCTGGCAGGCGTCCTCAAGCTGGCCGCCCGCATCCGCCGCAAGAGCGACGTGGGGTTGGTGCTATTCAGCTATTACAATCCCGTGTTGCAAATGGGGGTGGAGCGTTTCGCCCAGCGCGCCGCTGCCGCCGGAGTGGACGGCGTGCTGATTACCGATCTGACGCCGGAGGAAGCGGGCGGGTATGTCGCGGTGCTGCGGCGGCGCAAGCTCGACACCGTGTTCCTGGCCGCACCTACTTCAACCAATGAGCGGCTGCGGCAGATTGCCCGGCTCTCGCGCGGGTTTGTGTATCTGATCGCGCGGCGGGGCGTCACCGGTGCGCGTCAGGACGTGCCGGATGACGTGCGAGCGGTGGTGCGGCGCTTGCGGCGATACACCACTCTGCCGGTTGCCGTCGGTTTCGGCATCGCCCATCGAGATCAGGTGGCAGCGCTTTCGCGGATCGTCGAGGGCGTGGTGGTGGGCAGCGCGCTGGTGGAATGTTGCCAACGGCACGGCCATGGCCCGGAGGCGTTGGATGCCGCCGCCGCGCTGGTGCGGGAGCTGAAAGGAGCAGGACCCTAGCAGATGCGTAGTGGGTCTTTTTGAAAATGGAAAGCTCACGCCGAGCCCCGTGGCACCTGCCACGGGGTGCTTTTGCCGCCCATCCGCCTGGCGGCGGGTGCCTGCCTACCGCAGGCAGGCCGCCGGGCTCAGC
>JACZYA010000226.1 GCA_022571295.1 Acidobacteriota bacterium | reverse complement strand
CCTTGGGCTCATGCGCGTTATTGAGTGGCAATGCCTCTGCTTCAGCGAGGCGATTTGTAGGGATTTTGCTCCTGCCGACCGGGCAGAGTCAACGGGGAATAGGCCCTACTCCGGGAAGTTCAGGCGGAGGAGGAGGGAGTGGGAGCGGGGGCTAGAGCGCAAACTGTAGATCGTGTAGGCGACTACACGCGCATCGGTTGGAGCCTGCCGTAAGTAAGCGTCCGCCAGAGCCACTCCATGGGGCCAAATCGGAAGCGCCGCACCCACCACACGCTCAGGAGGATTTGGAGGGCGAAAATCAGGACGGTTAGAGCCAACCCCGCGGCAGGCCCTATCTTGCCATAGAACCCCAGCCCGTAGCTGTAAAAGATGGTTGTGCAGACCAGGGTCTGAAACAGATAGTTGCTCAGCGCTAGGCGTCCCACGGCCGCGAGAGGCGCCAGCCGTTTCTTCCAGGCCTCCCGCTGCACCAAAAGAGTAATCCCAGAGGCATAAAAGAAGCCCAGCGCCGGAGCACCTGCTCTCCAAAAAAGATCGTTTACCTGATTTATCAGATACGGCGTGGCAGGATTGGTTAACAGGAGTGTGAAGATCTCCAGCGAGATGTGTGCCAGTCCCAGCCCTAGGCCCCACCACATCACCTTGCGGATAAAGGGCAGATGCGCTCGAATGTTCTCAAAGATTCGCCGGCGTGCAGCATACAAGCCCAGGAAGAAAAGGGGAAACGGGTCTCCCAATATCCCCAGGTAATCGTCCAGAGAGGAGTACCCCCGTGCGAAGCGTTCCGCGTTGGTCGCCGGGATTTCCCTGAAGGTTCCTTGGGAATAAGCCCGAAGGGCTTTTTCATCCCGATCCCTCCTTTCTGCCGTTCGCTGCGCCTTCTCCTGTATCAATTGTTGCGCGGGCAGGCGAAGTTCGCGGATTCCAGTAACTGCGGCCCCGTGCGCCCAAGGGATCAACAGGCAAACAAAAGCTGTCACCACCAGGGTTTTGGTTGAGCGGGTGCGAAAGAAGAAAAGAAGAAACCCCAGCACCGCGTAGAGGTGGAGATAGTCGCCAAACCACATCAGGTAGTGCACAAGCCCGAAAAACAGCAAAACGAGTAGCCTTCGCCGATACAGAGGGAAAAAGCGAATGCCTCGCGTCTCCGCCCGTTGCATTTGAAGGCCGAACCCCAAGCCGAAAAGGAACGAGAGGAGCGGCCAGAACTTGCTCACAGCAAGCAATCCGATGAGGACCACGGCAGCCTGGTCAGCGGGTGCGCCCCACGCTTGCCTGATCCAAACGAGGCTAGGTGAACCGTAATAGAGCATATTGACGAGGAGGATCCCCAAAATGGCCCAGCCGCGCAGGATGTCAATCACCTCGATGCGCTCTTTGGGCCGGACTGGCCTTATTTCGGGCGCAGATTTGGCGCTCGCCGTAGCGGGAGGAATTTCGTCAGACAACATCTCCTCCTTGGAGGGCTATTGCGAGCGCCCAGGTGTCCTGTCAATCATCGGAAGAAATCCACCGCTTGCCCGCCATCCTATTCCGCACCCCCACCCAAGTCAACGCGCAGGGCCTACTCCGCCTGCCCCGTGTCCTTTACGGGGGAAAGTTCATCCGCCGCAGCATGTCTTGGAAGCAAAGGTCGGGCCGCTGGCGCATCACTTGGCATCTTTGAGCTCCGGCAGGATGTTCTCCATTACCCAAGTTTGTGAACCCAAGGACCGCCCGGCAGTGAAAGCAATGCGTCGCCCATCGGGATGAACACTCAACCCGTACAGCAGCAGTCCTTTCATCGCCAGCCCAAGGTGTTGGGGTTCTCCGCCTTCCGCGGAAATCCGCCACAGTTCGAATCTCGGCTCCTGTCCACTTCTTCCTGGAGTTGGCCACGGACGGCGGCCCCTGCCGAAGAGCACGTGGCCTCCGTCAGGCATCCACGCCGGCTGAAAGATCACTTCTGGTGGGTGCACTCTAAGCAGCTCGCGGGGTTCACCACCCGTGGCCGTCGATATCACCTTCAGGGCCGTCGATGTCCGTCCTTGTTCGTCGAAGTCGGACCAGACGAAGGCCAATCGCTGACCATTGGGCGAGACGGCCAAGTTAGACGCTCCAACATACTCTCCTAAAGCAGTAGGCAGAGCCCCACGATAGAGTTCTCTTTCGCGGCCGGTTTCGAGGTCTCGCACCACCAGGCTTTGACTCCGATTGCTTTTGTGAGACCGTCGATAGAAAATCGCCTTCCCGTCGGAGGACCACACCGGCCATTCAGTTAGGCGCTGAGTCTGCACAATGGGAGTCACCTCCCCTGTGTGAGCGTCGATGCGGTAGAAGTGGTCACCCTTGTACCTCCCCTGGGCAAGCAAGGAGCGGCCGTCGGGCGACCAATGAGGTTGGAATGCGTGGCCACCCATCCGATGTATCTTGAGCCGGAGCCGGCGCACCTCGCCGGTTCTGATGGTGCGAATTCCGAGGACAAATGGATAAGGCCCCCTCCTTCCCCATGCATAGGCCAAGTACCGGCCGTCGGGCGACCAGTCGGGCGAAGTGTTGAGGCCTACATGGCGGACCAGCTTTTGGGGACGCTGGAGTGTACCCGTCGCTGGGTCGAGTGTCGCGACGTACACATCATTCACCCAGGCGAAGTGGCCGTAATAGTAGGAGCCGTCCCGAGTGAGCCCAAGCCAGCCGGCCGCGATAGGCGCTATGTCCGGCTTGACCAGCTCAGGGACTCCGCGCGGTTGCCCATCGGCCACCTGTATGACCCAGGCACCTGACGTGCCCGCACGGTCGCTGGCAAACAGGACCCGTTTCCCATCGGGCGCCCACCCGAGCACGAAGTCATTGGCCGGGTGCTCCACCAGAGGGGTCCCACGACTCCCGTCGGTCGGAAGCAGATAAATGTCGCGTTCGGGAGATTCTTCCTTCGGCGGGAAGTCATAAACAACCCAGCGCCCGTCCGGTGAAAACGCCATGTTCCAAGGACTCGAGTGCGTCTTCAGCACCCGCACAGAACCATCCGCCACGGAGACCAACACGGTCTGGCGTGTCCCGTCCTTTTTGAAGAAAGTCGCCAGAATGTGCTGACCGTCCGGGGACCAGTCCTGGACCGCAATGCACGCGATTTCCTCGTTGCGATAGATGACGCGCGGCTCGGAGCCATCGAGGCCTATGATGCGCAAGTCACATTGGTCTCTCTCAATGTGCCAGGCGTAAGCGACCTGCTTGCCGTCAGGCGATATCGCCTGTTCCCATTCCGCGAACTCGGAAGAGCTCTCCCAAGAACCCTTATTGGTGAGGTGGCGCTTCTCCCCAGTCTCGAGGTCTTGGAGGGCGAGGTCGCCGGTACTCCAGTCCGTATAGGAGAGGAATCGGCCATCGGGGGAAATCGCTCCCCCATCGACGTCAGCCACCTTGTAGTTCGTCGGGGCTGCTTTGTCAGGCTCTTGAGCCTCGGCAGATGACATAATTAAACAAGCGAAAACTACGGCTAACCAGGAGAGCTTCAGCCTCGCTGTGCCCGCCAGG
>JACZYA010000225.1 GCA_022571295.1 Acidobacteriota bacterium | reverse complement strand
TTGCCAATTTCGTCAACGCTCCCAGCGGGAATCCCAGTAACATGGGGATGAAGGGGGCTTTTTGCACCATGCACATTGTCGTAGTAAACGCTCGTCAGTATAGCTGCTGCCGTTTCTTTGCTCATTTTGTCCTCCTCAGCAGTAAATCCGCCCCCGCGGGTTTGGCAGGAGTCTAGCGTCGATGGCTGAAAAAGGCAAAGGCCAACTCATCAAGCGCATCAAAGAATAGCCGCCCTGACTTTCGCTTTCTTTTCACTATTGACATGGCGATATGACATGGTGTAGGGTTATGACATGGCGAGAATGTACTACACGGGTGAGGCTGTTAAGAAGCTAGGCATTTCGCAGCGACACCTTATGCGCCTGCTGAAGGACGGCACGATCACAGAACCCAAGATGCGTAACTCCTACGGCTACCGCCACTGGACAGAAACGGAAGTACGCCGGGCAGGAAAAGAACTCGCCAACAAGAGGAAACGAAAGAGGAAGTAAGGAAGGGCGGGCCGCCGCCGCGTGCAACCGCGAACGGCGACCCTAACCAAAGATGCACTGGAGGTGCAACGATGGCTACCCAAACCGTACCGCAAGCAGTACCGTTTCAGCAACCCACCGGAACAATCACCCAGGAAAAGCTCGCCTACGTTCTGACGCTCAAGGGCGAGATCGCCGAACGCAAGAAGGCGCTGGAAGAGACAGAAGCCGAGGTACAGGCTGCGCTAGAAGATAGCGTGCCGGTCGAGTCGGGCTTGCTTCGAGCGTTCCTGAAAATCATCGAGCGCCGTTCGGTGCCGTGGAAGCAAGTGGTGGAGCGGAAGTTGGGCGTGGACTATGCCAAGCACGTCTTGGCAGGCACCAAGCCCGACAAGTTCACTCACCTTGTCGTCACAGCCTGAGCCGAAACGCTCTGGCTGGAGGGTAGGTCTGCGGAGGGAAAACCCGCCAGGGCGTCTGCCCAACTATCCGGCGCGGTCGGGCACCGATGAGGAAGGCCGCGCAAGAAGGAGAGATAAACATGGCAACCCAAACACAACCGATTGCAACCGTCATTCCGTTCCGGCCAATCGCACGGCAGGAAAAGGCTGGTATCACTCAACGGCAACTAGTCGAAGTGCTCAGGATGCGCCAGCAGCTCGCATCTTTGGGTGAGGCGCTGTTCAAGGCGGAGGACAAGATCACCTACGCCTTGCAACTAGGGCGTGAAGTCCAGGCCGGCCCACTCCGCACCTGGGAGCAAGCGTGGGAAGAAGCCCAGTACGAGGGGTCTTTCTCCCATCTTGTGCTGGTGGATTCTTCCGCTAGCAAGTCTGAGCGCAAAGCCCAAGCCCTGTACTGGCAGCCTGGGACCTGCCGCTTCCCGAAGCGCGTTGAACGGGAACTCGCCCAAGCGGTCGCCTAGTGCTCGGCCTCTGCTCCCCTATGGGGGGCAGGGAGCGGATACTTCCGCGAAGGTGAACCAATGAATGAACAACAGACAGGACCGAAGCCGCTCATCAAGTCCCACGGTAGGGACAATCAATCCCTGGTGCACTCGTTTGTCAGTTTCCTCGGAGCGCAAGGGTACAGCGAGAGCACGCGGCGGGCGTATGGGCGCGTGGCAGCAGATTTCAGTGACTTCCTCCATTCGACCAGCCTGCTTGAGATTGACCGCCCAATCACGAGGGAATATCTGGCCTACCTGCGTGACCGTGGATGCAGCAATGCAACGGTGGCCCGCGAGGTTAACGGGTTGAAGGCCCTTTTCGCCTTTCTCGACCTGGCCGACCTGCTGCCTACTAATCCGCTCAGACTACTCCGCAGCCCCAAGCAGGTGCGGAAACTGCCAAAGTTCTTGACCGAGCAAGAGATGGAGCGACTGCTGGATGCTGCTCAGGTTCCCCAGGATAAGGCGGGTCAACGGCTTTCGGCGCTGCTGGAAACACTCTACGCCACCGGCGCACGCGTGTCGGCCCTGTGCTCGGTTCGCTTAGAAGCGGTGAACCTTGAGGGGCGCACCATCCGCATTATCAGCAAGGGCAACAAGGAACGGTTCGTGTTCCTCAACCGAACAGCTGTCAAGGCGATCAGGAAATATCTCAACGGTCGGCAGAGCGGCTTCCTCTTTCAGATCGACGGTATGCTCCCCCAGCAAGGCACGGTTGTCCTCGTCACTAGCAAGCGGCGCAGGAAGGGCTACTGGTGGGGGCGCTGGGCCGAATACGAGACGAAAAACGGCAAGGTCAAGAGTGTCCGCCGAAGTCAATACCTTGGGACGGCCTCGAAGATTCGCACCAAAGCGCAGGCATGGCGGCGTTTCAAGGCGCTGGTGAAGGTTCCCACTGAGCGCCCGCGTGATTCCCAACCTCTCAACCCCCGCAGCGTTCGCGTACTCCTCAACGAAATGGCTGCCCGTGTCGGCTTGGGCAAGGTGAATCCCCACAAGATCAGACACACTTTTGCAACAGCCCTGACGAATCGGGGCATGGATATTCGCCATGTGCAGGAACTCCTCGGCCATAAGAGCATTTCGAACACTCAGATTTACACCCACGTTGCTACCGCAGACTTGGAGCGCGTGTTGGCGAAGTATCACCCCCGCTGGGGAAAGAAAGTGAAGCGTGCCAGACAAGAAAAACCAACTCGTCAAGGTTGAGCCGGTCGAGCCTGAACTGGTTGAGTCTCTGCCGCCCGAAGCAAACCTGCCCGCAGGGTTGCCGACCACGGAGGCCGAACTTAACCGCTACGTGCAGCTAAAGGTGGCCCAGGCGTTTGCTCACAGGGAGGATGCTATATGGCAGCCCTATTACCAGAGCCGGCGTGTTGCACAGGAATGGAAAAAACTCCAGAGCGTGCGAGAGCAGCAGAAGTGGCCGATCTACTACGAGCAGTGGGGCTGTGATAGTTGTGGCACTATGGACCGACCGCACGCCGCGCTTGGAAAATGTCGTCCCTGTTACCTACGCACCTTACAACGCCTACAAGCCATCACATCCGAACGGCGTCCCTACGTGGTTCGCACCGACCTTGGCCGAGTAGAACGTGACCAGCGGATTATCGAACGCAGGCGCGCCGGTGCGACGTGGAAGCAGATCGGGGAAGAGCTTGGCCTTAGCAGGAGGGCTGTGGGGGAGGCTGCGAAGATGGTGCAGCAAAGTCTGAGAAAACGGAGGGCGAAGTGACACCACGCGGGCTACTCGTAGTGGTTATTTTCCTAGCGTGGTTCGCTCTGTGTGCGTTTGCGTCACTCACCATGCAAGCCGCAGAAAGATGGCTGGCAAAGAACAAAGACAGCGATAAGGCAAGGCCCTGGTATGTGCGCTTTTGGGGACGGGCTTTGAAAATAGACCAGTGACCAGCGTGAAAGCCGCCCTCTACGCTCGTGTGTCCACCACCAACGGGCAAGACCCGACCATGCAGACCCGCGAGTTGAAAGAATACTGCGAGCGCCGGGGGTGGAAGATAGCCGGGGAGTACGTGGACACCGGGATCTCCGGGGCCAAGGAGAAACGGCCGGAACTGGACCGCATGATGGCCGACG
>JACZYA010000224.1 GCA_022571295.1 Acidobacteriota bacterium | reverse complement strand
CGTCTGATCGTCGGTCAATCCATCTCTCAGTTGGATGAGACGGGCCGTCGCATGGATTACCTCCGGCGTCAACCAAGTCGCGGCGAGTTTGTAGTTCTTCGCCCTCTCGGTCTTCAGCCCCCGTACACCCCAGAACCCGCCCACGCGGCTTCTGCCATACATTCTCTTGCCGATTGCTTTCGCTTGGGAAGTAGTCCATCTGAGATAGGGTTCTACTGCTCCCTCAGATGCCCGCTGCGCATTCAACGGCTGTGAACCCACACAGATGGAGAGAATCAGCGGGGCGAGAAATAGTCTCAGGGCAAGGACGAACGCGGTCTCACGCATAGGGTCTCTCCTCCTCGTGTCAGAAGGGAATCATTCGTTGCAGCGGAGCGTATCGTTGAGGCACTATGAGTGTCAACCACCTGCTACAAACTTGCACACGCGCACCAGAAACTTACGATCCAGCCCAACCCGCCCAAGAAACCACAACACCTGCTCCCCCTTAGCCATCTTCGCAAGTTGGACATAACGACGGGCACTAGGCTCCTGCCTCCCCTGTTCCCATTCAGCCACGGTCTTCTTGGTTACCCCGAGCTTCGAGGCTAACCTGGGCTGGGTTAGGCCAGCGCTACGCCGGAAGGCTTTGATCTGCTGGGACCAACTGGGTAGCTTTCGGGTCATTCGCCCTCGCGCCACAGGTCCCAAAACAACTCAACCGTCGAGGGAGCATATCCGGCGTAGTGATTGTTGGCAAAACCGAAGATCATCACCCTGCGTTGGCTGAACGTCCGGCAGGCGTCAACCCACTCTTTGAGGTCGCCACGCCGGTCCACGATGGTTTTATTCCAGGTCTTTGTTTGCTCCTCGATTCCTTTCCTGTCGCCTAGCCAGCGGATGTAGGTGAAATCAGCCGTGATGGGGTCGGTGCGCTCCAGAAACTCCAATGGGCGCGGCATCCAGGGATGGTCAATTAGGCCAAGAGCGACGCCGTATTCTCGCAGCAAATCCAAGAGTTGGGGCTTGAGCCAGTTCTTGTTGCGAATCTCGACCGCAAAGCGATAGCCCGTTGGGAGTTTCTTCAGAAAGGGAGCTAGTCGCTTCAGAAACCCATCCACGCTGCTGAAGGCTTTCTTGTTGAAGTAGCGGAATTGAAACAGTAGCGGCCCCAGCTTCTCGCCCAGTGGCTCCATTGCCGACAGGAACTTCTTTAGTTCACCATCACAATCCACCAGGACGTTCTCATGGGTGATCGTCTGGGGCACCTTGGCAGCAAACAGGAAGCCCTTGGGCGTCTTGGCATACCAATTCCGTGTCGTAGTTAGGCTGGGGATGCGGTAGAAGGTGCTGTCCACCTCAACGGTGTCGAAGTGCTGGGCGTAGTGGCTCAGGTAGTCAATGCTTTTCATTCCATCTGGGTAGAACGTGCCCGGCCACCCTGCTGCGGTGAAGGCAGAGGTGCCGATGCGGATTGACGTTTGGGGTGTCATCGAATGGATAGTTTACCCCCCTTGCAATAGTGTTCAAGAGGCTCGAACGCATCTAGCAACATCTCTCGATACTTCCTGCGGTCGTAGCCGCACCAGCCTTCCCACAGAGCGTAGGCCCGTACCCGGTCGTTCGGTACACGGTTGTCGGCGTCGGTGATGACGTACTCGACCATTTGCCCAGGGCGCAGATTGACACCGTAGCCGTAGAGCTGCTGGGCAGCAATGGCGGTCAGGCTGGCTTTCTGGTAGTCGCGGGGTGGACGGGTGAGACGCTTGCTGATTACCAGGTCTTCAATGGGGACAGTGCCGCTCTCTAAGCTCTCCTGGTAGCGACTCAGCACCTCGCGGGCCTCTTCTAACTTCTGGCAATAGCTTCGGTGATCGTGGGCTTCCGCCAAGACGCTCAGGGCTTCCCGCTGCATCCTGGTGACGATGGGGGGCGTGTCATGGCGGCGAGATTCCAAGCCCCGCACCTTCAGTTCCCCTTCTTCACTGACGGCAAAGAAGCGGTTGGGCACCGGCACGCCCGGAAACTGCTTGGACGGCAGGAAGACGACATAGCGATACACGGCCTCCAAGGCAATGGGCAAGCCTGTGTGCTGCGTTATGTCCAACGCCAACCGCTCGTAGTCTGCTCTTGTTGCTCCTTTCGCCTGGACGTACATGCTGTCCACAATCGCGTGCAGCACGCGGAATCCCTGCTCCTCCGCCGTCTCCTTAGCCACCAACAGTTGCTCCCGTCCGATGGCATTAATGCTCTCGTGCGCTTCGATCTTCCCCAGCCGGGCATTCTTGTAGCCCAGGTAGCCGAAGCAGCACACCAGCAGCCATTTCTCCGCCTCTCGTCGCCGCTTGTAGGTTTTCCGCAGCGTGGAGGCAGAGACAGTTCGGAGTAACTCTTTGTACCGCTGCCTTTTCTCAATCAGCGGCGCGACCGTGCGCCCGACGATGCCGTGGCGCTTCCGGCAGATGCGGTAACCGAGTTCAGGGATCGGCGGGCTCTCCGGGCAGCAGCGGCAGTTCACGGTTTCCGACGATATGTTGAAGCGAGCCATGATGCTGGGGAACTGCGAAGGAAAGTCCAACTCGGCCACGTTTTCATGGAAGCCCAGGATTGGCGTGAACACCAAACCGCCCCGGTCGGCCAGGAGAAGCTGGTCGGGGTGCTTGAAATCTTCGGGTTCGCTCTTCTGCTCCGGGATCAACACCCCGTCGCGGTAGGCCACTTCCATCTGCATGTAGGAGATGCCCGTGCCGGTGGTGGTGCGAGCGGCGTACTGCACCGGCAGCTTGGTCAGACGGGCCAACTCCCACAAACCGTCCTGCTCGCAGTGGTCGGCGATGAAAGAGTTGCTCACGTCCACATGCAAGCGGCCGTAAAGGGTGGTCGCACTGGCTTTGAAGAGGATGCGCCCATAGCTCATGAAACTCCGAGACTGGCTCTGCTGCACGGGTAAGTGGGCGTCCCGGTTGAGTTCGAGTGGGAGATCAAGTCGCCTCGCCTGTTGGCGCAGAAGCGGCAGGATGGTGGAGTCGCCCCACTCGGAGAGAATCAGGTCGGGATCATGTCGCTGGAGAAGGTGATGGAACGTGACCACAGCCGGCTCGCCGGATTCTTCAATCACGCAGCACTCGCCCTCCACTGTTACTTCCAGCGCCCCGCGCCGCCCATGCTTCGGGTTGACATCCGACAGCCCTTCCAGACGCAGGTGCATGACTTTGAGTGGCGGCAGCTTGTAGTCCAGCGCCCATTCACTGTCCTGGCATTCCACCACCTGCACACACCCGTTCTGGCCCGTTTCCACCTCGACCTGAGCAAGGGGGAACACACGCCGTTCCCAACAGTAGAGCGGAACCAGCATGAGGTCGCTGTTGTAGAGGCGCAGAGAGGAGTCGCAACGGCGCACCCACCGCACCCAGGAGTTGAACTCGGTGGGGTGCAGGACTGTGACCTGCAAGACCTCCAGCGCCTTCTGCTGCCACAGGTCCGTGCGCTCGGTCAGTTGGCAGGTTACGCTTCGGCTTCGCGCTGCGAGGGCCTCCTGAAGCCGTCGCAGACGAGCAGGAGAACCGTGGACGTAGAAAGCAGGCG
>JACZYA010000076.1 GCA_022571295.1 Acidobacteriota bacterium | reverse complement strand
TGGGGGTCTCTTGGGAATGGCGGCAGCGATAGACCAGCCCCGGGCGGGTCAGAAACAGCATGCCGGGAGCCAGGCGCCAGCGGCGCTTGCCGACTTGGAGGTCGAAGCAGCCGCGCTCAACGAAACTGACGGCGTAGCCGGGAGCGATTTCCTGGCGCGGGTCGTGGTGGGGTTCCTCCGGAGGATGGTCGAAGCGGCCCAGGACGACCAGCGGAGATCGGACCAGTGGTTGGAAGCGGTTCACCGGCGGCGCTGCCCCTTGCGAGCCACTTGATTGTAGCAGGAAATCCCGGGTTCAAAGGGGCTTCGGGCCCAACGGACCCCTCGGCTTACTTGCGTGCTGCGAACTCGGCGAAGGTCACCAGGTTCCCGCACGGGGCCCGCACGCCAATCTCGGTGGCGCCGTAGAAAGTTTCGCGCAGGGGGACCACCACCTCCACGCCTTGGAGGCGCTCGACCACTTCGCTGATCTTTTCGACCTCAATGAAGAGACCGGTGGACGACTTGAACGACATCTTGGCCAGCGCCGGTAGGTCCTTTTCCAGGCTGGCCCGGCTTTGGTACATGACCTGGACGTTGCCTTTGGCCAGAATCACAAAGCCGAGCTTGTCCCCTTCGGGAACCTCGGTGACTTTTTGAAATCCCAGCCGCTCAACCCAGAACGGCAGGCAAGGCTCAATCTCTTCGACGTAGAGAACGGGCGTGAGCTTTTTCACTGGACTTGCCTCTCAGCAGACTCAAGTGTATCAGCGGCGCGGTTGATGGCTGCGGTCAGGGCTTCCAGTTGGTGGCGGGCTTGGTCGAAGTCCTCGGCGTCAATACTTTCATGCACGCCCGGCAGCGGCACCGAGGCGTAGCCGGTGTAGGTGCCGGGAGCGAAGATGGCGTGCCGGAACCAGGGCCGGCCCGGCAACCCCTCCGGCAGCAGGAAGGCCTGCTCGGCTTCCACCAGGGCGTGGTTGACGCGGTCAAGGTGGGGCGGCTGGAGGCCCTGCGCCAGCGCCCATTCGTACTTCTCGCGCAGGTCTTTGCCGGTGTCGGCCAGCCGCCGGGCGGCCTTCTCGACCGGGGCAAAGTCGAGCTCGTTCGTCTGGCTCAGCAGCACCAGCTTGTTGCGGATGCCCTTCACGTACTTCTGGATTTCCTGCCCGTAAGCCTGGTAGTCAAAGGGCAGCAGATCAGCTTGGGCCAGCCGCAGGGCCTGCAAGCCGTAGTAACGGGCGGCGGCGACGTGGTAGAGGAACTCCGGGTCGCCGAATTCTTTCATCCAGCGATGGTTGTCGAAGATGGAGTGGTAGACGCCGTAGTCGCCGCCGAAGCCGAAGTTGGTGGCGGGGATGCCGAGGTGGTCGAGGAAGGCGGTGTAGTCGGAGCCGCTGCCCAGGTTGCCGATGTCGATGCGGCGCGCGGCGATGGGTTTGGGTTCGGTTCCGCCGCTGGGGGCGCGGCCAGGAACCACGCCGCGCTGCAATCGTTCGCGCAGCCGCTGGTTGGCGCGCTCCAGCACCGAGCCGCCTTTGGGGTCGGCGACGTCAGCCGCCACCTCGCGCAGGAATTCTTTCAACGAGGGCACGGCGGAAGCGCCGAAGCGGTCGCCGGCCACGGCGGAGTCCAGGTTCAGGTAGGCGACGGCTTTCTGTTGCAGCTCAGCCGCATGCTTTTCCGTCCACTCGGTGGAGCCGATCAGTCCTTGCTCTTCGGCGTCCCAACTGCACAGCCAGAGCGAGCGCCGCGGCCGCCAGCCCGTGCGCAGCAGGACGCCCAAGCCGCGCGCCATCTCCAGCATGGCGGTGGTGCCGCTGTTGGGGTCCACGCCGCCGTAGGTCCAGGCATCGCGGTGGTTGCCCAGCACGATGATTTCGTCCGGGCGCTCGGCGCCGCGAATCTTGGCCACCACGTTCCAGACCGGCTTGATGGCGTGATCCATGCGCACCCGCAGCCTGACCTTCGCCGGGCCGGGGCCGAGGTGGTAGGCAAAGGGCAACCCGCCCTGCCACTCGCGCGGCGCCACCGGCCCGCTGAGGTTCTCCAGGATGATGCGGGCGTCGGCGTAGGAGAGGGGCAGCACCGGCAAGCCGGTCATGTTGGTGGCGTCGGCGGGAGCGATGCGCGGCGCGCCTGCGACCGAAGGGCCGTCGGGGGTGGTGGGGTCGCCGGGGTAGTGGAAGATGTAGAGCACCGAGCCGCGCTGCACGCTCGAGGCCGGCCGCCAGGGGCCGTCGGGATAGGTATCGCCGCCGTGGTAGCCGTCGTCTTCCGGGTCGGAGTAGATGATCAGCGCCGCTGCTTGGTTTTCTTCCGCCACTTTGGCCTTCACGCCGCGGAAGCTGCCGCCGTAGCGCGCAATCACTATTTTGCCTTCGGCTGAGACACCTTCCTCGCGCAGGCGCTGGTAGTCGGCCGGCAGGCCGTGGTGGGCATAGACCACCTCGGCGGTGGCGTCACCCGAGGCCGAGTAACCGTTGAAGCCCATCAAAGTGCGGCGGTCGTCGGAGGCCGGGTCGGCTTGGACGTATTCGGGGCGCGGGCCCGACCAGCGCACGGGTTCCAGCAGTTCGAGTTTAATCTCGCGGGGCTCGGAGAGCAGCACGTAGAACTCTTCGATTTCGGCTTCGAGACCGTAGCTGCGGAACTGCTCCAGGACGTATTCGGCCGTGCGTCGGTCGGCGGGACTGCCGGCCACGTGCGGCTCGGCGGTCAGGGTTTTGTGGTGAGCTTCGGCCTGCGCGGGGTCAGGCACGGCCAGGAACTTTTCTTCCAGCGCGCGCTGCGCCCGGCTGCGGGCGGGGGTGAAGCCACGCAGGACGGGGTCAGGCGCGTCGGAAGCGACCAAGGCCGTTGCCACCAGCAGGATGAGGAAACTCAAGGGCCGACGATGCCGCGTGCGCATAGAACCTCCTCGAAAATTGTTTGGGGGTCAGAAGCGCAGAGTCTAGCGCAACCCGGCAGGCACAACAAGCAAACCCAAAAGGAGTTGCGAAGTCGGTCGGGGCTCGCAAGCGGGGACGTCGCCGGTCAACGGGCGCGGGCGACCACAAACGTCAGGTCGTCTTCCTGCTCGTGGCCGCTGAACACCTCGACCGTATTAACCAGGGCGTCGAGCAACTCGGGAACCGGCAGGTGCTTGTGCTGCCGCACGGCTTCCACCAAGCGCTCCTCGCCGAACATCTCTCCTTCGTCGCTCATTGCTTCCGTGACCCCGTCGGAATAGATCACCAGGGTGTCGCCGGCAGCGAGCCGAACCTCTTCCATGGGGGACTCCCAGTCCGGCAGCAGGCCCAGCACGGTGGCGGTTGAATGGAGCCATTGCACCGCTCCCTCGCGGCGCAGGAGAAGGGGCGGGTTGTGCCCGCAGTTGACGTAGCGCAGGCGGCGGCTGGCGTCGTCGTAGTGCCCGAAGAAAAGCGTGACGAAGTGATGGGGGGCCGTCGAGATGAACAACAGGCGGTGTACCGCTTGCAGCAGCCGGGGCGGGTCGTCCGGCACCACCGCCGACTGGCCGCGCAGATGGGCCTGCAAGCTGGCCATCAGCAACGCAGCCGAGATGCCTTTGCCCACTACGTCGGCCAACACCAGACCCACCTGGCCCTCACCCAGAGCCAGAAAGTCGTAGTAGTCGCCACCCACGGCGCGGGTCTGGATGCAGCTGCCGGCATACTCCAGCGTCTCCAGCGGGGGTGAGTGATGCGGAAAAAGATTACCCTGCACCTCCTTGGCGATCTCCATTTCGCGGGCCGCCAGCCGCTCGGTTTCCATGCGTTCGGCCATCTGCTCGGCCAGGCGGATGCTTTCCACTGCGATGCCGGCCTGGCTGGCAACTGAGGCCAGCAGCCGCTTGTCCTCGCCCGAGTAGGGCTCTTCGGACAGCCGGGGGCCCAAGACCAGCAGACCGATGAGGCGCGCGTCGCGGCCCAGGATCGGCACCAAGCAGTCCGGCCGTAGGGGTGACAAGACCGAAAGTGCGTCGGCATCGCCGGCTTCCGCCGGTGGCACCTCCCACGGGTGGCCGCGCTCTGCAAGCTCAGCCAGCACGGGTAACGTAGTGGCAAGGGATTCCAACCCCGGCGGCACCCGCCCGTACTCCGCCCGCAGGAGGCCTGGGCTGCTCTCCAGATAAACGGTTTGGGCAGCAGGGTGGAGGGCTTGACGGAGGTGGTGCCCGAGCAGAGTGGCCAGCTCCTGGCGGTTGGCTGCCTTTCGGGTTTTCTCTGCCAAGTCTTCCAAGATCAAGCGGGCGTCGTAGGCGCTGCGGAAGAAGGCGCGGTCAATGCGTTGCGTCACCCGTTGCCGGACGTGCGTGCCGCCCCAAACCAACAGGATGCCGAAGGCCACACCCACGGGCACGGCGACTTCCGCCTGCGCTTGAAAGAGGCGGGAAAAGGAGAGCGCGAGAAGCAGGGTCGCAGCTATGCTCAGCAAGAAAATAAGAATCGTAAACCCGCGTTGCACCAGCAGGTAACGGCCGCTCCGCTTTAGCAGCACCGGGATTTCCAGTACCCGATGCTTCACCACCGCGTAGGCAAACGACAGCGGCACCAGGAAGACGGCCAGGACTGTCGGGGCCCAAACCCAAAAAGGAAAGTCGTGGTGGTTTTTCTTGGCGTAATGTGCCGCCGCTGCCAGTACCAGGAAGGGCGTGAGGCCGACGACTGTACCCCAGACAATCACTCTGGTTTTTCGGCGCGCCTCCGCTGTGGGAGCGCGAACGCTGTTCCACACCAGCGACACCAGGCCCAGCCCGAACGCGCCAAAGATATAGCCCAGTAGCAGCGGGTTAATTAGCTTCCCGCCCACTTGGTCGGCAAACACCCGTAAAGGCTGGGAACTTCCCGCCAGCAGCCCCCACAGCCCCAGTGGCACCGCCACCGCGGCGGCGGCCACGACCAACACCGACTTCAACCAGGGTAGGCGGCGGTCTATGGGGGAGGCGACGGGAAACACGGCAAAAAAGTAGTAGAAAATCGCCGGGCACAACCCCTGAAACGTCACCTTGTAAGCCAGCGCAAATCCTCGCAGCGTGGGATGGATTGCCCCTTCCACCTGGAGGAGCGGCGCGCCAGCAATGAGGCTGCCAAACAGCAGGGCCAGGAGCCAGGCGTTGCGGTCTTGCAGCCGCAGGAACAACACCCCTAAGCCCACCACCAGGAACAAGACGGGGAAGGAATTAATAATCTCGAGCGCCACGGTCTGCGTCGGCGTCAGCTCCTTCGCTTGTGCCGGCCGGCGTCGCAATACCGTCTGCAGGACTATCGGCGCCGCCGCACCCGGTCGCTCCACAGTCAACTCAACCACATCGCCGGGCTGGCCGCGAGACACCGCGTCGAAGTAGGGATTCATGGTGTCGAGCCGACGACCGTTGATCGCCACAATCCGGTCCTCAGGCCGCAACCCCGCGCGCTCAGCTGCACCACCCTCCGGCACGCCGGTGACGCGCATCGAGCGCGTAAGCATCGAGTAGGGGGCCTCGATGCCGATTTGGGCGTTGGACTCCCAGCGAACGTAGTACATCCAGATGGCGCTGTAGAGGATGGTGGCGGCGGCGAAGAGCACCGCCAGCGCCACCAGCAGCGGCCGCGGTAGTGAGGTGAACCCCCGCATGGCTTGCCTGTGCGGCATTATAAACCTAACGGTGGGTTGCTGCCGGGCCAATGTTGACTGAGTACATCGGCGGGGGTGCCGCGCTTAGCTATCGGGGCAAGGGAGGTTTTGTCTTGGAGCTGCGGGCAGGCGGGCTAGGCGGTCAGGGTGGCCTGGGAGCGTTCGACGAACTCGGTCAAGCGGTGCAGCGTTTCGGGAACCACGCCCACGAAGCGAAGGCCGACCTGGTGGTTGGGCACGGCCTGGCCCGAGCCGGCGAAGACGGTCACGCGGGCCACATGAGCGGTGAGCTCGTAGGGCTGCGGGTCGCGCGGCAGGCTGAACCCCAGGTTCACCCAACCCTGTAGCGGCGGGGCTTCTTCCAGCGCCGCCAACATGCCGGTCGCGCTGAGGTTCAGGGTTCGTCCCTTGACTTGATGCTGGTCCCACGCGCAGACCACCGGAGTGTGCACCGGGATGCGCGGTGCGGTGCGGCGCTCATCCAGCATCAATCCGTGGATGCCGTTAAGCAGGACACGAACCTGCTGCATGCTTACCGGCTTGGGCAGAAAGAAATTGATGCCGATGCGGAGGCTCTCTTCCCGCAGCTCAGGCGTGGCGAAGCCGGTGAGCATAACAATCGGGCAATGCGCGTTCACCGAAGAGTTGCGGATGCGCCGGGCCAGCTTCAGCCCGCTTAGTTCGGGCATGTTCCAGTCCAGGAAAACGCCGTCGAACCGTTCCCGCTCAACCCGCTCGGCCGCCTGCGGGCTTGATTGCACGCAGTGGGGTTCGGCGCCCTCCCGGGTCAGCAGTTCGCCCAACAGGTAGAGAACCTGCTGGTCGTCATCCACCACTAGGATTTTAGCTTTCATTCCAAGCTCTGTTTCGGCGCCACCCCTGAGTGCCTCGATAACTTCTCTACAAGGTTTGTCGGCTGGAGATGAGAAAACTTTAATGCCGAGGGCAAAAAAATCTTCGTCGGGGTGCTGGAGTGGCAGTCCCGCGCACCGAGCGCCTATCTTCTTGACTTGTAGAGGCTTGCGCGCTGGCAGCGGGCGCGCTACACTGCGCTCCACACACGGTCATGATAAAAACCATCGAGTGGACCGAGAAGGGCGTGGTCCTGATTGACCAGCTCGAGCTGCCCGCGCGCGAGCTCTATCGCACCTGTACCAGCTACGAAGAAGTCGCCGATGCCATCCGGCGCATGGTGATTCGCGGCGCGCCCGCCATCGGTGTGGCAGCGGCCATGGGCATTGCGTTGGGCGTGAAGAACGCGCGGGCCAAAGACCTGCCGGAGTTGGAGCGGGAGTTCAACCACATCTGCGAAGTGCTGGGCAAAACCCGGCCCACGGCGGTCAACCTGTTCTGGGCCATCGAGCGCATGCGGGAGACTTTTCGACGCGCTGCCGGCGGCGGGGTGGAAGCGGTCCGCACGGCGCTGGTGGAAGAAGCCCAGCGCATCTACGCCGAAGACCTGGCCCAGTGCGAAGCCATCGCGCGCCACGGCGGCGCGCTGCTGCCGGCGCAAGGCCGTGTGCTGACCCACTGCAACGCCGGGGCGCTCTGCGCCGCCGGCGGCTACGGGACGGCGCTGGGCGTCATCCGGGGCGCGGTCGAGTTGAAGAAGCAGGTGCAGGTATTGGCCACTGAGACGCGGCCTTACCTGCAAGGCGCGCGGCTGACCGCCTGGGAGCTGCACCACGACCACATCCCGGTCACCCTCATTACTGACAGCATGGTGGGCCACATGATGAAAACCGGCCAGGTCAACTGCGTGGTGGTGGGTGCGGACCGCATCGCCGCCAACGGCGACACCGCCAACAAGATCGGCACCTATACCATTGCGGTGCTGGCCCGCGAGCACAACCTGCCCTTCTACGTGGCCGCGCCTTTCAGCTCGATTGACCTGTCGCTGCCCTCGGGCGAGGGCATCCCGATTGAAGAGCGCTCGCCGGAGGAAGTCACCCACATCGGTGCGACCCGCATCGCACCGGAGGGTGTTCCCGCGCGCCACCCGGCTTTTGACGTCACCCCGGCGCGGCTGATTGCCGCCATCGTCACCGAAAAAGGCGTCGCCCGCCCGCCCTTCGAGCAATCCTTGAAGGAACTGGCCGCCGCCGCGGTAAGCTTTTTCACCGTATAGCCTCGACAAAAGAGAGGTGGTTCGATGGGCGGCGAGAGAGAAGGCGTGGATACTGCACAGTTGACCCCTGGTCGAATCATGCAACTCGGTCTCGGCTTCTGGGGGTCCAAGGCCCTGCTGAGCGCGGTGGAGCTGGGCGTGTTCACCGAGCTGGCGAAGGAACCACTCGATGCGAAGATGTTGGCGGAACGGCTGCGGCTGCACCCGCGCAGTGCATGCGACTTTTTTGATGCCCTGGTGGCTCTTGGGATGCTATACCGAAACCGCAGCAAGTATACGAACACCACCGAGACGGACTTCTTCCTCGACCGCGCCAAACCCTCCTACGTGGGCGGCATGCTGGAAATGGCCAACGCGCGCTTGTACCCCTTCTGGGGGTCACTGACCGAAGCCCTGCGCACGGGTAAGCCGCAGAACGAAATCAAGAAGGGCGAGGATTTGTTTTCCGTTCTCTACGGCGACCCGAAGCGCCTGCGGGTGTTTCTGCAAGGCATGACCGGCCTCAGCCTAGGGGCGGCTCGCGTTATTGCTGCCAAGTTCCCCTGGGGCGAGTACAAGACCTTCATTGACATCGGGGGCGCGCAGGGCGGCGTGCCGGTGCAGGTTGCCTTGGCGCATGACCACGTCAGTGGAGGAAACTTCGACTTGCCGGTGGTCGGCCCCATCTTTGAAGAGTACGTGGCCTCGTTTGGTCTGAGCGACCGCCTGCGTTTCTATCCGGGAGATTTCTTCAAAGACCCGCTGCCGCAGGCCGACGTGCTTATCATGGGCCACATCCTGCATGACTGGAATCTCGAAGAGAAGAAGATGCTGATTGCCAAGGCTTACAAGAAGCTTCCCGCCGGGGGAGCACTGATCGTCTTTGAAGCTGTGATCGATGACGAACGGCGCAAGAATGCCTTCGGCCTGCTGATGAGCCTGAACATGCTGATCGAGACGCCAGGCGGGTTCGACTACACGGGAGCCGATTGTTTGGGCTGGATGCGGGAGATCGGTTTCCAGAAAACGCGGATTGAACACCTGGATGGGCCCGATTCAATGGTGATCGGCTTCAAGTAACGCAGCGGGCCGCTAGCTCGCCCCGCCGAAGACAGCGTAGGCGCTGCGGATGAGGGTGCGCTGCGCGAAGGGCGCGTAGACCATGGCGGGCACCAGCGCCAACAAAGACCGAAGAAAGACTTAGCCGTTCTTTTGCTGGAAGGCCTTCATGAAGGCGACCAGGGCTTGCACGCCTTCGAGCGGGAAGGCGTTGTAGAGCGAGGCCCGCAGGCCGCCGACCGAGCGGTGGCCTTTGAGCCCCGCCAGTCCTTGCGCGGTGGCTTCCTTGACGAACTTGGCTTCTAACTCTTCGCTCGGCAGGCGGAAGGTGAGGTTCATACGCGAGCGGCTGTCCTTGGCGGCGGTGCCGCGGTAGTAGCCGCCGCTGGAATCAATGGCGTGGTAGAGCAAGTCAGCCTGGGCGCGGTTGCGGCGCTCCACTTCGGCCAGCCCGCCGATTTTCCGCATCCACTTCAGCACCAGGCCCACCAGGTAAATCGCAAACACCGGCGGGGTGTTGTAGAGCGACTTCTTCTCCGCCTGGAGTTTGTAGTCGAGCATGGCGGGCAGCCCGGCGGGGACGCGCGCCAGCAGGTCGTCGCGAAGAATAATCAGTGTGACACCGGCGGCGCCCACGTTCTTCTGCGCGCCGGCGTAGAGGAGGGCGTACTTGCCGACGTCAAGCGCGCGGCTGAGGATGTCGGAGGAAGCGTCGCACACCAGCGGCACGTTTCCCACCTGGGGCTCGGCCTGCCACTCGGTGCCGTAGATGGTGTTGTTGGAGGTGTAGTGGACGTAGGCGGCCCGGGGGTCGAGCTTGAGCTCGACTTGCCGGGGGACGCGGGTGAACTTCTGGGCCTCGCTGGTGGCGGCGATGTTGACCTTCCCGAGTTTCTTCGCCTCTTTGACCGCGCGCTCGGCCCAGTGGCCGCTGACGATGTAGTCAGCGGAGCTGTCGGCGGGCCGCAGGTTCATGGGCACCATGCTGAATTGCAGGCTGGCGCCGCCGCCCAAGAAGAGCACCTGGTAGTTCTCCGGCAGGTTGAGCAACGCGCGCAGGTCGGCTTCGGTCGCGGCCAGAATTTCCTCGAAAGTTTTGGAGCGGTGGCTGATTTCCAGCACCGACATGCCCACGCCCGGCAGCGAGAGCAGGTTGCGCCGGGCCTCTTCCAACACCGGCTGCGGCAGGACGGCCGGGCCGGCGTTGAAGTTGAAGATGCGCTCGGTGGGGTCGGCCATCACAGCGGATTGTACTGCGGCTGTCGCTTCCTTGGCAGATGGTTTGCTGGACATGGGATCACCTCACTCGCTCAGGCTGTGCAGGTCCAGGGCCAGGACGTCGGCGTTGCCGGCTTGAATCCCGCTCAGGGTGCCGTTGGGCGGGGCCCGGTCAAGGTGGATGCGGGCGATGGCGGCCGCGGCGCCTTCGAAGACGATGTTTTCCATCTCCTGCACGTTGATGCCGGCCTCGCGCAGCGAGTCCAGCACGTGCGCCAGCACGCCCACGCGGTCGCGATGGCGCACGGTCAGCAAGTGGGTGGCGGGAGAACGATGGCAGAGGTTGACGGCGTTGAGCACTTGCCCGCTGGTGCGGTAGGTATTGAGGATACGCACGGTCTCGTCGGCGATGGCTTCCTGGGCCTGGTCGGTGGAGGCGCCGATGTGGTGGGTGCCGTACACTTGGGGCAGCTTGGCGATGCCGTCTGCGAAGGCGCCGGTGGCGGTGGCCGGTTCCTGCGCGAAGACGTCCAGGCCGGCGCGAATGCCCTTTTCTTGAATTACTTTCTCCAAGGCTTTCTCGTCCACCACCCCGCCGCGAGCGGTGTTGATGAAGTAGGCACCGGGGCGCAGGGCAGCGAAAAACTTTTCGCCGCAGAGTTGCTTAGTGTCGGGCTTGAGCGCCACGTGTACGCTGACGACATCGGCGGCGGCCGCCACTTCTTCCGGCGAGTTCTTGCGCTCGACTCCCAACTCTTTTGCTTTTTCCGGGGTCAAGGAGCGGCTCCAGGCCACCACCGGCATGCCGAAGGCGCGGGCGCGGGGAATCATTAACTGGCCGATGCGCCCCAGCCCGACCAGTCCCAGTGTGCGACCGCACAGGCCGCGCGCCTTGCTGTACTCTTTTTTGTTCCACTGGCCGGCGCGGAGCTGGGCGACGTTGTCGGGGATGCGGCGGTCGAGCGCCAGGATGAGCGCCCAGGCCAGCTCTGCCACTGCGGTGGCGTTCTTGCCGGGGCAGTTGGTGACGTAGATGCCGCGCTGGCTGGCGGCGGCCACGTCAATGGTGTCGTAGCCGGAGCCGGCGCGCACCACCAGGCTCAGGTGGCCGGTTTCCAGCATCGCCTGGGTGACTTTGGTGGAGCGCACCACCAGGGCTTCGGCCCGGGTCTTCTTCAGCTCTTCGACCAGGGCCTGGTCTTTCAGGTCGGGGTTGAGGACGACGGTGAAGCCCAGCTCGCGCAGCCGCTCCAAGGCCGAAGCGGGAAACTTGTCCGCGACTAAGACGTTCATGGAAGGCTCTCCTCCCCCAGGGACTCCCCCGCAGCAGCTTTATTCTACCGCTGCGGCGCAGGCGGGCAAAGCACAATCCGCGCTGCCGGGAGGTTTGCGGTTGCGGGGTTACTAGTCGCTGTTGGTTCGATACTTTTCAAACCAGGCCAGGATGTAAGTCACCTTGGCAATCAGGTTGCTGGGTCGCGCAGCGATGGAGTGCGAAGCCTCCTGAATGCGCACCAGGGCAGTGTCAATCTTGCGCAGTTTCAGCGCCTGATAGAACTGCTCGGACTCGGCCATGGGGGTGCGGTAGTCCTCCTCCCCGGTCAGCAGCATGGTGGGGGTGGTGACGTTGCCCACCAGCGAGAGCGGCGAACGCTTGAGGTAGTCTTCGGGATAGTCCCAGGGGAAACCGGGGAACCAGTACTTGTAAAAGAAGCGGGCGCCGTCGGAGGTGAGCACGAAGCTGTACCAGTTGATGACCGGCTTGGCGACCACGGCGGCGCGGAAGCGGCCGGTCTTTCCCACAATCCAACTGCTTAGGACGCCGCCGCCGCTTCCCCCGGTGACAAAGAGGTTCTCCGGGTCCACGTAGCCCAGGGCGAGCACGGCATCCACGCCCGACATCAGGTCGTCGTAGTCCTGGCCGGGATAGTTGTGGTGGATGAGGTTGCCGAACTCCTGCCCGTAGCTGGTGCTGCCGCGGGGATTGCAGTAGAGAACCACGTAGCCGGCGGCGGCATAGAGTTGGATTTCGGCGGAAAAGCGGTCGCCGTAGTTGGCGAAGGGGCCGCCGTGGATTTCCAGCACCAAGGGGTATTTCTTTTCCGGATCAAAGCCCGGCGGCTTGACGATCCAGCCCTGGATGCGGCGCCCGTCATAGGAGGACTCCCACCAGAGCTCCTCCACCTGGCCCAGCGTCTTGTGCGCAAGCAAATCTTCGTTCAGCCGGGTCAGCCTTCGCACCGTGCTGCCTGCTTCCCCGACGGCGATGTCGGCGGGGTGTTCCGGCCGACCATAGGTGAAGGCAAAGCGGCCCCCCGGCGCGACCGAGAAGTCGCCCCCGGAGTAGGGGCGGCCCAGGGAGAGTCCGCCCACATCGGCCGCCAGGGTTTCGACCTTGCCGGCCAACGAGACGTAGGCAATCTTGGTGTTGCCTTGGTGGTCGTACTGGAAGAAAAGTCCCTGGCTGTCTCCGCTCCATTGGATGTTGGCGACGCCACGGTCAAAGTCGGCTGCAACCACTCGCTTGCCGCTGCCGTCGCGGTTCATGACATGGAGGTGGGTCACCTGGTAGCCCTGGTAGCGGTCATCAAAACCCAGGTAGGCGATCTGCTTGCCGTCGGGCGAAACCACGGGACTGCGGTCCGGCCCCTGGCGATCGGTCAAGGCCCGGATGGAGCCCTCCGCCAGCGATAGTTCGTATATCTCTGAGTTGAGAGGGTCGTACTCCCAGTCCTGCCGGCGGTTGCTGGTGAAGATCAAGAACAGGCTGTCCGGAGTCCAGGTGGCAGCGCCCACATCGTAGGGGCCCTGCGTCACCTGGCGCGGAGTTCCGCCCTCAGCCGACAGAACGAACAACTGGGAGTAGCCTGCTTCCAGGTAGCCGGCACCATCGGCGCGGTACTGCAGGCGGCGGATGACCTTGGGGGGCTTGGCCCAGGCGGCCCCTTTGGGCTTGGACGGCAACTTGGCCAGTGGTTCAGGCGTGTCGGGGACCAGCATGCGGAAGGCAATCCACTTTCCGTCCCGCGACCAGGAGAGGCCCGCGGGCGTGCGGGTCAGTTGAGTGAGCTTGGCTGTCTGGCCGGTATCCATCCAGCGAAGATAGAGCTGCACCGATCCCTCGGCGCTGGAAGCGTAGAGGAGTTTCTTGCCGTCGGGCGACCAGCGGGGAGAAAAATCGTTGCGGTTCCCCGAGGTCAGCGGCCGGTGGTCGCTGCCGTCCGCGTTGATGATCCACAGGTTGGAGCGCCGCCGGTCTTTCATGATGTCCATGAATGTGCGCGCATAGATAATTTGGCTGCCGTCGGGCGAGATCTGCGGGTCGGCCGCGTACTCCAATTGAAACACGTCCATCACTTCGAGCTTTTGACTCGGCTTTTCTTCGTCCGCCGCCCAGGAGGGGACCACCGTGGCCAGGGCGAGGCCGGCTGAGAGGACAACGCGCAAAAGTTTCATGGAGCACTCCTTCTTCGTATTTTTGCTGGAAGCCGGGGGCGGTTTGCTGATGGCCTCGCTCTCATCGCGCGCCTCCGTGCAGGTGTTTTATGCGGCAGGAACCCCGGCAGAAGTATAGCACTCCGGGGCAACTAGGCCGCGGGCCAGGCGCCCAGCAGGCGGCGCAGCAGCAGCAGTTGTCCCAAATGGTAGGCGTTGTGGTCGGCCACCAAGAGCGCCTCGCGAAGAATCGTTTGGCCGCTGCCGTGCGGAATCGGTGCAAACAGGTCCACCGATGCGTCAGCGACAAGGTCTTTCATGCCCTGCAAGTCGCCGCGAAAGGCTTCGAGGCTCTTTTCCCAGGTATCCTCGTCTGGTGGCGAATCGCCGTCCGGCCAGTAGCCGGCTGGGAATTCCGGCGAGACGTGCTGAGGATTGCGGCTGAACTCCAAAATGTCCCATTGGGTAATTCGCATGTGTTCCAGCAATCGCCAAGGCGAGTGTGGCACGCCCTCAGGTTTCGCACCGCGGAATTCGACGGGCAAATTCGCGATGGCCTTCTCAACGTCGAGATGGGCCCCGCCGCCGTCGAGGAGATACAGCAAATGCTCTCTGAGTTGCTGGTCATGACTCATCAGAAAAGCCGCCTCGATTTGTAGGAACGCACAATGGTTGACTTGCTTCGCGTTG
>JACZYA010000223.1 GCA_022571295.1 Acidobacteriota bacterium | reverse complement strand
GCTTCCCCCGGAGGCCAGCGAGCTTCCGTTTCAAGGCGAGGCGGTGGGCTTGTTCTGAAAGCTCAGACGATTTCAAATCTTATTGGCCTTCAGCCAGTCCACTAGGTCATGCACTTTCTTACAGGCGTTGGGAAAGGCTGCAATGGACAGATACACTTTATCGGGGGTTACATTGGCGGCAGCGGGGTGGACTGCATCATTTCGTTGCACCCGGATGGCCTCGAAGAAAGACAGCATGTGCTCCGCTGCCCCCTCTTGGACCGAATAGGGGATCAGCTTCTTTGCGCGTTGCAAGGTGTTGGAGACAGCCTTGAACAAGTCCGGCAGACCCCGTCTCTGCATGGCATTGGCTATGCGTTTCTTTTCTTGCTGGTCTTGGGTTGCACGCTCCAATGCCTCGGCCAGCAAGTACACTGCTTTTTCGGATGCTGCCCCTATCATGACTGCCGCTGCGAAGTAGGCTTGGCGTTCGTATGTAACCAGGGCTTCTTGAACGTACTGCTCAATCACGCTATCGAGATTTGGCACGATAGTATTGAAGCCCTTCATGAATCCAGCTACATCCTCCGGGATTAAGTCGCCGCCTTGCGCCCATTCCTGTCCCTTGAGCGTGACAAGGAATGAATTGATGGTAGAGGGACCAGCAGGGAAACTCGGCGGGTGGGGTGCTCTCGTTATCAGTCCGCTGTGCAAAAGATAGTGGAACGCTTCGACGAGAAGCTCACTCAGGTGTTTATTGTCACGGTCGACGGCTAGGTGCAGGCCAGAGCGCTCGGCGTCTCGTGGAGCATCAATTACGCGTGCCCCAACCATTAGGCGGATGGTTTGGTCAATGCACCCGCCGTACTTTATTTCCCTCCTGCCGGAGAGTACCTTTCGCATGAATCTGAGAACAAATCCGACAGTGAGGTCTGCTGCCATTTTGCTGTGGGATAGAACCTAGGCAGAGTCTATCAAATTCTAGTAGTGATCTGCCAAAAACACTTGTTTTCGGAACCCCTGAAAGGGCCAGATTGGGGCACTGATTAGGTGTGACTTAGGCGGCGTCTTTCAGGCTGGTTTGTTGAACCCCCGGAGGCACCATGCATCCTCAAATCATTTCCGCTATGAAGGGTCTGTTTGACGCCCGAGCAAGCCTCTTGTAGGATGTCTCCCATCCTGCCTCAGCGAGTCGCGTTCTAGGGTCGTGGTGTCTTGTGTGACCCGCGAGGCGTGCGAGATCAGATTGACAGGAGGAAACCTCCATGACCAAGAAACTTGGACTGCTACTTTCCTTTCTTCTGGGAATTGGCATCGCCACGCTCGCCGCGCAGAAGGCGACCGACTCAACTGTTGTTGACCCTGATGTCCACCAGGTCGTGCTGGAGAACGAACACGTCCGCGTACTGGAAGGCCGCGCGGCACCCGGTTGGAAGAGCCCGATGCACACTCACCCGCCCCTTGTGCTCGTCAGTGTGGGCTCAGCGCGAGTCAAGTTCACGTTTCCCGATGGCAAGACCTCCATCCTCGATCTCCGCCCAGGCCAAGTCATTTGGGTCGACGGGGTGGAGCACTCCTGGGAACTGCTGGCCGGCAACTTGCATCTCGTGGGCGTTGAAGTGAAATCTGCCAGGGTAATGCAAGGCGACTAGTGCGCCGGAGCTCAGAGATTTAGCAGGCGCACCACCGCGAACTCGCCCGGCACGCTCAGACTGGCGCGAGTCAGTCTTCCAGGTGGGTTGGATGGAGTTTCTTGAACCCGCTAGCGGGCTTCCTTGTCGGCACGAAGTACCGTCCCCACGCCTACTCCTAGCTGAGCGGCGATCTTCTTCCAGCCGCAGCCCTGAGAGCGGAGAGTGGCAATCTTGGTGCAATCCACGGCTTTCCTTGGCCTTCCCAGCTTCTTGCCTTTGGCGCGGGCGTTGCGTAGGCCAGCCCTCACTCGCTCCGCAATCAGGCTACGCTCTAGCTCGGCCACCGCTCCCAGGACGGTGAACACCATCTTCCCCGTAGGTGTGCTGGTGTCCATCTGTTCACTGAGAGAGACGAACTCGATCCCCAGGGCCTTGAAGGTTTCCAGTGCTCGGAGTAGATGAGAGACTGAGCGGGCGAAGCGGTCAAACTTCCACACCACCACGGCATCGAAGCGCCGGCGGTGCGCGTCGGCCATCATGCGGTCCAGTTCCGGCCGTTTCTCTTTGGCCCCGGAGATCCCGGTGTCCACGTACTCCCCGACTAACTTCCAGCCCCGCCTCTCGCAGTATTCCTTCAACTCGCGGGTCTGCATGGTCGGGTCTTGACCGTTGGCGGTGGACACGCGGGCGTAGATGGCGACTTTCACGGTTTGCCCCCCTTTGGTTTAATCCGGCCTCGGTGATCGAACCCTGTTGGGTGCTTCCACACCTGGTCGCCCTGGTAGCTCAGGTGATCTCTCATGTGGCGACGCAGCAGTTCGCGCTTCGTTAGTTGTCTCAACCTCTTGCCCTTTATCTTCTCGGTCTGCTTCTCAGGGGTATAGCCGCAGAAGCCGCAGCGCCCACCCTCCCGAATTGCCAAGTTGGTTTTGCGCTCAATCCAGTCAGAGTCCCAAGCCTTCTTGAAAGCCTCGCTCTGGCTCCACAGGTCGTACTCCGACAGCATCTGGGGTTTCGTTTGTCGGGTGGTCACAGGTACTCCGCGCCTAGAATGGTCTCCTGCCTAGATACCTTTCAACCCGTCTCTCTAGGAGTGCCAAGCTCTCCTTGTAGTCCTCCAAGCGAATCCTGTAGTTCTCAACTTGGCCTTCCAGCGTTTGCAGGCGAAGCAGGCACTCCCCCAAGAACCGCTTTTTGAGCGTCGCAAGGTCGCGCTCCCGCAGCAGGGCCTTCAACGGGTCGTCTGGGTTCTTGGCCGTCATTGTGACCACTCACCCGATTTCCAACGTCTTTCCGCCCGGCGCCCATTTTGCCCTAGTCAGTTTGGCAGAGTGTGGGCCGGGCTCGACCTTGCCGCCCTTCTCTAGGATTTCCCGGATGTAGTTTCGCTTGTGCATCAATCCCGTCCGCAGAGAAACCTCTTCTGCCAAGTCTGCCTGCCTGACCATGACAGCTCCGGGGAATTGGACTACGTTCGTCTGCTTCCTTGTCGGCTTGCTCATGCCCGCCTCCCTTCCCTGGCAATCTTTTCCCGGAGTGAAGCGGCCCGCTTCTCCAGAACGTAAAGTTCATGCTCTGGCGCGCCGGCTTCAACTGGCTTCTCGAAAAGGTAAAGTTCAACTTCATCTGCCACAAGCCCTAGCGCCTCAGCCAGACCGCTAGTGACCGTGTTGCTGACACTTCCATCTACGGAAAAATGATCGTTGAGCGCGATAAGAATCAGCGATGCGCCCTGAGCAACCATTTGCAAATCGCCGACTAGCCCGTCCCGGCCCTGGTCAAATCCTGTGGGTTGCTGATTTACTGCTGGGTGCGATACTTTCTTTTTTCCCATCCTGTCCTCCTAGCGCGGCCCTGCCTCGTCAGCGCCCCGACCGCGCCTTTGTTTTGGGGCGGACGCCCCGACAGGTCTGAGGGTTGATGGCTCGTATCCAACCCCCAGCCTGCTCCCTTACGAGAACCGAGAAGAAGGCACC
>JACZYA010000075.1 GCA_022571295.1 Acidobacteriota bacterium | reverse complement strand
CACCGCTTGATCGCTGCCTCTATCGGCTTGGCCTTGCCCGCCGACAAATCCATGTACGGCTACCTCTCCGAGCACCACTCCTTCGGCGAAACCGAAGACCGCGCCGGCGAATACGCGGAAGAGTTGGCGGCCGAGATGTTGGCCACTACCCTGGACGTGGAGTTTGACGCTGACTTGAACTGGGACGAAAAGAAGGAAATCTACCGCATCTCAAACAAAATCGTGCGCACCATGAACGTCACCCAATCGGCGGTGGGCGACAAGCGCGGCCTGTGGACCACGGTGCTGGCCTCCGCCATCCTGATCGACGACTAGGCGTTTCTCTCCCGAGGAATTCAGCGACTCCCGACGGTGGCGGCGGACTTGCGGCCAGCGGCCTTCTTCTTGGCAGTCTGGCCAACCGCCGGCCGGGGGAAATAGCCGATCCGTTGCAGCACAGCGCCCGCTACCAGCGGCAGCGCCACGGTGGCGTCTTCCAGCACCTCGGCAAAGCGCCCGCCTTCTTCCGGCGGCACAAACTTGCCCCAGGAAACCGCCTCGGTATAGGTGCTGCCGGACAGCCCGCCCCAGTTCACCGGCTCGGGGCAGATGCGCACGCCGTAGTGGTAGCGCTTGAGATCGAAGTTGTCCAAACCACGACGAATCCGCAGCTCGACATAGACTCCGAACTGTTGCGCCCAGTTGCGCGGCACGCCCCCACCCAAGGTAAAGAGTCCCAGCCGTTTCTGGGGCACGAGCGTAGAGGTAAAATGTTCCAAATCAATGTAAGGGTCGAATTTCAACAATGGCTGGCCCTGTTTTGCCCGCTCGTGGTTGTGCAGGGCCAAATCAATGCCCACCTCGGAGTCGGTGAAGGCAGGCACAAACACCGGCACGTTCTTCTCGTAGGCAGACCTGAGAATCCCGCGCTCCTTCACGGTCCGGCGCAGATACTCCCCCATGCGCCGGTGGATCTCCCAACTGCTCACCGGCTGCGCCGGGTCCCACTGCCAAAGGACCGACTGGATGACAGCTTCCACGTGATCGAGATTGATCTCAGGCTCCAGGGAGTCATAGACGCGGTTGTAGCCGATCCGAAATAGCTCGCGGTCGTCAATCTTCGGGTCATAGCGGAAGTGCGAACGGCCGGTGGCTTCCACCAACCCGTGTGCCATCATGGCGCCGGTTGAAACAATCGCCTTGACGATGCCGCTGTCAATCAGGTCGCAGATGATCAGCCCCATCTTGGCCACCGTCAGCGCCCCCGACAACGTCAGCACCACGAAGCAGTCCTTGTCCCGTGCCATAGCCTCCAAGACGTCGGCGGCATCGCCGACCTGCCGACCGGTAAAAGCGGTCTGCCCCATGGCCCGCACCAGGTCGTCAATGGTCTGTACCTTCGACAGGTCCAGCGGAATGGTGGGGACCAGCTTGTCTTCGACCGGGTCGCGCAATTCGCGCGCGGTGTGCCCTGCATGCTTATTCATTCCGACTCTCCGAAATAGAATGGGCTGCGATTGGAATTTTTAGTATAACGTCGGGGACTTCACTTTGCACCTGGGAAATCGCAGCCAGCCGCCGGCGGTGGAATCGCGCTTGTGCCATGCCCCGCTCGATGCTAAAAGGGAGTGCCCATGCTGAAAAGCTATCCCTCGGCGCTGCCCTTCCGCTTCGCGGGCATCGAAGACCAATACGCCGCCTACGAAAAAGCTCGCGTGGTTGTCCTGCCGGTGCCGCTGGAACGCACCACCACCTACGCTAAGGGCACCGCCAAAGGCCCCTGCGCCATCATCGAAGCCTCCCGCAACATGGAGACTTTCGACGAAGAGTTACAGGTGGAGACCTATCAGAAGCTAGGCATCGCCACCCTGGAAGAAATGGACACCGAGGAAGGATCGCTCGAACAAGTCTTGGCCAACATCAGCACGGCAGTGCTAAACCTGCTCAAAGACGGAAAATTCCCGCTGGTGCTGGGTGGCGAGCACAGCCTGACGCCGCCGTGCGTCTCTGCCGCCGCCCGCAAGTACAAAGACCTGAGCGTGCTGCAAATCGACGCCCACGCCGACTTGCGCGAAACCTATCAGGGCAACCCCAACAGCCACGCCTGCGCTCTGCGCCGGTCGCTGGAAATCTGCCCCGCCGTGCAGGTTGGCATCCGCAGCCTGTCCAGTGAAGAAGCGGCCGCCATCCCGAAGTTGGCCACCAAGATTTTCTGGGCCCACGACATCGTCACACGCCCCACCCAGGAATGGGCGGAAGAAGTGGCGCGCGCGCTTTCCCCCAACGTCTATTTGACCATTGACCTCGACGGGCTTGACCCCTCCATCCTGCCCGCCACCGGCACGCCCGAGCCCGGCGGACTCACCTGGGAGCAGGTCACCGGCCTGCTGCGCGTGGTCGCTCGCCGGCGCACCATCGTCGGCATGGACGTGGTGGAGTTGCGGCCCACCCCCGGTCTGCACGCCGCCGATTTCCTGGCCGCCAAGCTCATCTACCGCACCCTGGGCTACATCTTCTGCCAAGAAAAGTAACTGCCCGAGCCATCCAGCGCCCTAGTGCAAGCTTGGCGCCAGGAAAACGCTGTTCAAGAACAGGCGTCTCAGCCGCGGCCAGAGCAGGCGAAAGTTCGGTTCGTCGGCAAACAGGATGACGTGGCCCCGGCCGACGTTCTCGTCAATCAAGTAAGCCGTGCCCGCCAACCGTTCCAGTGTTTCCTCCCAGACAAAGCCGCTGACGCGGGCATCCTCCTTCGCATAAGTCGCCACGTTCGTTCCTTCCTTCGAAAGGGTGAAAATCAGGTTGGAGTTGTGCAACACCACCTGCTGAGGGTCATAGCCGAAGCTGAGAAAGTGCGCCGGATTGAGTTCCACCCGGAGCATCGCCCCCGGAGTGCGCAGCACCGGCTCTTCCATGGCGGACTCCTCGTCTTTCTTTTTTTTCTCCTTCGGCACAGAGCGGCCGTGCAGCCGCGAGCTCGTCCAGCCTACATCCTTGCGGGTGGCGAACGCTGCGCCCCCCTTGAGACCAATGAATACTCCGCCAGTTTCGATCCAGGCTTTCAATCCTGCCACACCTTTCTTCCCAAGCCGCTCCTCGTAGACCGCGCCGCTCCCGTGGGGGAAGATAATCACGTTGTACCGGCTGAGGTCGGCGACGCGGAAGTGCTCAACGCGAATGGGTGTGAAGGGATAGCCCAGAATTTGCTCAAAGGTGAACCAAAGGTGGCCGTAGCTGCGCCCGTTGGTGGGTGGATAGATCGCCACCGCAACCCGGGGCTTCTTGAGGTCCACAATGCGCCGCGAGCCCAGCGTGATGCCCCCCTCAGTCCAGGCCGTATCGACCGCCCACACTCGCACCCCAGTCTCTTCAGCCAGAGCGCGGATGCGCTCGTGCAGCGACTCCGGGTTGCGTTCGATGCGGAGCAGAACCGTCCCCGCCGGAAAGGTACTTTCTCCGATTTTGGACTCTGCGCGCAGTACTGCCAATTTGAAGTCCTCGCGGAAGAGTTGGGCCATTAGCCTCAGACCTCCGTTCGACTCCGGCTTGAACAAGTAGCCATAGCGGGCAGCACCGCCGATGACGCCCTTGGGCACATCCACCGGCGCTCGCACCGGCTCGACTCCTGTTGCTCTGTCTTCTGTCCAATAGGCTTCGACGCCAAAGCTGAGCGGCAGCGACCAAGCCGTGATGTCGTAGAAGCCGCTACGCTCGCGCTCAGCTTTGCGCCCCAACTTCTGATTGCGCTCCTTTACCGCCCGCGCGGTGGCCAGGAAGTCCTTGTCCAGCTCGGCTTCGGGTTCGAGCAGCGCTGTCAGCAGGCGTTTTTGCGGCTGGTTGGTGGGAATCACATAACTGCCGGCAGGAAACTGCCGGCTGTCCACATCGTCGTTGAAGTAGTTGTGCGCCCGGCGGGAAGTAAAGGAGGAGGTAGCCCGATGGACTTCGATGTTGTGGGCCCGCAGCAACTCCACCAACTCAGCCGCGCGCCACGGGTCCCTGCCCTCAAGCAGCACGTATTGCCTGACGGGACCGCGCTCGCCTTCTTCCATGCCGCTCTGGCGGAAACCGTAGTAGTCCTCGAGCAGCCTGTCTTTACCCTCAGCCGCTGCCGTAAGGGTCGCAAAACTGGCAGAAAAATGTTTGGCGATGCCGCCCCGCAGCGACGACCGCGTGCCGTCGGGCCGCTCCAGTTGCAACCCCTGATTGCCGCCGCCGTCGGTCTCGAACGTCATCCCGATGGCGCCGTTCAAAGCCGGGTAGCTGTCAAAGTAGCCGGGATAGAGCAGATCATAGACCTCCCGGTTCATGAACGTCCAACCCTGCCGCGCGAACTCGGCTGCCATAGCCCGCCCGAAAATTTCTTCCCACCGACGCGAGCTAGCGGGAAAATTCTTGTTGATGGGAAGCGCCACCGGAGGAAAGAAGAAACTCGGCGGGTTGCCGTGGTGGTCGATGAACACTTGGGGGTTCCAGCGTTGGATTTGGCGCACAGCCGCCTGGGTCTCGCGCTGGCTGAGGACGATGGCGTCGCGGTTGGGATCAATGTGGTAGTGATTGTCGTTGGAGTCCATCAGCCAATCGCGATGGTGCTCGGCGGCATTGGGATCCGGATTCCCCGCCGGCCCCTGCGCAATGGCGTTGTACCAAGCCACAAAACGTTCGTGCGCTTCGGGATTGTGGGCCGGGTTGATGATGGTCAGCACCTGTGCGCGAATCTTGCGGGTGGTTTCATCCTCACCCGCCGCCAGTTGGTAGGCCATCTGCATGCCGGTTTCAAAGGCCGCCGACTCATTTCCATCATTGGCGAAATTCAGCCAGACCGTGGCTGGCGTGCTTTCCACAAGCTGATGCAACTCAGCCTGATCGGCCACCCGGCGGGGGTCAGCAAGAGTTGCCGTGGCTGCACGGATTTCTTCCAAGCGGGCAATGTTTTCCTCGGAGCTGACCATGACCAGATAAAGCTTTCGCCCTTCATAGGACTCACCGTAGTTGATTACTCGCACCCGTGGCGTCGCTTCTGCCAACGCCTGGATGTAGTCCTCCATCTGGAAGTGGTAGCTGTGGCGCGTGCCAATCGGGTATCCCAAGATTTCTTCCGGCCGCGGGATACCCTCCTGATAGGAACCCCGCGCGTAAAAATCGAATTGCGCGGGCGCTTGCGAAACTGCTTCGTGCCCCCACGGTCCCAGCAACAACAACAAAACAACCAGCAAACGTTTCATGGCACTTTCCTCCAAGTCAAGGCAACTTGCACTCCACACCACCAGAAGCGGGCCACAGTGTAACCGATCGATTTCAAATTGCGAGAGAAAGCTGGGTACTTTACAAACGCCCGTGCCGGTGCCATACTGCGCGGCAATGAGTTATTGGCGGTTGGGCCCCATACCTTTCTGTCTGCTGGTGATCTTCCTGTCAGCCCCGCTTGCAGCGGAAGAGTTCTACCTGAAAGACGGCACCAAGATAGTTGGCACCATCGTCGGCTTCGAGGAGAAGGCCTTCCGGGTGGAAACCAGCTTCGGCTTCGCCATCATCTACAAAGACAAAATCGAACGTATCGTATTCACAGGAAGCACCCCGCAGCCGGTGCTGGGAGCCGTGCCGGAGCAGACGCTGCCCTTTGAGCCTGTAGTGGCTGAATCCTCACAGGAGACCGCCGCCGAAGAGCCTGAAACAGAAAAAAGTCTGATTCAAGTGGCCAAAGTAAGAGACGAAACAGAAGAGGCAGCAACCGAAAAGGAATCAACGGCAGAGAAAGAAAGCGCGCCCGAACCAGCTTCCGAGGCGGCGCAGCCCGAAGGCGGCGGGGAAGCAGCAACCCCCGAAGAAGCGGCAGAGCCTCTCGCCCCCGAGCCGGCGAAAGAAACCCTGCCCCGCAGGCCAACGGCACCTGCCATCCCGACGCGCATCATTGAGCAAGTGACCCGCACCCGCTACGTCAACCACACCTACCGTTTCCAGTTGTACAAGCCGCCCACCTGGCGCTCCTACCCAACCATGGTTCGGCCCCAGAAGGCGCTGGTGGCCGCGTTGGGCACGCCGGACGAAGCCACGCTGCTGCTGATTGGCCGGGAGCATTACACCGGTGACTTGCTGAGCTATGCCCGGCTGGCAGAGCCTTCCCTCCAGGAACTCTACCAGGACTACCGCAAGCTGGCAGAGGTGCCCACCCAGGTGGCCGGCCTGCCGGCACTGGAACGGCGTTTCACGGGAACAACCGAAGGCCGATTCTGGACCGGGATGGCCATCTACTTTGCGCGCGGGCGAGAGTACTTCACCTTGCTGGGAGTCACAGCCGCCGGCGAAACCGTCGGCTTCCAGCAGGCGATTCTCCGCAAAGTGATCAACAGCCTAGCTTTTTTCCCCGAGGAAGCCAGCGCCGCTCAATCGTCCACCCTCCGCTAAACGATTCGCCGCCGAACCGCGGGCCAACCGTTTTCCTTCTGGCGACGCCGGTGAATGCTAGAATGCCCTGCCGCCATGAAGATCACCGCGCAACAGGAACAGAAATTCTACGACGACTTCTACGCTCAGCACCTGAAGTTCCCCGACCAAGCCCTGCGGTGCGACCGCGCCCACATGCTCGGCTACCTGGCCGACCCGGCTCATCCTCTCTATGAGCGCAAGCACCTCTACCGGGGTGCGCTTCAACGCTTGCTGGCCCTGCCGCTCAAAGGCTGTGCCGTGCTCGACTATGGCTGCGGCACCGGCGACTGGGGAGTGCTGCTGGCGACCGAAGGGGCGCGGGTAACGCTACTGGATCTTTCTCCGGTGGCGATCAAGGTCGGGCTGCGTCGGGCTGAGGTGAACAACGTCGCCGACCGCGTGCGCGGAGTTGCGTGCGACGCCAGCGACCTCCGTTGCTTCGCCGACGCGGAATTCGATTTGATTTATGCCAGTGCCGCGCTCCACCACACCCTCAAGTACCCCCATGCCGTCGAGGAGTTGGTGCGGGTGCTCAAACCCGGCGGCAAGCTCATTCTGGCCGAAACCTACGGGAACAACCGGCTGCTCAACCTGGCGCGGCGGCTGCGCTGGCGTCTGAGCCGCGAGCCGGCCGAGCAGGGCGAGGACATCCTGCTGAGCGCCCGTGAGATTAACCTGCTGCGCCCCCACTTCCGCCACATTGAGGTCGCGCCCCTGAACCTGCTGGCGATGGCGAAACGGCTGTTCCGGGGACGGTTTACGCACGCGTGGGTGCGCAAGTTCGTGGGTGCGCTGGAAGCAGTGGACGCCGTCCTGCTACGGCTGTTTCCCTTCCTGCGCCGCTACTGTGGCGAAGTGATTATCGTCGCGGAGAAATAGGCGAGCTAGTACTTTGTTACTTCGGTAAAGCGAAAGTTGGCGATGCGCATCGGCGGCACCACCATCTCGAAGGATTCCTCACCGGTGGCGCGCACCGCCGGGCCCAGCAATTCCACCTGCTTCAGCATCTCCTTGATGCTCTGGTTGAAGCGCAGGTTGCGGATGGCGCGCCGGACCTGCCCGCCTTCGACCGAGAAAGTCCCGTCGCGTGTCATTCCGGTCAAGATTTTCTGGTAGGGGTCCACTTCGCGGATGTACCACAAGCGCGTGACCAAGATGCCGCGCTCGGTGGTGCGGATCATTTCCTCCAACGAACTCGAGCCACCGGCGAACACCAGGTTCATCGGCGCCTCGCCCCATTCGTTCGGCAACAGGAAACCGTGCCCGGTGGGCTCGGCCTTCATCTTCCGTGCGGTGTGGCGCGCATAAACCAAATTCTTCAGTACGCCCTTCTCCACCAACTGCACTTGGCGGCGCGGAATCCCTTCTCCGTCCCAGGCTGAACCCGCCTGCAGCGGATGGTAGGCATCGTCGGCAATCGAGATGTTCTCGCCGAACACCTGTTTTCCGATTTGGTTCGTAAAGCAACTGCGCTGGTCGAGCACGGCTGTGGCGGAAAAGTCGTAGAAGAGGAACCCCACTAGGTCCAGCACCGCCGCCGGTTCCAGGATGACGGTGTAGCGGCCGGGCGGCAGTTCTTTGGGGTCGTGGTTGTCGAGCGCCTTCCGGCAAGCACTCTCCGCCAACTCCTCCACCGGCAACTGCTGCACGCTGGTGAAATTTCCCTTGGCCCAGCCCGAGCCTCCGTTCAAGTAGGTGACGGAAAACTCGGCCTTGGTCTGCCGGTGGGTGGCGATCAGGCCGCGAGAGTTAAGCAGAGTTTCGGTCTGCACGCCGGTGGAGTAGATGCCGGCAGCCGTCAGCTTGTTCTTTTCCGCGCGCGCGACCACCTTCTTGACAGCTTCGGCGCGGGCCTCGGGCGCAAAGGCGGCGGTCTGCTCGCAGAAACGTTCTACGGGCTGGTAGGTCTGCTTGCCGGGCATCGGCAACAGATCAGGATTCCGTGGCTGCCAGCGCGCGCTAGCGGCTGCCTGCTCGGCCACGCGCCGCAGGGCATCGTCGTCGGTCTTGTTGGTGCTGGCGCGCGCGGTGCGCCCGTTGAGCAAGGCTCGCACCGAAATATGCAAGCCTTCTTCGGCGACGTTCTGATGAATGATGTTGTTGGCGAAACGGGTCAGGGCCGACTGGCTGGCATTGAAAGAGACTTCCACCTCGTCGGCGGGACAGGCGCGGCGAATTTTCTCGAAAATTTCCTGGCAGCGCGCTTCAGTCAGCATAGGCCACTCCGACCTGCACGTTGCGGAAGCGCGCGGGCGCAGCACCGTGGCCGGTGCCCATGGTCTGCATCGGCTGTCCCTTGCCGCAGTTGGGCGTGCCCCACAGGGTCCAGTGGCGGCGGTCGCAGATGGCGTCGCAACTGTTCCAGAACTCGGTGGTGATGCCGCTGTAGGAAGGATTCTTGATCATCCGGGTTTTCTTGCCGCCTTTGATCTCCCAGGCGATTTCGGTGCCGAACTGAAAATGATAGCGCCGGTCGTCAATGCTCCAACTGCGGTTGGTTTCCAGGTAGAGGCCGTCGTCGGTGTCGGCGATCAGGTCGTCGAGTTTCCAGGTGCCGGGCAGCAGGCTGACGTTGGTCATGCGGATGAGCGGGATGTGGTGCCAGCTTTCGGCGCGCATGGTGCCGCCGGAACGGTTGAGGCCAACTTCCCGCGCGGTTTCGCGCGAGCTCAAGTAGCCGAGGAAGCGGCCGTCCTTGATGATGTCAATGCATTGCGCCGGCACGCCTTCGTCGTCGTAGCCGAAGGTGCCGAGCCCGGGGCCGTGTTCGAGACGCGCATCGGCCACCGCGTTGACAATCTCGGAGCCGTACTGGAGCTTGCCGAGCTGGTCGAGCGTCAGGAAGCTCATGCCGGCGAAGTTGGCTTCCGTGCCCAGCACGCGGTCGAGCTCGATGGGGTGGCCGATGGACTCGTGGATTTGCAGGCCGAGCTGCGAGCTATCAAGGATGAGGGTGCGGCGGCCTTGGGGGCACTTGGCGGCCTTGTGCAGGGCGACGGCTTCCTCACCCACGCGGCGGGCGTTCTCGACCAGGCGCAACCCCTCCACCAGCTCGTAGCCGGCGCTGGCGTGCTGGCCGCCGAAGGAGTTGGGGTAGCTGCGCTTCTGGATTTCATTGTCGGCAAAAGAGGTGGCCACCATGCCCGCACCCGAGTACACCTTCACCTGCTGGATGGCGCTGCCGAGCGTGCTGGCGAAGAACTGCTCCAAGCGAGTGAAACTCATGGAAGTTTCGGCCAGGGTGACGCCCGCTGCGCCGCGCAGTTCCTTGTCGGCCTCGAGCAGAAGTTGCATCATCTCGTCCATGGGAACCGCGAAGGGGTCCTTCTCCACCGGAGTGCGCCAGACGGCTTCGATCTTTTCTTCCGGTGCCAACACCACGTCCGCCTTCTTGACGCGGGCGCTGGCACGGGCAATGGCGACGGCGCGGGCGGCAGTCTGCTCGATCTTGTCCCGCGTGAGCTGATCACTGGAGGCGAAGCCCCAGGAGCCCTCAGCAATGACGCGGATGCCCAACCCCAGCGACTCGCTTTCCTCCACGTTCCCGACCGTACCGTTCTTGGTGGAGAGGTTGCGATAGCGGGCGTCGAGCACGCGTACGTCGGCGTAAGTAGCGCCGCGCGCCGCAGCAGTATCAAGCGCCCAGTTGGCCCAATCACGCATTCTGAAATTAACCTCTAAAGTGCCCCCCGCCGGAAGCTTAGAAGGGTCCAGCAGAGTCAAACGCAGACAGCTGTTCTTTACAAAACCGCTTTTTAGTCCAGCCCACAGGCCCCTGCCTGTGGTAGCCCCCGTCGGAGTGCCCAGCGGCCCCTGCCTGCGGTAGGCAGGCAGGGGCCGCTAGGTTGAACTCGTAAAGGCGCTCCCTGTCATCCTGAGCGCGCAGCGCGAAGGATCTAAGACACTCGCATGCCTCAAAAGTTAGATTCTTCGGCCCCCAAAAACGGGGCCTCAGAATGACAACAAAAGAGTATCTACCCGGGCTAGGTGCCCTCGGTCCACGAGGCCAAGTACTTCTCCTGCTCAGGGGTGAGCTTGTCGATGGCGATTCCCATGGACGCCAGCTTCAGGCGGGCCACCTGCTTGTCAATTTCGACCGGCACGGAATAGACCTTCTTTTCCAGCTTGTCGACGTTCTTGACGAGGTGCTCAATCGAAAGCGCCTGGTTGGCAAAGCTCATGTCCATCACCGAGGCCGGGTGGCCTTCGGCAGCGGCCAGGTTGATCAGGCGGCCTTCACCCAACAGGTAGAGCTTGCGGCCGTCCTTCAAGAGGTACTCGTCCACGTTGTCGCGGCTGGGGCGCTTGCTGGAACACAACTTCTCCAGCGCCGGGATGTCAATCTCAACGTTGAAGTGGCCGGAGTTGGCCAGCACCGCGCCGTTCTTCATCACTTCAAAGTGCTCGCCCCGCAGGACGTCACGGTCGCCGGTGGCAGTGACGAAGATGTCGCCGATCTTGGCGGCCTCGGCCATCGGCATGACGCGGAAGCCATCCATCGCCGCCTCCAACGCCCGGGTGGGTTCCACCTCGGTGACGATGACGCTGGCGCCCAAGCCGTGCGCGCGGCTGGCGATGCCGCGGCTGCACCAGCCGTAGCCTGCGACGACAAAATTCTGCCCGGCCAGCAGGATGTTGGTGGCGCGAATGATGCCGTCAATGGTGGACTGCCCCGTCCCGTAGCGATTGTCGAACAGGTGCTTGGTGTGGGCGTCATTGATGGCGATGACCGGATAGCCCAGCACGCCCTCTTTGGCCATGCTGTGCAGGCGGATGACGCCGGTGGTGGTCTCCTCGGTACCGCCGCGCAGGTCCGCCAGCGCATCTTTGCGCTTGGTGTGGGCCACTGTCACCAGGTCGCAGCCGTCGTCCATGGTGAAGTGGGGTTTGGTGTCGAGCGCGGCGTTGATGTGGGCGTAGTAGCTGTCGCTGTCCTCGCCCCGGATGGCATAGACCGCAATCCCGTAGTCGTGCACCAGAGAAGCAGCGTTGTCGTCCTGGGTGCTGAGCGGGTTGGAGGCACACAACACCACCTCGGCGCCGCCATCGCGCAGCGTGGTCATCAGATTGGAAGTCTCGGTGGTGACGTGCAGGCAGGCGGCGATGCGCGCGCCCTTGAGCGGCTTTTCCTTCAGAAAGCGCTGCCGGATGAGGTTGAGCACCGGCATCTGCTCCGCGGCCCACTCGATGCGAACCTTGCCGCGCTCAGCCAGAGCTGCGTCCTTAATATCCGAACTGATCTGGGGTGTGGTAGCCATGAATGCTCCTTCCTAGGTAGAAAAGTGTTGAGTCAAAGCCGGCAGAATCCCCTGCCATTTCCCGACCGAGGGAATCGAAGCGGTCTAGCGCTTGACGGTGGCGTGGTCGAGACCCGCAGCTTGGCGCAAAGTTTCAGCCTTGTCCGCCCGCTCCCAGGTGAACTCCGGTTCGGAGCGGCCGAAGTGGCCGTAGGCGGCGGTCTTGCGGTAGATGGGCCGCAGCAGATCGAGCGCTTCGATGATGCCGCGCGGGGTCAGAGGGAAGTGCTCGCGCACCATGCTCACCAACTGTTCCTCCTCCAGCGCGCCGGTGCCGAAGGTTTCCACCATCACCGAGACCGGCTCGGCCACGCCGATGGCGTAGGCCAACTGCACCTCCGCCCGCCGGGCCAATCCGGCGGCCACCAGGTTCTTGGCGATGTAGCGCGCCATGTAGGAAGCGGAGCGGTCCACCTTGGTCGGGTCTTTGCCGGAGAAGGCGCCGCCGCCGTGGTGGCCGGCACCGCCATAGGTGTCCATGATGATTTTGCGCCCGGTCAGGCCGCAGTCGCCGTGCGGCCCTCCGATCACAAAGCGACCGGTGGGATTGATGTGGTACTGGGTGTTCCTGTCCAGCATCTCTTCGGGGATGACGGCGCGGATGACTTTTTCGAGAATACCGTCGCGCAGGGTCTCGATTCTGACCGAGTCGGTGTGGTGGGAGGCAATCACCACAGCGTCCACCCGCACGGGACGCTCTCCTTCATACTCAACTGTGACTTGCGACTTGCCGTCGGGGCGAAGGAAATCGAGGGAGCCGTCGCGGCGGCAGCGAGCCAAGCGCTGCGTAAGGCCATGAGCGAGAGTGATGGGCAGGGGCATGAGCGAATCGGTTTCGTCGCACGCCATGCCGAACATCATGCCCTGATCGCCGGCACCGCCCGTGTCCACTCCCATGGAGATGTCGGGCGACTGCTCCTTGACCGTGACCAGCACGGCGCAACCGTCGGCGTCGAAGCCGCAACGGGGATCGGTGTAACCGATATCGCGGATGGTGTCGCGGGCAACGGTGGGAAAATCAACGTAGGTACTGGTGGTGATTTCACCCGCGATCAGAACCATGCCGGTGGTTACCAGGGTTTCGCACGCCACCCGTCCGGCGGGGTCGCGCTCCAACACGGCGTCGAGGACGGCGTCGGAGATTTGATCGCTGACTTTGTCGGGATGGCCTTCGGTCACTGACTCAGAAGTAAAAAGATACCGTCGAGCTACTGCACTCATTCCGCCTCCAGATAAATGCTTGATTAAAATACATCTCTGCGCACAAAACTCCCACAGTAGATTGCGTCACCGTAACACAGCCGCTCAGAGGAGTCAATTGTGCAGCAAACAATGCTCTTCCCTTCCCTACTTCTTTCTATCGGCGATTTCGTCTTGCGGATAAGGCGGAGGCACCAAGCCGTCGCGGCGGGCCACCAGGTAGGCATGGATCAGAGGGTCCAGGTCGCCGTCCAGCACCGCATCCACGTCGCCGCGTTCCATTTTGGTACGGTTGTCCTTGACCAAACGGTAGGGGTGCAGCACATAGGAACGAATCTGGCTGCCGAAGCTGATGTCAGACTTGGTGGCCTCCAGCTTGCGCGCCGCCTCCATGCGCTTGTCCAATTCGTACTGGTAGATCCGGGAGCGCAGAATTTTCAGGGCCATGGAACGGTTCTTGTGCTGGGAGCGCTCGTTTTGGCACTGGGCCACAATCCCGGTGGGAAGGTGGGTCATGCGGACGGCGGAGTCGGTGACGTTGACGTGCTGACCGCCGGCGCCGCTGGACCGATAGGTATCGATGCGCAAATCTTCGTCGCGAATCTCCACCGCGATCTCATCGTCCACCTCCGGGGTGACGAACACGGAAGCGAAGGAAGTGTGGCGGCGGGCGGCGGCGTCGAAGGGAGAGATGCGCACCAGGCGATGGACGCCGACTTCGGAAGTCAGCAAGCCGAAAGCGTTTTCGCCCGCGATTTCCACTGTGGCCGATTTGATCCCGGCTTCCTCCCCCGCCTGGATGTCGGTGATGGAGGTGGCAAACCCCTTGCGCTCGGCCCAGCGCAGATACATGCGCAACAGCATTTCCGCCCAATCCTGCGACTCGGTGCCGCCGGCGCCGGGGTGAATGGTGACAAGAGCATTGCGGTGGTCGTGGGCGCCGGAGAGAAGCGTTTCGATTTCCAGCTCATCCACTTCAACGCGCAAACTGCTGAGCTCAGCCGCAAAGTCGTCGGCTACCGATTCACCCTCGTGCGACAGCTCCAGCAGAGCTTCCAGGTCGCTCAGGTGGCGTTCCAGTTTCTTTTCGGTTCCGAGCATCCGATCCAAATACTTGCGCCGTTGCAAGAGCCGCTGGGCGTTCTCTGGATCGTTCCAAACATTGGGCTGGTTGACTTTTCGGTCAAGCTCGGCGAGCTCGGCACCCAGGCGGGCAGGGTCAAAGATAGCTCCGCAATTCTTGGGCGCGAGCCCGGAGGCGCTCAAACTGCTGTCCCAG
>JACZYA010000007.1 GCA_022571295.1 Acidobacteriota bacterium | reverse complement strand
ACTTGCGCACCGCACCGGACAGCTCCAACAGTAAGAAATCTTCCTGCTTACCCAGCGTCCCGACCGCGGTCAGCTCAATTTCTCCCGCGTCGAAACCGGCGTCCTTGATCGCCCGCGGAATCTGTGTCGGGTCGAAGCTCTTTCCCTCCGCCGGCCGCACGACCGCTTGGCCGGTCTTCAACTCCACCTTCACTTGGCCGACGCCATCCAGGCGTCGCAGGGCTTTTTCTGCCCCGTAGGCTCAAAGCGGTCAAGACATCCCGTCAACGCGCACCCGCGCGCTTTCCACCTGCGCCGCGGCCGGCGCCGCAGCCACAAGCCCGAAAGCGCTCAAGAGCGCGATGGAAAAAATTGCCCGGCGTACTTGTTTGTTCATTCCTGCCTCCCTGTCACCGCCTCCAATTTATAGATGCGATTGTTGGCGGCGTCGCTGACGTACAGCAATCCCTCGGCATCCAGGGCCAGCGCCTGCGGAGACTGGAACTTGGGCCCGGCGCTTTCCGGCACCGCCCACTCCGCCAGGTAGTTCCCCTCCGCGTCCAGCCACTGCACGCGGAAGTTGCCGCTGTCGGCCACGTGCAGGTTTCCGTTCCGGTCCACGACCAGATCGGTCGGGTCCTGGAACTGCCCCTGCCAAGTGCCCGAAGTTCCCCACGTTGCCAGGAACTTCCCTTCGGAATCAAACTTCTGCACGCGGTAGTTGTGCGCATCGGCCACGTAGATATTTCCGTCGGCGGCCACCGTCAACTTCCCCGGGTAATGCAACTGGCCCTCGGCCCCGCCGTCCACCCCCCACGCAGCCAGAAACTTCCCCTGCGAAGAAAATTTCTGCACGCGATGGTTGTAGAAGTCAGTCACATAGACGTTCCCTTCGGAATCCACTGCCACACCAACCGGCGCGGAAAACTCTCCGTTGCGTTTCCCTGAGCGCCCCCACTGGCGCAGGAAATTTCCTTCGCGGTCGAACACCTGCACCCGGTCGAGCATGAAGTCCACCACCAACACTTCGCCGCCGCGACCCACCGCCACGTCCACCGGCTTGAGGAACTCGCCCCGCCGCTCCCCGCACTTGCCCCACATGCGCAGAAATTCTCCTGCGTTGGTGAAGACTTGCACGCGGCAGTTCTCCGCGTCGGCCACGTACACCTGGCCCTGCGCATCCACCACCAACCCCTGCACGCCGTCGAACTGGCCCGGCTCCCGGCCGGACTCACCCCACACTGCCAGCAAATGGTAGTGCGCCCCGACCGGCTCCGGCGGGGGCGCCGGTTCGCGCGCGCAGGCCGCCAGCAGGACAGCCGACAGACTCACCAAGCTGAGCGTTATCCGATTCATCAAAACAACCACCGAATCCCCAAGATGAAGCTGGAAGTCGGCTTCAATTGCGAGCCGTTCAAATCCCGCCCCACCGGGATGGGCGAAGAGAATTCTAACACCACCCGATTGGATGCCATGAACTCGATTCCGGGTGACAAGAAAACCAAATTGCCGCCGGTGTCGGGCAGCTTAGCCCCGCCCAGCCGCGCCCGGCGCATGTGCTGGCCGTTCATCTCCAGCACCAAATACAAGGCGGGGATGCCCAGCCCGCCGCGCGGCAGCACACGATAAAGGTAAGCGAGGTCGTAGTTCCAGTGGTTTCCCTGCCGCAGGCCGCCGTCGCCGGTGGTGGTGTAGGTGAACTCGGCGTCGGCGATGAACCAATGCGGGTCGCGCACGTGAGAGAAAATGAGCGCGGCGATGGGATCGGTGGAGCCGCTGCCGAAGGCGCCCCCGCTGGGCAGCTTCACGCCGATCTCGGGCGAGAGCCGGGTGAATCCGCCGCGCACGTTCTTGCGCAGCAGGTCGTAGCGGGCAAAGATGAACCCGTCGCCGAAGCTGGTGGTGGTGAAGTTGCGCGCGGGCAGGCCGGGCGCGTCGCTCTGCACGCTCACCAGCGGGGCTACAAAAGTCAAATTCAGATGCGGGTAGGCGCCCCAGACCACCGCGTAGGGATTGACTACGCGCCGCACGCGCACCCCCGGCACGCCTTCGGCGAAGTTGTCGATGCGCACGAAGCTGCGCACCATCACCGCCCGGTTGAACAGCGTGCGCCCGCCCGGCGCCACAATCTGCGCCTGCGCTGCGCCCGGCAGCCAGAGCACCACCGCCAGCAGAACTAGCTCAACCAGCCTTCGACCCAAAAGCGCACCCGCCCGTACCAGAAGTACACTACCATCACTGTGTTGATTCCCAGAATCCACCGGGTTGCCCTGCGCCCGTGCCCTCGCACCCAAGCCAAATAGTGCGCGTAGGCGAGGAAGCCCACCGTGCCCAGAAACAACCAGGGCAAGAGTTGGCCGACGACTCCCCGAGCCGCCGCGGCGCCACCCACCGCAAACGTGGACAGCAGCGCCGGGGCCACTCAACACCAGGGAACCGCCAGCAGAACGCTCACCGCGCTGGAAGGTTTTTCTCGCATCGTTCCTTCTTGATCTTGCCGCTGTCCGAATCGGCTGGGAGTGGATCGGCCGCTCCACCCCCGCAGCCGGTTCGCCCGCCACCTTCTCGGCGGGACTATGCGAATCACGACCGCCTAGCAGCAGCCGTCATCCGGGCAATACGGACACAATGGACACATCGTCTGCCTCCTTTCTCGGCATTCCACAACGCCGCATGCTTGCTCGAATCCACCCATGGTCGGCCAACCCGACCGCTGCGCCCCTCATCGCTTCTTGCCTCCCTTGTTTCCGACCGTAGGCATACTTTCGATCATCGGACAGATGGCGCTGGCCCGATGTGGCAGGCGGGGCAATGAGTGAGCTCGCTGCAAGGTTCGCCGCAGTTGTTTCCGAAAGCGCCCCAGCGCCGCCATCTGCTCCTCCACCTCTTCCAGTTTCCGTTGCAGCATCGTGCGCACGCACTCGCAAGGCGACTGCCCGGCAAACTTCATCCGCAAAATCTCCCGGATTTCTTCCAGCCGAAAACCCGCCGCCTGCGCCTGGCGGATGAACCGTAGTCGCTCCACCGCCTCGGGGCGATAGGCGCGGTAGTCTCCCGCCGTCCGCTCCGCGGGCGGCAGCAACCCCAGCCGCTCGTAGTAGCGCACCGCCTGCACGCTCAGGCCGGCCGCCTGGGCGACTTTGCCGATAAAGAGCCGCGCGCTCATGCCTACAGTCTAAACCCTATAGCTGGCTATAGAGTCAAGGCTTTTCCCCGAAATAACTGCGTTGACCGGAACGTATAGTAACGCGACAATGAAATTGCTTATCATCGAGAAAGAAAGGAGAGCAACGCAGATGCGAGCAGTGGTGCAACGAGTCAGCCGGGCGCGGGTCGAAGTGGACGGTCGAACCACCGGCGAAATCGGGGAGGGGATGCTGGTGCTCGTGGGCGTGGCCAAGACCGACGCGGAAGCCGACGCCGCCCAACTGGCGGAGAAGATCGCCGGGCTGCGCCTCTTCAACGACGACAACGGCAAAATGAACCGCTCGGTCGGGGAAGTCGGCGGCGCTGTCCTGGTCGTGAGCCAGTTCACCTTGCACGGCGACTGCCGCAAGGGCCGCCGCCCCAGCTTTGACCGCGCCGCCCCCGCCGCCCAGGCGCAGGTGCTCTACGAAAAATTCCTCCACGTGCTCCGGCATCGCGGGCTGAAGGTAGAAACCGGCGTCTTCCAGGCGACGATGGAGGTGGAACTGGTGAACGCGGGGCCGGTGACCCTGCTGGTGGACACCGACCGGAGCTTCTACTAACACCAATGGTCAGTCCGACTGAAGCTGCCCGCCTGGCGCTGACGTCGTTGGCGGCGCACAAGCTGCGCAGCGCGCTCACGCTGCTGGGGCTGATTATCTCCGTCACCTCGCTGATCGTGGTGATGACGCTGGTGCAGGGCGCCAACACCTACGTGCAGGACAAGATCGCCAACCTGGGCACCAACGTCTTTGAAGTGGCCAAGACGCCCCTGGTCATGACCAATTTTGACGAGATGATCGAGGCGCTCAAGCACAAGGACATCACCCGCCAGCAGTGGCGCGCGGTGGCGGAAGGGTGCCGCACCTGCGTGGAGGTGGGCGCGGTCGGCGCCACCGGCGGACGGGTGCGCTCCGCCACCCAGAGCCTGGCCGACATCCGGATTCGCGGCGAGAGCGCCGAGATGGCCCGCATCACCACCCTCGACCTGGCCGTCGGCCGCTGGTTCACCACCACCGAAGACCAACAGGCCGTGCCGGTGGCGTTGCTGGGCTACGGGGTGCGGGAAGAACTCTTCCCGCAGGTGGACCCGCTGCGGCAGAGCGTGCGGATTGCAGGCGAGGAGTTCCGCATCATCGGCGTGGCGGAAGAAATCGGCTCGGTCCTCGGCCAGGAGCAGGACAACTTTGTCATCATACCGCTGACGAGTTTTGAGAAGCTCTACGGACGCCGCCACAGCCTGACCCTGAAAATCCAGGCCCCTTCGCAGGAGGCTCTCCCGGCGGTGATGGAGGACGTGCGGGCACTGCTGCGCCGCCAGCGCAACCTGCGTTACGCCGACAAAAACGATTTCTACCTGGCCACCGCCGAAACCTATCTTGAACTGTGGGAGGACATCAGCTCGGTCTTCTTTGTAGTGTTCGTGCTGGTCAGCTCGATTGCGTCGCTGGTGGGCGGGATCGTCATCATGAACATCATGCTGGTCTCGGTGAGCGAGCGCCGGAAAGAGATCGGCCTGCGGCGATCGTTGGGCGCCACCCGCCGGGACATCCTGTGGCACTTCCTGCTGGAAGCGCTGGCAGTTTGCATCACCGGAGGACTGATAGGAGAAGCGGTGGGGTTCATCCTGGCGCTGCTGCTGCGGGAGTTTACGCCCTTCCCGGCCACGATCAAAATCTGGGTGGCGGTGGCGGGCCTGCTGCTGAGCTCGCTGATCGCTCTCATCTTCGGCATCTACCCGGCGGTCCAAGCCGCCCGGCTCGACCCGGCGGTGGCATTGCGAGCGGAATAATAGATGGGCATTAGCTGGAAGGAAAATCTGCGCACGGCCTTCGCCGCCCTGCGCGCGCACAAGCTGCGGGCGGCGCTGACCATGCTGGGCGTGGTGATCGGGGTGGTGTCGGTGATCAGCGTAGCCGCCATCATCCACGGCCTGAACAAACACATCGCCGACAAAGCGCAGGAGATTGGCGCGCGGGTCTTTTTCGTTACGCGCTTCCCCGCCTTCAGCCTCGGCAACTGGCCCGAGCACATCCGCGTGCGCAAACACCTTACTTATGCCGACGCAGTGGCGCTGCGCGAGCAGTGCCGCTCCTGCACGCTCGCCACTCCGTTCCTGACCCGGTTTCCCTTCTTCGGCCAGTTCAGCGAAGTTCGCTACCGCAACCAGAAAGTCAACAACCCCTTCATCCGGGGCACAGAGACAGACATGCCCGAGGCTATGCCGGTGTTTTCCATCAAGGAAGGGCGGATGTTCACCCAGGTGGAGAACGACCACAGCGCCCGCGTAGCGGTGCTGGGGATGGCGATTGCCGATTCGCTCTTCGGCCCGCGCGACCCCATCGGGCAGGTGGTGCGGGTGAACGGCACCGAATTCACCGTCATCGGCGTGTGGGAAAAACACCAGGGCCTGCTGGGCGGCCCCGGCATCGACCAGTTTGTGATTATCCCTTACAACACCTTTGGGAAACTCTGGCCGGAAATTGAAGAGCAGATCATCGCGGTGGGAGTGGACGACCCGGCGCAGTTGGCGCAAGCGCAGGATGAAGCCGCCGGCATCTTGCGCCGCCGCCGCGGAGTCCGGCCACACCAGGAAAATGACTTTGAAATCACCTCGCCCGACTTCCTCACCGACCTCTGGAGTCAGCTCACCGGGGCGGTGGTGCTGCTGACTTCTATCATCGCCTCCATCGCGCTGGTGGTGGGCGGCATCGGGGTGATGACCATCATGCTGGTTTCGGTCACCGAGCGCACGGGGGAAATCGGCTTGCGCAAAGCCATGGGGGCGCGCCGGCGCGACATCCGCCAGCAGTTTCTCACCGAGGCCGTCACCATCACCAGCCTGGGGGGAATCGCGGGCGTCCTGCTGGGGGCAGCCCTGAGCACGGCGATTCGCCTGACCATGCCCGGCTTGCCGGCCGAGCTCTCGCTCTTCTGGGTGGTGACGGCGCTCCTGATGTCGGTCGGGGTCGGGCTCTTCTTTGGCATCTACCCGGCGATCCGCGCCGCCGCGCTCGACCCGGTGGCCTGCCTACGCTATGAGTAGTTCGCTAGGCGAGGTAAAGATGCCGACAGTCGCTGCTAGAAAACTAGAGCTGCCAGCAGCAGACAGCTTCGGCCGGCTGCACTCAGAATGACAGCTCGGCGCGCAACAAGGGATTCTTCGCTGCGCTCAGAATGACATGCGACGCGCAGAGTGACACGCACCAACCCATAGAGACACCGCAGCACACGCCGCCCAACTGTGGCGACCAACAGGCACGCCCAGCCCATCTGTCATTCTGAGGAGCCTGCCTGCGGTAGGCAGGCCCGCCCTGAGCAGGCGACGAAGAATCTCACCGTTGCGGCGTCACCGAAGGGTGGGATTCTTCGCTTGCCTACTGCAGACCCGCCGTGGCGGGCAGGCAGGCAAGCTCGGAATGACAATTGGCGAGCAAGCTTGCGAGCACTACGAGTAATTACTGCTGTTGCTGTTCCTGCGCCGCTCGGGTGGCGGGTGGCACCAGCCCGTTGACGCGGTAGTACACCACCAACTTGCCGTAGTGCTCCCCCGCGTGTTCGAGGATGCCGATCAGCCGGGAATTGTCTTCCGCGTTCACTGCCGCCTCACAATCCTCTACCGACTTCTTCAGCTTGGCGACCGTGTCAGCTTTGGACGTGTACTTGTAGTCCTCAGCGATTTCACCAAAGATTTTCCCAAAGCTGTCCTCCCGCCCCCCAGCCCTCTGGCCAACAACAGCATTGACCCGGGCGACATGCATAAGCTCTTCGCCAAAGCTGCGCACGTCAGGGTGGGCCTTGTAGTCGTACTTGTCTTCGGGGAAGTCTTCAGCCATGTCGATCAGTTTCTTGTGGACGCTGTTCCAGGAGCGCGCCAGCCGTTCCTGCGGAGTCGGGGGCGTTTGGTCCTGAGCCTGAGCCAGCCCGGCTCCAACGATGAAAACTGCCAACAGCACGGAAAAGGTCACTAACCTGCGCATAAAGCCCTCCTTCAAAGTTGTGTGGTCGGATTCAACCGCAACCGTTCGTTCAGACACTTGGACGGAATACCAGCCCACAAGGTTGCCAGAAAATCTCGGCGTGCCCTCGTCACCGTGGTCTTCCTCTGTTCAGAACACTTAACTCAGTTGCCGCGCGAGGCCGGGGGTACGAGGCCGTTCAAGCGGTAGTAGATTACCAGGTTGCCGTAGTGCTCGGCGGCGTGCTCGACCGCCTGCATCCAGTAGGCGTAGCGACTGTTGGTGTAGTCGCCGTAGGGGTTCTTGACCGCCTCCACCATCTGCGCGTCGCCGGCCTGCTCAAGCAGCACCGCCCCCTCGTCATACGAGCGCTTGATGAGCGCGGCCAGGTCCGCTCTGCTCTTGAAGTTCTCGGGCGCGAACTCCGCCGGGTCGTACTCTTGCCCCTGCTCCATGCGGACGTAGCGGAAGTTGACGGCGGCGATGTGGCGGATAAACTCGCCGAAAGGCCGAATCTCCTCGCTGGCCTTGTAACCGTACTTGTCCTCGGGGAAATCCTCCGCCATCTCGATCAACTTCTTGCCCTGATTGGTCCAGCTCCCCAACAACTCCTTGGCCTGCCCGGATTGCAAAGCGGGCGCTTCCACCTGACAACCCGCCAGTCCGATGCCTGCAGCCAAGACGACAACCAACCCACTCAAGAAAGTTTCCTTCCGCATGTTTAGCTCCTTAAAAAAGTTTCACCAAGAAAGTCTATCACAGCATTGAAGGCGATGAAGTTCCTACAATTGTTCCGGCTCAATGTGAGCCCCCGGCCGCCGCCGAGTACAAAGAAATTCTGAAGCTCGGTTGCGCTCGACAGGTGGCGCTAAGGTTCCATTTCGCATTTTGAGCACCAGAGCGCCCACCAGATGAAAACGGCCTGGACCGGCAGACGGAGCCAGTAGTAGAGCGGATTGGCAGGAAGCCCTGCGACCGAAAGACCACTCACGGCCACGTACACGTTGGCCGGAAAGACTGCCACCAGCAGCGCGACCAGCCCCCACCCGGCGGCCCGCTGGAACTTCGGGACTTGGAGTCCGACCGCACCCGCCAGTTCAAAAAAACCGCTCAAGTAAACCAACTCCAAGTGCCAGGGGAGAAAAGGAGGCACCATAGCCACAAAACGATCCGGCGTGAGGAAGTGTAGGCTGCTGGTAAATAGGAAACCCACCGACAACGCTACGCGAGCTTTGGCTCGCCGGGTTTTCAGGTAGCTCAGCCTGCCGAGCGGGGGCACGTGCAGCAGGGCGAAAACCATTAACAGAAACGCAAGAAGCGACACAACGCCCTCCCCCAACAGGTACGACCCAGCGAAGGAGAATGTATCACGCTGCCCCGCTTGGGGGCAGCCTAACCGCGCAGCAGGCTGCGCAGGATGAAGAAGAGATTGGCGGGGCGCTCGGCCAGCCGCCGCAGGAAATACGGCAGCCAGTGGCTGCCGAACGGAATGTACACCCGCATGCGGTAGCCTTCGCGGGCCAACTGCACCTGCAAGTCGCGCTGCACGCCCAGAATCATCTGGAACTCCCAGCGGTCGGTGCCGATGCCCCCCCGGCGGACAACCCGCTTGGCCTCCTCAATCAAGGCGGGGTCGTGGGTGGCGATGGCGGGAGTAAAACCGTTGTCGCTGAACAGGCATTTCATCAGCTTGCGGTAGTTCTCATCCACCTGGCGCTTGTGGGGGAACGCGATGCTGGCCGGTTCCAGGTAGGCGCCTTTCACCAGCCGAATCTTGGGCCGCAGCGGCCGCAAGCGCTGCAAATCTTTTTCCGTCCGGTAAAGATAAGACTGGACTGCCAGCCCAACGTTGGAGTGCTTGCGCCGCACCGCTTCGAACAGCGCCACGGTGGCTTCGGTGTAGGCGGAGGCTTCCATATCAATCTCGACGAAGTTGTTGAGCGCGGCGGCTTCGCGCACGATGCGCTCGGTGAGCTCCTGGCAGAGCGCGGGCGAGAAATCGAGCCCGAGTTGGGTGGGCTTGATGGAGGTGCTGCCCCGGATTTTTCGGGCGGCGAGTTGCCGGAGGATTTCGAGGTAACTCTCGCAAGACGCCTCTGCCTCGCGCCGGTCGCTGACGTTCTCGCCCAGTTGGTTCATGTTCACCAGCAAGCCCTTGGCGTTCAGCTCGGCGGCCACCCGCAGGCCGTCCTCCAGAGTTTCGCCGGCCACGAAGCGCCGGGCAAAGCCCAGGCGCATGCCGGTGCGGCCAATGGGATCGGTAAAAGCCTTCTTGGTGGAAAGCCAGAAGATAAATTTACGTAGCGCCATTTGGTTTACGAGATTCGCTGGCCGGAGCTCGGGGCACACCCCGGTGCTCGAACGCCATTATACCTAAGAGCGGCGTTTTCGAGACGGCGTGCGCCGGGGCCGCTGGTAGCGCGCCTCGATGGTGCTGCGCAGGCCACCGCGAGGAGTGAACTCGCCCCGCACCACCGCCCGCACAGGCTGGCAGGCCGCCACCAGGTCGCGCAGGATGCGGTTGACCGCGTTCTCGTAGAAGATGCCCAGATTGCGGTAGGCGGTGATGTACTGCTTGAGCGACTTCAACTCCAGGCACTTCCGGTTGGGCTCATACTGGATGACTACGGTGCCGAAGTCCGGCAGGCCGGTGAGCGGGCAAACCGAGGTGTATTCCGGAATGGTGATGGTGATTTCGTAGCCGGGATACTGGTTGGCCCAGGTTTCAATTTGGGGCAGCCGCGCGGCCAAGCCCGCACGCGCCTGCTTGTCAGTGTACCGCGCCATTCCCCCCTCAAAAATCATCATAGCACGTGCCCCCGACTTTACCGGTGGCGTACCTTGAAAAGGCAACCCAAGCGATCTGCCTGTCTGACAAATGCCTTTTCGAAGAACCGGGGCAAGTCTGAAGATAACAATGGCTCTACCCTGCGCTCGTTGGGTCTCCCTACTGATTCGATGATGGCTGACGTTGCGAACCATCTGCGGAGTTTGCGTAGTGTGGGTTCGCTAACCCCTAGTGAGAGAAGCTAATCTTCAGTCTCCGATTGGCTGCGCGTGCAATTTTGAGGAGCGTCACAATTTCCAGATTCTGCGGTGCGTTTTCAATTACCGAAATTTTCGAGCTTGGCATCCCTGCCTTTGCCGCCAGCTTGGTTTGTGTCAACCCTTCTTCATCGCGTAACTGCGCAATTTTCTCGCCGATCCGCAGAGCTTCGAGCTCCTGCTCCACAAGAGCCTTGAGTTTCTTATCCTCAAGCTGTTTTTGATAGAACCGATTCCACCGAGTCATGTCCCTAACTCCTTTTATCTTTTCTTTAGTTTTTCGTTGTGCTTATCCATTCTTTGTTCCGCAATCTGAATATTGCTCTCACTCAACTTATCCGTTCTCTTAATTAATCCATGAAGAAGAATGAACCATCTTCTCGAATCTCCAAAATATAAGATGCGAATCCTATCTTTGCCTTGCTGCGTTCTTAGCTCTCTCAGCTTCCCCCTAACTTGAGACGAGTATGGAAACCGCAACGTGGGCCCAGCCTCTTCCAAGCGTTTCACGATGGCAAGAGCTTTAGCTCTATGTTGTCCAGGCAACCCAGAAATAAAATCCTCAACCGGTGCCGAACCGTCTTCCTCCTCAAAGAAATCTACCGTCCATCTCATCCCCTTCAGGGTATATATTTAAAGGTATATTGTCAAGAAAAACATTCGACGCTCTTCGAAGGCCTCAAATACCTTATTAATCGGCGTGGTTGGTTGCTTGACACCTATTTGGAAGCCCCCTACTCTGTTAGTTCTTGTTCTTGCGAAGGATCGTCGTCGCCGATTGCAGCACGGGCAGCATCGGCCCGCCCCGCCGCGCCATCTAACAGGGAAGCATAAGAGAGTTTCCGGGAGAGCTTTGGTAACGCACCGTTCACGTCTGATTCTTCTCGGCCTGTTGCTGGCCGCTGTGCTGCTGCCGGCCTTGTTGGTCGCCGCTCAAGCCAGCGGGCAGCTTTCCGGCCATGTAGTTACTGTCGGAGCCAGTGGCGAACCGCTCCGCCTGCCGGGGGCGACCCTCACGCTGGCTCTGAAGAATGAGCCCGGCCCGACCTTCGCGGCCCGCAGCGATGCCACCGGCGCCTACCGCTTTGCGAATGTCCCTGCCGGGGCCTACACGCTGACAGTCTCGCTGGAAGGGTACGAAGCGCAGACTCAGGACGTACTGATCGAGGCCGGAAGTCCATTGGAGATTACGGTTACGCTCACACTCCAGGTGCTTCGGCAAGAAGTCACCGTCACCGGCCGGGCCGAGGGCATCCAGACCGAACAAACCACCTCCAGTACGGAACTGGCAGGCTCGGTCTACGAGAATGCGCCGCTGGCCTCCGAGCGCTTTCTGGACGCGCTGCCGTTGGTGCCGGGCGTGTTGCGCGGCCCTGACGGGCTGATAAAAATTAAAGGCGCCAACTCCACCCAAACCGGCTGGCTGGTGAACAGCGCCAACGTCACCGACCCCGTGACCGGCGAGCAGGCCATCAACCTGCCGGTGGACGTCATCCAAGAAGTGGAAGTTCTCTCCAACCCCTACGCGGCCGAATACGGCAAGTTCGCCGGCGCGGTCACCACCATCGAAACCAAGCCGTCGAGCGACAAGTGGAGCTTCAAGCTCAACAATTTCTTCCCCCGCTTCCGCCGGCGCAACGGCAGCATCCGCGGAGTGGAGGGGGCCACGCCCCGGGTCACGTTCTCCGGCCCGCTGGTCAAAGACAAGCTGGCCATCCTGCAATCGTTCGAGTATCGCCTCTCCCGCAATCCCGTCACCAGCCTGCCGGAGCTCGAACGCGATACCGACATCGAAAGCTTCGACTCCTTCACCCAGTTGGATGCCAGCTTCAGCCCCACCCACAAACTCTCCACCGTCTTCAGCCTCTACCCGCAGAAGAACCGCTTCGCCACCTTGGACACCTTCACGCCGCAGCCAGCCACCGCCAACTACCGCCAGCGCGGCTGGATGGTGGGGACGCAGCACCACTACATCTTTACCGATGGCTCGCTGCTGGAATCCACCTTCAGCGTGAAGGACTTTGACGCCGACATTTTCCCCGCTACCGCCGGCGCGGCGTTTGTGCTTCGGCCCGAAGGCAAGTCCGGCAGCTTCTTCAACACCCAGAACCGCACCAGCCGGCGCTACGAGCTGCTGGAAGTCTACAGCTTTGCTGCCCACCAAGCGCACGGGCAGCACTGGCTGAAGCTGGGGTTCAACTTCGCCCGTGACGACTTTGACGGCACCCACCGGAGCGGGGCGGTCGAGATCCGTCGCGGCGATGGCACCCTGGCAGAACGGATTGACTTCGTGGGCAACACGGCGCTGGGCCGCAACAAGTCCGAGTTCACGCTCTTCTTCCACGACAAATGGAACCTGCACCGGCGCCTCACCTTCGACCTGGGCGCGCGCTACGACTACGACAGCATCGCCCAGCGCCACAACCTTGCGCCCCGGGTGGCCTTCGCCTACGTGCTGACCAAAGATGCGCGCACGCTCCTGCGCGGCGGGGTGGGGCTTTTCTACGACAAGGTGCCGTTGAACGTCGCCACCTTCGAGCAACTGCAACAGCGGGTGGTCACCCGCTTGGCCGCCGACGGGGTGACGGTGCTGGACGGGCCGCGCACCTTCGTCAACCGGCTGACGAAAATCGAAAACCCGCGCAGCCTGGCCTTCAACCTGGAGCTGGACCGGGAAGTTGCCCGCGGCCTGCTGGTCCGCTTCGGCTACACACAGCGGGAGGGGCGGGACGAATACATCGTCGAGCCTTTCGATGACGTGGGCGGGCAGCCCACCTTGGAGCTGGCGGCGCGCGGCCGCAGCCGCTACCGCGAGTTTCAACTGACGGCCAACTACCGCTTCCGCGAGGGCAGCTTCCTCAACGTCTCCTACGTGCATTCGGAGTCGGCGGGCGACCTCAACACCTTCCAGGACTTCTTCGGCAACTTTGAAAATCCCATCCTGCGGCCCAATGAGCGCTCCCGGCTGAGCTTCGACGTCCCCGACCGGCTGGTGGCCTGGGGCAATATCGAGCTGCTCTGGGGGGTGCACTGGGCGCCGGTGCTGGAGGTGCGCAGCGGCTTCCCCTTTTCCTTGTTGGATGAGGAGCAAAACTTCGTCGGCGCCCGTAACCAGGGCGGGCGCTTCCCCACCTGGGCCACGCTGGACTCCCAGTTCCTCAAACGGTTCAAGTTCAAAGCCTTCGGCAAGCAGCGCGGCATCCTGGTGGGGCTCAAGATTTTCAACATGCTTGACCACTTCAACCCCCGCGACGTGCAACAAAACCTGGACGCCTTCAATGCCCTGGGTTTCTTCAACGCCCGCGGCCGGCTCTTCCGCGGCAAGTTCGCCATCGACTTTTGACCCCCTGCCTTCCCAGTCGCGTCCCCCCGCTCCCAAGCGTACTTTTATCTTGCGCCTATCGGGCCCCTGCGACAAAATGACTGTTGTGCCAAACGTGCCTGCCATCATCCTGGCTGCTGGGCGGGGTCGCCGCCTGGGCGCTTGTACCAACGACCGCCCGAAGTGTCTGCTGCAGGTGGGCGAGCGCACGCTGATTGAGCACCAGTTGGAGGCGCTCGAATCCTGCGGCCTCAAACGCGTGTTTGTCGTGGTGGGCTATAACGCCGCCGCGGTCGAAGCCAAGCTGGGCTCCACGGTCGAATATGTGACCAACGCCCGCCACGCCGAGACCAACAGCCTCTACTCGCTCTGGCTGGCCCGCGAACAGGCCCGCCAAGGTTTTGTGCTTCTGAACGCCGACGTGCTCTTCGACCCCGAGGTGCTGCGCCGCCTGCTCGACTCCCCCTACCCGGATGCCCTGGCGGTGGAACGCCGCGACCACTTTGGCCGCGAGGAAATGAAGGTGTCCCTGGCCGGCGACCGCATCCTGGCCTTGAGCAAGGACCTCGACGCGTCCCGCGCCCACGCCGAAAACCTGGGTGTGCTCAAGTTCTCCACCGCAGGCTCGCAGGTCCTTTTCGCCCAGATGGAAAAGTTGCTGGCTTCGGGGGCGGAGCGGAAATTCTGCCCGTTTGCCTTTGACGCCATCGCGCCCCATCACCCCCTGCACGCCGTGCCGGTGGATGGGCTGCCGTGGACCGAAATTGATTTCGTGGAAGACTTGCGCTGCGCCTGTGAGCAGGTCTGGCCCGCCATCTTGCAACGCAAGACTCGCTCCCCTGCTCAATCCTCCGCCCTGGCGTCAGAAGTGGCGGCAGCCAACCCTTCAACAGTTTCCGGCGACTAATCTCTTCAGGAGTCTCAGGCGATTAATGATAAGGGACGGTAGAAGGAACTCTTAAGCGCCCTTCTGGGTAGTAACAGACATGGCAAGACCAACAGGATTCCTGCTGGGGTTGACGCTGCTTCTCTTCCTCCCCGCCTCCGCCCAGGAACCAGCTTACAATCCTTCCGAGAAGGCGGTGATCGGGCGACTGCTTACGCCCGACGCGGCCCGCATGGTGGTGCGCCGCGAACCTTGCCGCTGCCAGCCCTTCGGCGACCAGCCGGATATCCTGCTGCTAACCTTGGGTACCGAAATGTCGTCGGGCCAGGAGACGGAATTCCATCCGCTCGCCACCCTGGCCTTTGACCGTACCCTCCGGGACGACGAAACCGGCGAGTGGCTGGCGCTTTGGATCTTTGGGCCTTCGCCTGCGGGCTGGCGGCGCACCGCGCGCTCCCTGCTGCCCCTGCCGGTAGGCTCCGCCCGCGCTTCGGCCGGAAAGCTGGAGCGCCTGGAACGACGACTGGAACAACTGCAAGTGCAGGAAGAAGGCGCTCGCCGGCTGGTGCCCGACCCTTCGCTTACCCTCGCCAACCTGGGACGCATCCCGCGCACGCACGGCATCCTGGGGATGCTGCGGCGCGGCTTGAAGTGGGCCAGCGTCTTCAACCCGGCACAATTCATCTTCCGCACCTACCTGGAGCGTCGGGGCGACGACCGCGGCCGCCGCTTCCAGCGCACTTACATGAGCCTGCACTGGCTGATCGACCTGGAGTTCGATGGGCGGCGGGACGCGGCCTGGATAGCAACCCTGGACGACATGCGTTTCCACCTGCTCCGCACGCGCTCCTTCTTCGCCCGCTGGATTCGCCCCGAAGACGGGAGCGAGATGGCCCACAACTACGACAGCGTGATGCGCGAGCGGCTGGGAAAATCCTCCTCCTGGTTGCAGAGCGCGGCCAACGAAAACTATCTGCGCTACCAACCAATCTACCGCTTTGCGGAGAACGGCACACCCTTGCCCCTGGGCGGAGTGCTCTACTACGACCCGCGCCTGCCGGCCGGCGATCCCGCATGGTGGGGCGTCGGCAATCCTTTCGATCTTCCTTACAATCCACACACCCATCCCACCGTGCAGCGGCTGGCGCAAGAGAACCCGGACCAACTGATTCCCCTGGCGGTGTACACCTTCCAAACCGACTTGGCCTTCCGGCCGACTGTGGTGATCGACTTTATCGCCCCCGGCAATCCGCGCACACGCGAGAACAACCAGCAACTGATGGTGCTGCTGCGCAACTGGCTGGCGATTACCACCGGGGCCTACTCGCTGGAGCGCCTGCCCTACCGCGCGGTTACCTGGGCGGCCAACAAGAAGGGCTTTACCTTGCTGACCGACAAGAGTGCGCGGCCGGGGATTGAAGAGCTGCGGATGTCGCTCGAATCCGGCCTCTATTTTGACCCGGCGCTGCGGCCCTGGCTGCTGGAGCGCGTTGACCGGCGCGTGCTGAACCCGTTGATCAAACCCGGCCCGGTCGAGCGGCTGCTGGCCCGCATCCAGTACGCGAGTTTGCGTGCGCGCGACAACCAAGCCATCTGCCGGACGGTGGAACGCGTGCGCAGGAAGATGAAGAAACGCCTCGGCGTTGCCCTCACCCTGCCGCCCGAGGCGCAGCGCGCGGAACTGGCCCGACGGCTGGTGGCCTGGCACCAACTGACTCGTCTGCGGACACTTTCCTACCATCTGGCGGGCGACATTGAATCGCTGGACGCCCTGCGCGCGCCGCTGGAGTTATTTCTCCGCAGCGACCCGCCCCATCCGAAAAAACTGGAAACGACTTTGCGCGATCTCTACACCACGCTCTACGTGTACGAGCTGCGCTTGCCCCCCCCACCACGCCAACAGCGGGAGCAGCGGCAGGGCCGGTTCTCCGACGACACCCTTTCTCGCGTTCGGTCTTTCCGCGCACTCACACGGCAAGCCTGGCAGCGCGTGGCCGAGGCCGGTGGTACGACCGACTTTGAGCCGCAAGTGACCCGCGTAGAGCAGCAGGCGCACGCGCAACACCAGAAAAAGCAACGCGCGGCGCAGAAGCAGCAACTCAAAGGTTTGCGCAAGCTGCTCCACGAAAGCCGCAGGGAGTTGTGGCGGGTGGCCCGGGCCGGGTGCGACCCCAACCAGGCCTCGCCCACCGAACTGGAAGCGCAACTGACGCTGCTGGCGCAAACCATTCAGGTGGCGTCGCAAACAGAACCGTTCCGGACGGAAATCGCGCTCCAGCGTCCCGGCCTGGAAAACGTGCTCGCTGAGGTGGAAACCGCCCTGAGCCAGTGCGATGCCAATCAGCCTGACCTCTGGCGTCCGGACTTCCTCTTCAACAACCGGCGGCTGGCGCAGGCGCTGCTCCAAGATTTGAACCGGCAGAAGGCCACCAGCCTGACGGGAGACGACTAAACGATGCGTCCCTCTGCGGGCTGGCACAATCCGGCACCCCTGCTGCTGCTCCTGGCACTGACCTTGCCCGTCGGCGCCCAAGAGCCGCCAGCGGCGTCCCCTGTGACGCCGCGACCCCGCCTGGTGGAAATCAAAGTGGACGGCCTCAGCCCAATGTTTCTGGATGCGCTGGTTGATCCGGACGACCCGGCCAAGCTGGCGCGCCTGCCCGACCCAGAGGGTTTCCGGCGGGCGATCGCGATGGTTCGGCAGGAGATCGGCCAGCGGGATTTGGTGCCCAACCTGCAGCGGTTCTTCTACCAGCGGGGGGTGCGCACGCAGAACATGGTCTCGGCCACCGTGACCCTCTCCTCGGTGGCCTGGAGCGTGATCCAAACCGGACAGCCCAGCGTAATCAAGCGCCACATGATGTCCAGCCGCCAGACCGGCTACCTGCGCTCCCACCTGGACGGCTTTCGAGACTCGTTCGAGCTGCTTGCGCGCAAGGCACGCAAAACCAATGCCCTGTGGGAGCTGGACCAAGCCGGGGTCAGCCTGTTTGCCGACGGCTTCAACCCCTTGCGGTCCTACGTCACGCCGTGGATGTATTACCGTCTTGCCCCGGTTGCCTATCTGTCGGACTTGGGGAAACGCTACGTCACCGGCGGAAAAAGCCACCCCAAGGACATTTTTCGCAGCCACATGGCCCGGCTGGCCAACGGCATAGATTACCCCGACTTTGCGGAAGAGTTCGTGGTGGACCACGTCGCCAAGAAAGTGCTGGAATCCGACTTGGCCGGCAGCGAACGCTACGACTACATCAGCACCTTTTTTACCATTGACCACCAGCACCACGTTGACCCCAACCCCGAAAACCTGGTGCGGCGGATGGCGCGGCTGGACCGCCGCATCGGGCGCATCCTGCAAGCGGTGGAGCGGAGCAAGCGGCGGGACCATACCCTGGTGGTTCTGATTTCCGACCACGGCTCCGAGTATCTCCCCGGGGCCATCAATGTGACCTTCCCGCTCACGCGCGCGATGCGCACCCGGCTGTTCGGCGGGCACACGGTCGGCACCGTGATGGCCGAGAACGCCGTCCACGCTCTGACTACGCCGGTGCAGGGCATTGACTTCGCCCGCGTCTATGAAGGGCCCTACTCTCCCTACAACCAGGGCCCCGGCGCCGAGAAGGGCTACACCACCGCGTTCGTAGACAACTTCGGCAACGCCCGCGCCGAAATCCACCTGCGCAACAACGACCTGAACCGGCTGCACCTCCTCTTGCAGGCCCGTTACCGCAAGCTGGACGAGCAGCACCGCGTCCGGCTGCGCAAGCTTCTCCGCGCCGCCTTGGCGGAGGTGTGGGAATGGCTGGAACCGGAGCTGGCCGCCTACCGAGACTACTCCCAGGGGGTGCGGGCCTGGCTGCCTGAATTGAAACGCCGCGCCGACTCCTACTGGCGCGACGTGGCGGCTCGCTTGGGAAGCGAAAACGAGCGCGACACCGCCCAACTCCGCCGCCTCGACCGCCTGGCCACGCTCGCTCGGGCCGAAGACCCGCTGGCGTGGCTGGAGGAACGCGACCTCAGCATCCCCAAGCTGCTTCCCAAAAAGTATTTCGGGCCGCGCAACACAGTCTATCAACTTAGCCACTACACCGTCGGGCTGGACGAAGAGTTGCAGTGGGTGGAAACCACCGTGGACCCCCGCGGCCGGCGGGTGCCGATGGACTACTTTTCCATCCTGCCCAACTACCAGGTTCCCAATCCGCCGCTGAGCTACGAGCGCAATCCCCTGGACCTGCTGGTGACGGCGGTGCCGGCCCAAGCGGTGGCCGCTGCCCTGCGGGAACGCGGCTGGCTCCAGCAGGACGTATCCTTGCGCCGGGCGCTCTGGGTGATCTCCACCGCGCAACACAACCTGCGCCGGGGCGGGCAGGCGCTGGTGCTGGAACACGCCGACGGCCGGGTGCGCTACCTGCCCATCGACCGCTTGCAGGAGACCGCCGAGGGGAGCTTTACCTTCGATCCGGCGAATGAGATCGACCCGCTGGGGCTGCTCACCGACCCCGAGTTCCGCGCTCCCGCTGGACTGCCGGCTTTTCTCTGGCTCGAGGATTTCCACTCGCGCAAGGAGTGGCTGCGCGCGACGTTTGCCACCGGCTATACGATTGCCCCGCTGGTGTTCCTCGACGTGGCCGGCATCCACACCGACGCTTTCATTAACAACCCCGACTTCCAGCGGGCGCTGACTGGCTTCCCCGACGAGGAGAACAAGCAGTTCTACTTGCGGGGCTTGCGCTGGAAATACGCCTCGCAACAGCCCGACTTGCTGGTCTGGAGCAGCTATCTCTGGAACCTGTCTTCCAAGACCTACACCGCCGGCGGCAGCCACGGGGGCCTGACACCGCAGGTGGCGCGAACAACGTTTCTGCTCTGGGGCGGAAAGGATTTTGCCCTGCCGGCGGGCACGGTCATCACCCAGCCGGCCACCACGCTGGACATCGTGCCGACGCTGGCAACGCTGCTGGGAATGGTGGACGCCGAGGGCAAGATGGTGCCGCAGCCCGGCGCGGTGCGCGAGCGGCCCTTCCTGCCCTTTGCAGGCCAACCGCTGCCGATCGCGCCCTCGCCCAGCTTCATGGCTGCCGGGGCTCGCACACCCGCGGCCAGCAAGGGCAACTAGCCCGGCCTTCGTTCCTCCAGCCGGCTGATCCGACCCCGGAATTCCCGGCGGAAGCATTTGCCAGCCCAGACGGTTGGTAGTGATCCGATTTCACGATGTTGATTTGCCGCTGAGCCCGGCGGCCTACCTGCCCGCCCTAGGGGCAGACAAGCGGCACAAACGCCCCGTGGCAGGTGCCCTTCGGCTTCGCTCAGGACAGGCCACGGGGCTCGGCGTGAGCTTACCATTTTCAAAAAGGCCCACTACCGGAAGGCTTTTCCGTTTGAAACTACGGCAGGTTGGGGGTAGCATTCGTGCGTTGCTCGTGAACCCACAAGCAGAGATCACCACCAGGAAGTGGCCCAGGCGAAATGAGAAGAAGCCGGAGCGCGCGATGAGGTCGGAGTGGAGGAGCTTGGCTCCCTCCGCCGTTCGCATTGCCAAGAAGCTCTTCTTCTTTTACAAGTCTTCCTACTCGGTGAACTTCCCCTCCGACCCCATCCGCTGGAGGATACGCTATCGGCATCCGCTGGCATGCGCACTGGTGGGCTGGCTTCCCTACGCGGTCAAGCGGCCCTTCCTGCACTTGCGCGTCACCGAGCGCATTGTTGAGTACCCGTTTGTGCTTCGCCACTTGAACCTGCCACTGGGTAGCACCATCCTCGACCTGGGCGCGACCGGCAGCGCCCTGGCGCTGCAATTGGCCAACTTCGGCTACCGGGTGATCGCGGCTGATGTCCGCCCCTATCCCTTTACCCACCCCAAGCTGGAGTTTCGGGGAGGCGACTTCCTCCAGAACTCGCTGCCGGCGGAGAGTGTGGACGCGGTGCTTGCCATCTCCACGCTGGAGCACATGGGCATCCCCTACTATGGCGGCCCTTCGGTCGCGGAGGGGGACTTGCTCGCCGTGCAGGAGATTTGGCGCCTGCTCAAGCCGGGCGGTTGTTTCCTGCTGACCGTCCCCTATGGCGAAGCCGCCCAGACTTCTCATCAACGCGTCTATGACCGCGCCGGGCTAGGAAAACTCCTGGAACGCTTCGAACTCCAGGAGGTAAACTATTATCGACGCGAAGACTACGGTTGCTGCTGGATGCGGGTCGATGAGGCGGCCATGCGCAACATCAGCTCCGTGCATCAGACTGAAGGCGTGGCCCTGGTGCGAGCCTGCAAGCCTGCCGGCAGGAAAGGCGGGCCGTGAAAGTTTTTTTCCCGATTATCACCAACTTCTCCGGAGCGGATATCTATTTCGAGCGGCTGGCCGCGGGGCTGGCAGACCAGGGCTGGCAATCCGATCTGCGGCGCTACCCCCACATCATGGAATTCCTTCCCTACACCGCGCTCAAACCTTTTCTCCGGCCCAACCGGGATTGCACCCTGGTCCACACCAAAGCGGAATACGGCTGGCTGTTCGCGGTGCCGCAACGACCCCTGGTGGTCACGCTGGCGCATTCGGTGTTCGACCCTGCCTATGCAGGTAGCAAAGGCCTGGGGAAGCGCCTCTACCACAACCTGAAACTCAAAGGCAATATCGCCCGCTCCTTTGCCCGCGCCGACCGCATCGTCACCGTCAGCCATTTCTCCGCCCGCAGCATTGCGGAGTGCTTCGGGCGCGACGACATCCGCGTGATCCACAACGGAGTGGACGAGAGCCTCTTCCGTCCGCCCACTGACAACACTCCGCGCCGCGACCCGCCCCACCGACTGCTGTTCGTGGGCAACTGCACCGCTCGGAAAGGGTTTGATCTGCTGCCCCGCATCCTCGACCGCCTGGGGAAAGGCTTTATTCTGGAATATACCAGCGGCCTGCGCACCCGCGCCCGCCGGCCGCCCCACCTGGCCATGCGCTGCCTGGGACAGTTGCGAGGCGCAGAGCTGGTGCAAGCCTACCAGCGCTCGGATATTTTCCTGTTCCCCTCGCGGTTGGAGGGCTTCGGCTATCCGGTGGCCGAGGCCATGGCTTGCGGCAAGCCGGTGGTGTGCACAAACTATTCCTCCCTGCCTGAATTGATTGACGACGGGCGCGGCGGCACGCTCTGCCCGCGCGATGATGTGGATGCGTTTGCCGAGGGCATCCGACGGCTGGCGCGCGACCCCGACCTGCGCGCGCGGATGGGAGCCTACAACCGCGCCAAAGTGGAAGAGCGGTTCACCCTCTCCCGCTGCGTCCAGCGCTACGTGGAACTCTACGCGGAGTTGGCGTGAACGCTCCTGCAACCGGCGCACAGCCCTCGCAGCAAGGTACTCGCCCGCCCCGCCGGTGGCGCGGGTGGCAACCTCTGCGCTTGCTCTCCCTTTTTCTCGGCCTGGCGCTGCTTGTCCTGCTGCTGCGTCAGGTAGGGCTGGGGACGCTTGTAGCCCACGCCCGGCAACTGGGCTGGACGTTCCTGGCCACCGTGGCCCTGTTCGGGGGCGTGCATCTGCTGCGGACGATTTCCTGGCGTCTCTGCCTGCAGGAAGACCGAAGACAACTCCCTTTCCGCCGGGCGCTCAGCCTGTGGCTGGCCGGGGAGGCGGTGGCCCATTTGTCTTTCGGGTGGTCGGGTGACGCTTTCCGAGCGGCCGCCAGCAGCCAAACCATACCGGTGGAGCGCGGGCTCTCCGCGCTGTTGGCCTCCCGGATCGTCTATTTTTATTCGACCATCGTTTTGATGACCGCCAGCTTTATGCTGGGCTACTTTCTCTTGCCGCCGCAAGCGGTCATCCGGCCGCTGCTGGCTGCGGCCAGTGTGCCCCTGCTGGCGATCTCGGTCCTCCCTCTTACAGGCAGGCCGACCGTCACCCGGTTGCTGAATCGTTTCAGCTCCTTTCTCGCGCGTCACAGCCACTCTGCGTTTTTGCGGCGGTTGCAGATTTTTGTCACTGCCCTGGAGCACGACCTGGCCGCCGCCTTCCTGCACAGCAAGAGAAACTTTGCCCGGCTGGCCGGGCTGAACTTCCTGGCCACATTCGCGGGCGTGCTGGAGGTGTACCTGATCTTGCGTGGGCTGAGAGTGGAAGTGAGCCTGGCAACCGCCTTCTTACTTGAAGGGATCGGTAAGACGCTGGGGCTTTTTGCTTTTGTGGTGCCGGGCAATGTGGGCGTGCGCGAAGGCGGCATGGCGCTGATCTTCCAGCTCTTTGAGATGAGCGCCGCCCTGGCTCTTACCCTGGTGCTGGCGCGGCGCGCGCGGGCGCTGGTGTGGGTTGGCATTGGCAACCTGGTAATGATTTTGCAGGGCGTGAGCCCGGCTGCCTTGCCCGAGCGGCCAACCACGGGAGCGGGCACCGAAAAGTAAGCGGGGAACTTTCTTTCCCTCCCCGCGGGCTGATTCTAGTATGATGGCGGGTGCGTTTGGGGTCCAGGCATGGAGTTGAGAATTGGCCCCGGCGGGCTGAACTCAACAATACTGTTTCGATTCCAGCACTCATGGTTCGCACAGCGGTTTTAATCAATCTGCCAAATTCCACTCCGGCCGGGGCACCCCGACTGGCCGGCCTGCCGTTGCTGCTCCGGGCCGTCCTGACCGCACAGCGAGCGGGCCTGGAGGAAGTGATTATCGGCGGCGGCCCCGACCCAGCCCCGCTGTTGCGCCGCCACCCGCGCGTCACCATCAAGTGGCGCTGGGTGCCGCTTGATTCGTCCCAGCAGGCCAGCGGGGAGAACCACGGCGCCCGCTCCTCCGATGAACTCAGCGTCTTGCGGCACCTCCGACACGAGGTGAAGGAAGACTTCGTGCTGCTGTTTGCTGACTCGACCTTCGACGCGGCCGCACTCCAGTCGCTCCGCTCGGCCTCGCTGGACGGCAAAGCAGCGCGCGCAGTGAAGCCGCAGGGCGACGCCGCCGGGGCCGACAGCGCCCTCTACCTCTGCCGCCCGGAGTTTCTTCAACTCCTCGACGATCACCACTCGCCCAACGGTGCCACGGATGGAGTTGGCTCGTTCGCCAGCGCCCTGCACACCCGCGAGCGCCTGAGCGAGGTGGAAATCGACGGGCAGGTGTGGGGGCGAGTGACCGACGCCGACCGCCTGCGCGAGATTGGGCGCGCACTCTCCCACTTCCACCTGAAGCCCTCCGACGGCATGTTCGCCAAGTTCAACAAGCTGGTGGTGGCCGAGCCGTTGATTCGCTTCTTCTTGCACACGCCCGCGACGCCCAACTTCATCACCACCCTGGGATTGCTGCTGGGGGTGGCCGCCGGGGTGGCGTTCGCACAGGGCAGCTATTGGTGGAGTCTCTTTGGGGCCCTGTTGAGCTACAGCTCGGCCATCATGGACCATTGCGACGGGATGGTGGCCCGGCTGAAATTTCAAGAGACGAAGTTCGGAACCTGGTTCGAATCCGCGGTGGACTATGCCAGCTACCTGGCCATCTTCTCCGGCTTGGCGGTTGGGCTCTACCGCGAGACTGGCGTCGCACACCACCTGATCGTCGGCGCCCTCTTCCTGTTCGGCACACTCTTGAGCTTCATTGTGCAGAGTCACCAACGCAGGCTGGTCAGCAAGGATAACCCGGCCGACTATGCCAACCGCGTCTGCAAGAAACTCGAAGAGAACAGTGGAAATTTCTTCCACTGGCTCTCACTGCACGCGGTATTTCTGACCAGGCGGGCCGTTTTGCCTTACTTCGTCTTCCTTTTCTGCCTGCTCGATTTGCGCGTGCTGCTGCTGGGTTGGGTCACGCTGGGCGCCAACATCTTTTGGTTGATGCTCCTCTACCAACATCGCCTCCTCCGTCCACCCAAAGCTGCTGCCGAAGCCGACTGAGGTTCGACCTCGATACCGGACGTAGAACCAGCTTGCTCCGTCTGGGGCAGGGGTTGAATTGCTTGCGGTGGGACTCGGTTTCTTTCTCGCGGGGACGGAGCCGCACCTGTCCTGCTCGGCCCGCAAAGGTAACTATATGTTTACCAACACACTAAGATTAGGACAGAGGTTGCAACCGAAGGGCAGGACTGGGGGGCTAGCTCCTATCCATCTGGCTCTGCGAGAAACTAACCATTGTTCACATTGACTCGCCCATGCCTTCCGAAGAAGATGGCCTATACTGGGCGGTGGTTCAGTAACATCACTTGTGAGGTGAGTCAGGCATATGGTTGACAACGACGAACGACGCCGGGCGCAGCGCTTCCCGCTCGACCTCCCGATGGAGGTCAAGTGGCAGGAAGAAACAGAAGTCATCCAGAAACTTGCGAGCATTCGAGATATTAGCGCCAGCGGCGTCTACTTCACGGTTGACCGCGAAGTCCGCCCCGAAAGCAAGATCGAGTTCTACGTCCAGCTCCAAATGGAAGGCGCAGAAAAGGGCGGTGTCCTTTTGCACTGCGTTGGGAGCATCCTCCGCGTTGAACCGGACAAGGATGAACCCCAGCGCCAGGGCGTGGCCGCTCGCATCGATCGCTACCGCTTCCTGCGACCGGGCGAAAGCCCGTTGGAAGCCGCGAAGGAAGAAGAACGCTCCTAACTGCTTCTGGTTCCTCCACGCTTTTGCCCCACCCCGATAAAACTCAGCCAACCGCATGGCTCGGCCCCCGGGCGCCTCATCGAGCAGTCGCGCAAGCCCGAAACAACTCTTGACAGGGATTGACCATCACAACAAAATGTAGAGTTGTTTGCCAAATGAGGAAGCCGAGTTGAAAGCAGGAACCTTAATCGCAGTTTTGCTGCTGGTTCAGGTGCTGGTGCACCCTGTCGTGCACGTGCCGCTTTCCGCTGGCCCGTCAGCGCCGCAAGTGCACCAACTGCCGGAGCAAGGCAGCACCCAAGCACAATGGGGAAATCTAAGCCCCTGCTTGGGATGCCGCACCGCCGGCAGCTTGCTAGCCACGCCGCTCGCAATCGAGCCTCTGGGGGTTTCCCCTTCCCAGGAGGCGGTTCCCGTCCAGCCGGTCTCTTACCATTTCCAAGACTTTAACCCCGCTGTCTCCAGCCGCGCACCTCCGCTCGCTTAGTTCCAGGCTCCTGCCCAACTAGCGTTAATTTTTCTGGAGGTGTAAAACAGATGCAGCCCAAACCCATTTTCATCGTTTGTTCTACTGTCGCAATCCTTTTTCTGGCCAGCCTGCCCGCCTGGGCTCAGGCGACGGCCCTGACCGTCCCAAATTTAAATTGGAGGGTGGGAGTATGTTGACACGATCAGGATTTTCTTTTTCGAAGAGCACCACTTGGTTGACCCTCACGATTGTGTGGGTGCTGATGCTCGCTCCGACCGGCCTCGGCGCACAAACAACCAGCGAGGACTTGCTGGCCCGCTTCAAGGCGCTGGAAGAGCGCGTGCGAGCACTCGAAGCGGAACTTGAGACGCTCAAGGCCACCCCAACCAAAACACAGGTGACACCTGCACCCGCATCGGCGCCCTCGGTCGCGACCGCGCCGGTGCCGGGCACTCCCTCAGGCCAGCTACCCGTTTACGCCGGAGTCGGCGCCCGCTCGAAAGTGTTCAATCCCGACATCGGCGTCATCGGCAACTTCACCGGCGCGGCCGGGCGCAATCGCGTGAACCCGATGCCCTTCCTCTCTTTGCAGGAAAGCGAGGTCTCTTTTCAGGCCATCATTGACCCCTTTGCGCGCGCCGACTTCTTCCTGGCCCTCGGCGAAGAAGGTGTGGAGGTAGAAGAGGGCTACCTCACCTTCCCGGCGGTGCCGGGCGGCTTCCTAGTGAGGGTGGGGAAAATGCGCGCTGCCTTCGGCAAGACCAACGAAATGCACAACCACTCCCTGCCCTGGATTGACCGGCCGCTGGTGGCCTTTAACTTGATGGGAGGGGACATCGATGAACCGGACACCGGCATCAAGGACGCTGGTTTCTCCGTCAGCCGCATCCTGCCGGCCCCCGGTGGCCTCTTCCTGGAAGCCACCGTGCAGGTCTTTCGCGGGGATTCCGGCTCGCTCTTCCAGTCCAGCCGGCGCAGCGACGCGTCCGTGGTCGGCCACCTGAAGAGCTTCTACGATCTGACCGAACAGACCAACCTGGAACTGGGCGGCTCCTACGCACGCGGCCACAATGATTTCGGCAGCGGCTTCATCACGCGCCTGTTCGGGTTGGACGCCACCTTGCGCTGGAAGCCGCTGCGGCGGGCCATCTACCGCAGCTTCGTCGCCCGCACCGAGTTCACCTGGAGCCGCCGCGACGACCCGGCCAATCCCCAGCGAACCTTCGGCTACTTTACCTCCCTCGACTACCAGTTGGCGCGCCGCTGGTTCCTGGGCGGGCGCTACGACTGGTCGGAACGCGCGCAGAACGCCGCCCAGCACGACAGCAGCGGCTCCCTCATACTCACCTACTGGCCTAGCGAGTTCAGCGCTATCCGCTCGCAACTCCGCCGCACCCGCTACGCGGAAAACACCGCCGCCAATGAGCTTCTGATCCAATTCCTGTTCACGTTGGGCACCCACGGTGCGCACTCCTACTAAGGAGGGTACGATGAAGAAACTCTCTGTACGACCTTGGTTTCGGTTAGCCGCGGCGGGCGTCTGCCTGTGGGTGCTGGCGCCTGCGCCAGCGGCGGCCGCCTCCAAGCTCCGGGTCGTCGCCACCACCGAAGACTTGGCGGCCCTGGCGCGCGAAGTGGGCGGCGATCGCGTGCAGGTGGAGGCCATCGCCCGCGGCTACCAAGACCCCCACTTTGTCGATCCCAAGCCCAGCTTTATTCTCAAGCTGAGCCGCGCCGACCTGCTGATCTTCGTCGGCCTGCAACTCGAGATCGGCTGGCTGCCGCCCTTGATTACCCAGAGCCGCAACCGCCGGGTGCAAGTTGGCGCGCCGGGCTACATGGATGTCTCGCAGTACAACCAGATTCTCGATATCCCCACCGGGGTGATCACGCGGGCCATGGGCGACGTCCACCCGCTGGGGAATCCCCACTACTGGCTCGACCCCGAAAACGGCCGCCGCAGCGCCCGCGCCATTCAAGCCCGGCTGGCCCAACTGCGCCCGGAAGACGCCGCCTATTTTCAGCAGCGCTTTGAAGATTTCAGCCGGCGTCTGGCCGAGGCAGAAAAGCGATGGGACCAGCAGATGGCTCCCTACCGCGGCACCCAGGTGGTTAGCTATCACCGCTCCTGGCCCAATTTTGTCAAACGCTTTGGGCTGGTGGTGGTGGGTTACGTGGAACCCAAGCCGGGTATCCCCCCCACCCCGCGACATACCCTAAGACTGATCAACCAGATGCGCCGCGACAACATCAAGCTCATCCTGGTGGAACCCTACTTCGACCTCAAAACTCCGGAGTCCATTGCCCGCGCAACCGGGGCGGAAGTGCTGGTTCTGTTGCCCTCCGTGGGCGGAGAAAGAGAAGTGACCGACTACTTCAAGCTTTTTGACTACAACATCGGGCTGCTGACCGCCGCCCTGGATAGGACAAAATAAATGAGCACCTTTGAATTTCTTCTCGCTCCCTTCATCGCCAGCCTGATTCTGACCGGCATCCACGCCTATCTGGGCGTGCACGTGGTCGAGCGCGGCGTCATCTTCGTTGACCTCGCCCTGGCCCAGATTGCCGCGCTCGGCGCCATCATCGCCATCCTGATGGAGTTGGATCCCCACGGCGGCGGCTCCTACTGGGTCAGCCTGGGCTTCACCTTCATGGGCGCGGCCATCTTTGCCCTGGTGCGAATGCGACGCGCGCACATCCCTCAAGAAGCCTTCATCGGCATCGCCTACGTCGTGGCTTCCGCTGCCGCCATCCTGGCCACCAGCAAAGCAATCGGCGAGACCGAGCACCTCAAGCACATGCTGGTCGGCAACATCCTGGCGGTTTCCTGGTCGGAGGTCAGGCACACGGCGCTTCTCTACGGCGCCGTCGGGCTGTTCCACTACATTTTCCGGAAAAACTTCCTGCTCATCTCGATGAATCCCGCCGCCGCGGAAGCCAAAGGCGTTTCCATTCGCCTGTGGGATTTTCTTTTCTACGCTTCGTTCGGACTCGTGGTCACCTCTTCGGTGGCCATCGCCGGGGTGCTGCTGGTTTTCTGCTACCTGATCGTGCCTTCGGTGGGCGCCATGCTGTTTGCGGATCGAATCGGACCCCGGCTGGCAATCGGCTGGACGATGGGCACGGTAGTGTCCGGGCTGGGCGTCTATCTCTCAGTCGTGCTGGATTTTCCCACCGGCGCCACTATTGTCTGTACGTTTGGCGGCGTCCTGGTGCTGATGTTACTGCTCCACTTCGTCCTTTCCCACCTGCAGTCGGGACGAGAACTCCAGGGGACCCGCACGCCCCGCACCGGATAACCTGCGGAAGGTGGACGGGCGGCCGTTGTCTTCTGCCCTTCCCGGTCGCCTTCCCCCAGCAGGCCTACGCACACTGCCAGACCTGCCGGTTTTCTGTTCTTCGTTAATTATCCCTTGAACTTGATTCCCGTCTGGGATTGCTACACTTCTGCTCCAGCCTGATTGCTTTCCTGTGAACCCTCAGAACTTGTATATGGCGTCGAACTGCATCCGCTTCAGCCAGGGCTCCTCCACCGGCGAAGTGGCAGTCACCAATTGACGGCCCACCAGCAGCGTGTAGTTCAGTGTGAGATTCTTGTAGGCCTGGTAGCCGAACTCGAACCGGTGGTTGACGACGTTCGAAGGAGCTCGCAGGTCGCTGAAGTTGAACGCCCCCAGCACCGCCTCTCGCTCGATGTGGATGAGGGTGTAGCCCAGCACTACGTCGTGCGGGTTCTTAGTCTCGCCGACACTTACCTCGGCCCAGTAACCCTGGCGGTCGCTGGAGTTGCACGCCACTCCGGCGATATCGGCTTGGGCACAGGCGCGGGTATTGGTGACGTAGTCAAACACCAGCTTGAGGGGCCACTTCTTGTTGCCGGTGTCGATGTCAAGCTGGGCAATCAAGTCGAGTAGGCCGAAGCGTGACGCAAATGCCGTGGCCGAAGCCGCGTTGCGATTGCTGCTGCCGCTCAAGCTGCCGGCTGTCTGCGCCGCTCGAATGGTGTCGGTGCGGAACCAGTTGGAATAGCCAGCGTGGGCGGAGAACGTGTGATGGCCCAGATTCCACCGGGTCTGGACCTGCCCGCCAATCATGTAGCTGTCGGGGCCACTGCCGGACTCGCGGAACGGCAATTGGTAGCCCACCAGCGTGACGTTGCTCAGCGCTCCGGCGTTCACGTCAAACGACAGCGCTTGCGACAACCCTTCCGGGTTCAGGTCGTTGTCGAAGGTCAGTTCGGTTTTCTTCCAGGTGTAAGCGAACTTGCCGCCGGTGATGGTGAGCGGCTTGGCCCACAGCGGGGTGTACCTGAGATAAGCGCGGTCGATGTTGATCGGTTTGCGGGTAAAGAAAGCGGTCTCGGTCTGGTTGGCGGAAGTAGGGTCGGTGTCGCTGCCGCTCGAAAGCCGCAGGCCCCCCTGCAACTCTTGGCTGAACTTCGAGGTGGCATTGAACCGCAGACGGAAACGGGCGCGATGCCGATCCGCCCCGGTGCCGCCGAGGAAGGGCTCATAGCGCAGCCGCAGGTCGCCGCTGAAGGCGATGTTTCCCAGCCCCTTGGGCTTTTCGGCCAACATCGTCTTCAGACCCTTGCTGTCCTTTTCCAAGTGGGCCACGCGAGCTGTGACTTGGTTGGTATTCTCCGCCAAGGCCTGCAATTCTCCCGACAGTTGCTGGATTTCCTGCGTGGCAGTGGCGCCCCGCACGGCCGAAGCCGCCACCGCAGCGGAGCTGGGCACAGCAATAAACCGGTCTCCCCCCGCGGCCAGTTGCTTCCGCAGTTCCGCCAGCAACAAGCCCTGCTCCCGTACCAGGCGCTCCAGCCTCAGCAGGCGCTCCTGCTGGTGCTCGAACTGTTGCTGCAACTGTTCGGGCGTAAGAGGCGAGCTCCGCTTGGATGTTTCCTCCGCGCGGGCGGAACCCGTTAGCAAGAGCACTGCCAATAGAACAGTCGAGCTGTGCCGCATCAACGACCACTTCATCGCGTATCCTCCTGTCGAGAGCTTTCGCTTTGGTTTGTCCATTCGGGCAGTTCAAATATAACGTAGCGGGCGGGCCGGCGCATCTCCGCATCCGGCCGCCAGTGCCGGATTACCGGTGTCATCATTTCAGCGCCAGTAGGATATTTTACAGGTTATGGTTCCAGGAGGGAAAAAGATAGGCGCTTGTTAGGTGCGAGCGCGGACTGTCCAGGGGTCAATTCACCGCAGCGGAAGCCCTCTTCGGCCAACAAGCCGCTACCGTTCTTTGCTAGAACAACAAAAGTGTAGCGTCGCGACCCATCTCGTCCCCCGATCATCCTCTGCGCCCGGGACCGGAATCAACCGGACATTGCAGTCGAAGGAGCGCCCTTGCCAAAACTATCCACGTGGGCCAAAATCAATCCCATAGGCGCGTAGCTCAGTTGGTTAGAGCGCTACCTTGACACGGTAGAGGTCGATGGTTCGAATCCATTCGCGCCTACCATTTCTTCTTATTTGTTTCCAAGGGGATAGGCGTGTCCTGCGGTTGGCCCCCAAGGGGTCATTTTTTCCACTGTAGCGGAAAATGTAGCACCTTGGAAGAAGTTTCGGCCCTGGATGTCGGGCCGTACAATCCCCGGGGGCAGGTCAGTTCACACTCACCTTCGATTTACGATCTGGTAACCACAGATCGGCTGACGAGTCTGGATTATTCGTAACGGAGTGCGACCATCGGATCCACTCTCGACGCACGGCGAGCAGGAATCATACCAGCCGGAACCGTCCGCGATGCCGAGGCGTTGGGCAACGAAGCCGTCATCAACCTCGACGCAACAAAGTAGGAGTTATCCCAACAATTAAACCGTGGCACGTTTGCGGTCGTGCTTGTTGAGGATGGCTTTGCGGATCCGTAAACTTTTCGGCGTGACCTCGAGCAGTTCGTCGTCGCCGAGGTATTCAATCGCTTCTTCCAGGCTGAGCGCTACCGGTGTGTCGAAGTGCTCCGCCACGCCGTCGCCCTTCGAGCGCATGTTGGTGAGCTTTTTGGTTTTGCAGACGTTTACCATCAGGTCTTCCGCTTTAGCGTTCCGGCCGACAATCATCCCTTCATAAATTTCCGTTCCCGGGTGGATAAACAGGGTTCCGCGTTCCTGCGCGCCCAGCAAACCGTGGAGTGAACTCACGCCCGATTCAAAAGCAATCAGGGAGCCGTGCGGGGTGGCCCGCAGTTCGCCCTGCCAGGGAAGATAGTCATGGAAGAGCATGTCCATGATGCCTGCGCCCTTGGTGTCAGTCAGGAATTCGGAGCGGTAGCCAATCAGCCCGCGCGTCGAAACCAGAAAGTGCAAGTAGGCGATGCCGCGCTCGACCTTCATTTCGTGCATCTCGGCTTTGCGGCGGCCCATCTTTTCTATGACGGCGCCGGAAAACTCCTCCGGGCACTCGATATGAACGTCTTCGAAGGGTTCGAGTTTGAGCCCGTCCATTTCATGGAAGATGACCTCGGGCCTTCCCACCTGAAATTCGTAGCCTTCGCGCCGCATCTTCTCGATGAAGATGGAAAGGTGAAGCTCGCCCCGGCCCGAAACGGTGAAGGTGGAATCGGAGTTCCCCACCGAAGTTACTTTCAACGCCACATCGGCGAGCGCTTCACGCTCCACCCGCGCCTTGAGCAGCCGGGCGCTGGAGTATTCGCCCTCGCGCCCTGCGAGAGGCGAGCTGTTGATGGAAAACAGCATCTTCACCGTGGGGTCGTCAATGTGGATCGGAGGCAGGGCAATCGGATTTTCAAAGTCGGCGAGCGTTTCGCCTATCTTTACGTTCTCAATGCCCGCGATAGCGACAATGTCACCCGCCTGCGCTTCGTCCACCTCCACCCGGCTGATCCCGTCAAACGACATCACCGCCAGGGCCTTGCCCGGAACCTGAGTGCCGTCGGTTTTGATCTGCATCAGGGGCTGAGCTTTGCGAATCGAGCCGCTCATCAAGGGGCCGATGGCGATGTGTCCTTTGTAATTGTCGTAGAAAGTGTTCACCACCAGCATTTGAGTGGGGGTGTCCAAGATTCGGGGCGGTGGGATCTCTCGCGTAATCATCTCGAACAGCGGCTCTATGTTCGTCATGTTCTCAAGCTGAGGATCGATTCCCGCTTTGCCCTGAGTGGCGGAAGTGTAGATAACCGGGAACTCGGCCTGTTCGTCCGTCGCACCGAGTTCGATGAAGAGGTCGAAGGTATGGTTCAGCACCCAGTTGGGGCGCGCCTCCGGCACATCAATCTTGTTGATAACCACGATGATGCGGTGGCCGGCCTGCAAGGCTTTCTTGAGCACAAATTTGGTTTGCGGCATGGGGCCGTCTTTAGCGTCCACCAGCAGCAGCGCGCCATTGACCATCCGCATGATGCGCTCGACCTCGCCGCCGAAGTCGGCGTGGCCCGGCGTATCAACAATGTTGATTTTGTGGCCCTTGTAACGGATCGAGGCGTTCTTGGAAAAAATTGTGATGCCGCGCTCACGCTCGAGCTCGTTTGAGTCCATGATGAGCGTGGTGTTCTCGCCCCGGACGCGGAAGGCCTCCGATTGATACAGCAGCGCGTCCACCAGCGTGGTCTTGCCGTGGTCCACGTGGGCAATAATGGCTATGTTGCGAATGCTGTCCTGCATGCAGAAATATCTCCTAAATACAAACACTCCATAATGACATATTTTTGACTTTTACGGAGAAGCGGCGAATCCGCACCACAGGTTTTGTTCGGCCCCACCTTGACACGGTAGAGGTCGTTGGTTCCCTTCAACTGGCACTCAGAACAAGCGAACCCGGCTTCTATCGAGTCGAAGAACTATTCCTCTATTGGCCGACTGAAGAAAGCCGCACTAAGCCACTTGCCGTTTTTCTTCACCATTACCCAGGCTCCTAACCACTTCAACTGCGGCAGTGCTTTTCCATCCTCGTCAACCAAGCCGGTATTGTCCCTGCGCGCTTTGTAGATGGCGACATCGGGAGTCACGAAGATGATACCGATTTCCCCCAAGTGGTTGCTTTTGATGCTCGGCATCCGCTTGAACATATCTGCATAATATTCAAAGTGTGCCGCGCCTTTTCGACTACCATCCCAGCTTTCAACAGACTTGTCCGCAAGTGCAAACATCCCTTTAGCATCGTGGTTATTAAACGCTGCGTTGATCTGCTCCAACACTTTCCGAATAGCCGCTTCATCTTCAGCCTGATCCGCCATCGCTGGCACTGCGGAAAAAAGCAGGCACACTCCGATTGTGAGAGTTATCAGATACTTCATGATTCCACTCCTCCTTCTCGCTGGCCCAAAATATGCGGCTGTGAAAGCCTGCCTGGCCCACTTTACCTTGGCCTGAATTCACACAGCCTAGCCGGTCAGGTTGGCCAATTCTATATCCGCCCTGTCTGCGTGCGCAAGCCTCAGTCACGCTCGGGCCCGCCCAAAAACTCCACGTTGTAGCCCAGCGTAACTGACTGACTTTACTGCGAGAGTAGTCAGCGTAGCAGGGAGCCCAAAAACACTTGTTGGTGGGCAAGCGCGAAGCGCCCCCCACCTGTCCCCGGCGATTCGGTGGGTTGCAAAGGCACGCGGAGCCACGCCGCCCCTACTCCTGGAAGTTCATGCCTGCCTACCGCAGGCAGGCGGCGGAGGAGGGATTGGAAGCGGGAAACAAACCAGACAACTCAGCAGAACGGCCAACACGAGCCGCGATGCCACCCAAAAGGGGCCATGGCGATCTGAGCTTGAAATGTAAGGGCGGCTTGCGTACAATTGTTGGCGAAGGCAGAGTTGAAAACGGAAATTCCCACTTAGTAGCCCAGCGGACAAAAAAGCTTGATCGCATGACCGGGTTGGGCTAACAAATCATCATCAGTAGAAACGCCGTGATTGGGATTCAAAAAAGAGAGGATATCATGATGATCAGCAGGTGGAGTGCGTTGGCGATAGCGATGTCGATAACTGTTGCCGCTTGTGGGTCCGATGTCAAGGACACCACGGCAGATCCAGTCGCGAGTGTTGTGGATGTTATGCTGCAAAACAACCTCGTCATTGGGGCTCACATTCCGGGACTGGACTTCGCGAGGGTGTCGAATCCTCCAGCAGGCATTCTTGATTATGATTGGTTTTTCATCGAGTGGTCCGTGACAGGGACGGGCTTCACCACGGAGTCAGATGCGCAGGTGACCTTTACGGTCAAGTACTGGCTGGTTGTTCCCGATACTGCAAATGGAAGTACTTATTCTCGCGGTGACCTGTTGTGTGAGATATCCGGACCAGGGACCGCTTCAGAGATTCCGGGCTTTGCGCTGACAAAGCGAGTAAGATTCGACATTGATGCGCAAACGGATACGTGTGGAGTCAGGCCGCTGGGTCAAACGATCCACGTGGTAGAAGTGCTCGACGAGCACGTCACGTGCGATTCTACAACCAAAGGATGCAGCAATCCTGCCGACATGGGTAGCCTGGTCGGGATATGGCGGGCCGCGTCCGAGGCTGACGTTGCTACGTCGTTCACTGACAGCGGCGGATGGTGGATGACCAACGGCCCATGGGGCAATGCGGTGGAGGTATGCGGACAGCGGGCAAATCAGGCGAACGATGCCGGCGATCCGTGGGCGTGCCAGCCGAGTTGTCCCCAGTCGAGGGCGGCTGAGTGTTGGTGGGCTGATTACACAGAGTAGGAGTAGAGAAGCGCGTAGTTGGTTTGAATCGAAGGCACCAAAACCATATTAAAGGTCCTCTGCTACCCAGGAAAGTTTCCCCACCCCCTTACCCGCCTTTTTACTACGGGACTCCTGATGAATCCTAGCGTAAAACGGTGACCCCCGGCCCCAAGGCTATCGCCCATTGCGACGCAAAACTCTCCTGATGGCTGCTTTGTATTTCTCAGGGCACGGAGGAGCTCCTTGGCCTTGGCCTGTATTTGGAGCCGGCCCACGAGTCAAGCCGAGTGCACGTTTGAAGATGAAAGACGCCGTGGGCATGGTGCTCTATCGAAACCAGCCGCGCTAGACATGAAAACAGGGGGGAGTTTTTCGACTGTCAGTGCTTTGCGGCCCCCCGCTAGTCGCGCGACTCGCCCACGCGCAAGAAGTCCTCGGCTTGCCGGCGCAGCTCGGTCCGATAGCTCCCCGCCAAAATCAGGCGATACTGCTTCGTGGCGAGCTGCACATTCCCGGCAGCCCGGTACAAATCGGCCAGCAGCGCGCGCGCCTTCATTCTATGCTCCCAGTCGCTCCGCCCGGCGGAAGTCCTCGCCTACCTCCGATTGATCGAGCGAACCGACTCCCACTCCATCCGCTTCCGCGGACAAGACATGATTGAAGTCTCTGACTTTCTGCGCTTTGTGCTGAGCTACGACTCCAATGCACAACCCTGATGCATGCGAACGACTACGCTTCTCCGGCTGAGCTTCCGCCACTACTGGCGGTCGAACCTGGCAGTAGTGGCTGGTGTCGCCACGACCGTCGCAGTTTTGGCGGGCCCTTGCTCGGCCCCCGCCCGCAGACAAGCCTGACCTCTCGTTGACTCGCCGAAGCTCCCGCCATTCTCTGCTAGCGTGGTTATCGGTAGACTTCTCCCGATAGGTTGGTTGGGCCCAGCAGGTAGCCTTTGAGCTCCCCGGTTGCCCACGCGGTCACGAACAGCGCCAGCAGGGGAATCGACAGCAGCAGTTGCCCTCTGTTTCTCTTCTTGCCCAGGGCAGGACGAATCCGCTGGTAAAGAAGAAAAACTGGAAGTACGGGTACCGTGATGATGCGCATGAACCTGGCAGCCACCGACATTCGCTTCGTTCGCACGGCGGCAAACAACCAAGCGTGCTGGTAGTATCCCCGCATGAAACCCGCAAACGTGTTGCGGCGGGCATAATAGATCACCAATTCGGGATCAAAAAGGAAACGGACCCCGCGCCGCTCCAGCTCCCAATGAAAGAAAACCTTCCGGAAACCGCCCTCCATCGAGTCGAGCGCTTCTTTGATGACCCAACTCTTGTAAGACACATGATTGCCCGCCAGCACGGGTGTAACCCGGCGGGCAGAAGGCAGCATGAAAGCCGCATAGTCGGCGAAATAGCAGGCCCAATCCAAGAGCCGCTCCGACCGGCCATTTTCAACCGCGCCGCCGATAACGGCGTAGTCTGATTGGTGCGCCCGGAAAAGTTTTTCCAGCCAGTCGGGAGGAAACACACAGTGGAGATCGGTTACTGCCATCACTTTTCCCTGCGCCTGTCGCATCGCCTCCTTCATCAATCCCGGCAGGCCCACCGGCCGGTCGAAGTGCAGCAACGTCACCCAGGGGAACTCTGTCCGGATTCGCGCGCCGGTGCCGTCGGTGGAACACTCCGCCACAATAACTTCGGCCCGGGAGAAGAAAGTTTGTCGCGCCAGGGACTCCAGACACTCTGCGATGGCAGCCCCCGGATTGTTCGCCGCCATTACGACCGAGATGTCCAAGCCAGCCATCGGACTCTGCCTTTAGTCGCGCGACTCGCCCACGCGCAAGAAGTCCTCGGCCTGCCGGCGCAGCTCGGTCCGATAGCTCCCCGCCAAAATCAGGCGATACTGCTTCGTGGCGAGCTGCACATTCCCGGCAGCCCGGTACAAATCGGCCAGCAGCGCGCGCGCCTTCATTCTATGCTCCCAGTCGCTCCGCCCGGCCCCGGCCAGCCCGCGCTCCAAGACTCGGATGGCTTCCTCCTGCTGCCCAGCTTGGTTTAGCGCCTTTCCCAACTCCCACCAAAAGAAGATCGCTTCCGGGGCCAGCGCCGTGGCTCTGCGTAAATGTTCGACTGCCGCCTGGCTCGCATCGGGAGAATCTTCTTGCAGCCGTTCCCTAGCCTCCCGCGCCTCCGCCCACGCCTGCCGAAGGGACTCGCTCCACGGTTGGACTGCGGGGGAAGGTGGAAACACCATGATGTGCTCCGTACGCGGCAGCGTCTCGGGAGCAAGAACAGTGCGGTTGGTTTCCAGCCGGGTGACGTTCCGGCGCTCAGCCAACCAGGGTTCAATCGGGCCCAGACTTTCGGGCAGGTCCGACAGGCTGGGAATGCGATAGTGCATGGGGATGGTCACGCGCGGCCGAAGCGCGCTTCGGATGGCTTCGATCGCGTCCCGGCTCAGGATGTGGTACTGGCCATCGATGGGGATCATCAGAACGTCCACACGGCCCAGGGCGCGGATGTCAGCTCGGGAAAGCGGACCGTTGTCGCCCAGGTGAGCGATCCGCAGGCCGCCCACTTCCAGCATCCAGATGGTGTTGACCTGCCCAAAGTCGGTTCCGTAGGGGTCGGCGTGCTTACCGCGAATTCCCTCGACCCGCACGTCGCCCACCGCGTACCGCCCCGGTGCTCGGATGGTCGGAACCTCGGCACCCCAGTAGTAGCCGGCGTCGTGGTCGTAGTGCGGATGCGTGATGAGAACCGCGTCAGCAGCCGGAGCCGCCGGGAAAGAGTAGCCCAGCCAGCGATGGCTATTGTAGGGGTCGATCACGATGCGAATGCCTGCCGGCGATTGGACCAGGAAGCAAGCGTGCGCGATGTACTCGATGGTGACCTGCGCTTGCGCCCAACCCGGCGCCAGGAGCGAAACCAGCAGTCCGAGCAAAGGAAACTTCCAACTTGTCTTGGTCATCGTGCCCTCCCGTACGATTTCAAAGCGCGACCGACTCTCTCTCCTAGTCCTTGCGCGCAGCTACACAGCCCAGTTCGTAGATACTCACTCTTGTTTCATCATCGGCGCTGGGAATGGCTGCGGCAAAACTCTACGATGCGGTTCTCCGCCCAGTAGCGGTCTTCACCCCCGGCGCTGCCGGGTCCACGCGAAGCAAAAAATCCCACGTGGCCCCCGTGCTCGGGAGTCAACAGCGTGATGTTCGGATTCTCCACCAGGGCCGGTTGGCGGAAGGAATCAAAAGGGATAAAAGGATCGTCCTGAGCGGCGATGGTGAGCGTGGGCAGCTTGATGTTGCCCACCAGCGGCAGGGCGCTGGCCTGCCGGTAGTAGTTGGCGGCGGTGCCGAAGCCGAAATGGGGCGCGGTGAAAAGATCGTCGAACTCACGCACGGTGCGGACGCGCCCCAGACCATCGGCCTGATAGAACCGAGGGAAGAGGCGGGCTTTGCGACGCAGACGGGCTTTGAGGCTGCCGACGAACCGCCACTGATAGAGCCGGTTGGCGGGAAGTTCGAGAGCGTCGGCGCAGCGGGCGAGGTCGAGCGACGGGCAGACGGCGACCACGCTCGCCACCTCGCCGGGCGGATGCGCGCCCCATTCGCCCGCCAGCTTGAGCACCATGTTGCCGCCCATGGAAAACCCCACCAAGTGAAATTCCGTGAGACTCTCAGTTGCGCGCAGATGTTCCGCCACCGCGCGGACGTCGCCGGAGAGGCCGGAGTGGTAGAGCGACGGCGTCAGGTGCTCCGTATCCCCGCAGTTGCGCACGTTCATCCGCACCACATTGAAGCCAGCCCGCCAGGCTTTCTCGGCGGTGCCCCGCACGTAGTTCGATTGGCTGGAACCTTCCAGGCCGTGCACCAGCAGAAGCGTGGGACGGGAAGCGCGCCGGGGCTGCCAGTGGATGTCCAGCCGCAGCCGCACTTCAGGCGCAACTTCAACCAGGCGCGCTTCGGAATCCGGCAAGGCCGGAAAGCGACGCGGCCACAGCGCTCCGGCGAAAGTCATGAGATGGCCGTTGCGGAGGAACCACGGCGCTACAAAACTGGAGGGATCGAAGCGTGTCGCCTCAGCTTGCGCTGAGGGGCGAGCCGAGCCGAAATTTTCCGCATCGCTCATGGCAGCTAACCCGCTATAGTAAAGGCAGAAGCACGGAGGAGGAAAGCGTTATGCCCAAAGCAATCTGGGAAGGTGCTGTACTGGCGGAAAGCGACAAGTGCGTGGTGGTGGAAGGCAACCAGTATTTCCCGCCCGCTTCCCTCCAACGGGGCTACTTCAAACCCAGCCAGAAAACCACCGTCTGTCCCTGGAAAGGAGTGGCGCACTACTACGACCTTGAAGCGAATGGGAAAACCAATCCGGCGGCCGCCTGGTACTACCCGGAACCCAAAGAGGCCGCTCACCAGATCAAAGACCACGTGGCCTTCTGGAAGGGAGTGCAAATCCAAAGCTAGGCCGTTGCATCAGATGAGGGCCTAGAGCCCTTTGGCGCGGCGAAAGTCCCGCACCACGTCTTTCACGTCGCGGTGCTGGCCATCGACGGCGTAGTTCAGCCGGCGCATCTCCTCTTCGGAAAACAACCCTGCCAGCTCGTCCAGCGCCCCGCGCAATTCCGGATGGCGGTCGAGCGCCGCCCGGCGGACCACCGCAGCCGCCTGGTAGGGCGGGAAGTAGTGGCGGTCATCTTCCAGCACCACCAGGTCGAGCGCGGCAATCACCCCGTCGGTGGAATTGCCCGCTACGATATCCACCTGCTTCTCCTTGAGCGCGCGGTAGAGCAAGCCCAGCTCCATTGTCCGGGGCGAGCGGCTGAAGCGCAGTCCATAGGTTGCAGCCAGGCCGGCGAACCCGTCAGGCCGCGCCATGAATTCGTAGCCGAAACCGGCGCGCCACTCGGGCGCGTACCGGGCCACATCGGAGATGGTTTTCAATTTCAGGCGGCGGGCATCCTCGCCGCGCACCACGATGGCGAAGGTGTTTTCAAAACCCAGGGGTTCCATCCACTCCACGTCGAAGCGCCGACTGTACTCAGCCTTGACCTGCCGGTACACCGCCGCGGGATCACCGATGGTTTCCTCGCCCAGGATGGCGGTGAGCGCCGTGCCGGTGTACTCGACGTAGAGGTCAACCGCACCCGCGAGCAGGGCCTGGTGGCAGATCATGGTGCCGCCCAGGTTGACGCGCTGCTCCACCGCAAGCCCGGTGCGGGCTTGGATGTGCTGCGCCAAGAGCTCGGCCAGGATGATCTGCTCGGTGAAGTTCTTCGAGGCGATGACGATGCGGTTCTCGCGTCCCGACCGGCAGCCCGAAAGGATTGCCAGCAGGCAGGCAAAGAGAAAGACGGCCAGGCGTCGCATGCTAGCGGGGCACTCGCAGGCGGCGTTCGGCCCAGCCGAGAGAAAAGTCGGCCAGCAAAGCCAGCAGCGCCGCCGGGATGGCGCCGGCCAGGATGATTTGATTGTTCACCATGGACAGCCCGCGGAAGATATAAGTCCCCAATCCTCCCGCGCCGATGGCGGCCGCAATCGTAGCCACACCCACCGACGTCACCGTAGCGACGCGAATCCCGGCCAGAATCACTCCCAGCGCGAGGGGAATCTCTACCTGCCAGAGCAGTTGGCGGTCGGTCATGCCCATGCCGCGGGCGGCTTCCACCACGGCGGGATCGACACCGGAAATGCCCACGTAGGTGTTGCGAATGATGGGCAGCAAAGCGTACAGCACCAGCGCCACGATGGCTGTGCGGCCGCCGATGCCGCCCAGGAGCGGCACAGGAATCAGGAAACCGAAGAGCGCCAGGCTGGGCACGGTTTGGAAAATGTTGGCAATGCCAAGAACCCAGCGGCGAAGCGCTTGCTGCCGCGTCACCAGAATTCCCAGCGGGATGCCGAGCGCAACCGCGATCAGCATGGCGACCGCCACCAGCGCCAAGTGCTCGAGCGTCAACGCCAACACTTCAGCCCGATTGCGGAACAGAAAATCGAAGACGTTCACCCGCCACCTCGCGTTAGAAAGTTATTTTTTCCTGCCAGCCGCGCAGCGCAGAAACAAAAGCCGCCACCTCCGGCTCTTGCGCGCGGAGAAACTCCGCCGGAGAATGAACGGCCACCAGCCGCCCGTCAGCCACCAGCGCAATGCGCGTCCCCAGCAGCAGCGCCTCGCGCACGTCGTGGGTGACGAATACAACCGTCTTCTGCAGTTGCTCTTGCAAACGGCGGAACTCGCGCTGCAACTCGGCGCGGGTTACCGGGTCGAGGGCGCCGAAGGGCTCGTCCAGCAGCAACACGGGCGGGTCGGCCGCCAGCGCCCGAGCCACGCCCACGCGTTGCCGCTGTCCACCGGAGAGCTGGTGCGGCCAGCGCCGGGCAAACTCGCTCGGGTCCAGGCCCATCAGGTTGAGCAGCTCGCGCACGCGAGTGCGCACGCGCTCCGGCTTCCACCCTTCCAGGCGCGGCACCAGGCCGACGTTCTCCTCCACCGTCAGGTGCGGCATCAACCCAACCTCTTGAATGACGTAACCGATGCGGCGCCGCAGCCGAATCGGGTCCCAGGCTGTGGTTGCGCGTCCCTCGACCCAAACCTCGCCGGCGGTGGGTTCGAGCAGGCGATTGATCAGCTTGAGCGTGGTGGTCTTGCCGGAGCCGCTGCGTCCCAGCAAAACCAGAGTTTCCCCCCGTCCGACAGTGAAGCTAAGATCGGAGACAAGCGCGCGGCCGTCGCCAAGGCGATAGGAAACCCGGTGGCACTGAATGACGCCGTTGTCCATCACTCTGCCTGCGCCGTCAAAGCTGGCCGTGCAAACCCGGGCACGAAACCGCTTGCGCGTGGGTTGACATTCCGGCCGCATCCCGATAAATAAGGCCGGAACCTATGCTGCACATACTGCACCCATCACCTTCCGAGAAAGGATTTCCGCGGCTGATTGTACCAGAAGCCCCCACACCGCCCGCGCCGTGACCACCCATCTCGTGAACGAGTTTGCCCGCGACGTGCGGGCCGGCCTGAACAAGAAGGGCCAAAAGGAGCTGCCCTCCAAGTATCTGTACGACGAGGTAGGCTCAGCGCTGTTTGAAGCGATTTGCGCGCTGCCCGAGTACGGGCTGACGCGGGCCGACGAGCGTTTGGTGCGGTGCCACGCGGGCGAGCTAGCGGAGCGGATGGCGTCGCCTGTGACGGTGGCGGAGTTGGGCAGCGGCAACGGGCGAAAAACCCGATTGATTTTGGAGGAGCTTTCTCGCCGACAACCCATCCTCTACCACCCGATTGACGTCTCGGCGGCCGCGCTGCGCCGCTGCCAGACGGAAATGGAACATCTGGATTCCGTTCGCGTGGTGGGATTGCAACACTCCTATCTGCCAGGATTGCGCGAGGCGGTTGCGGGCCGCCCGCCCGATACACACCTGCTGGTGTTGTTCCTGGGAAGCACGATCGGAAACTTTGAGCGCCCCGCCGCCCAAGAATTTATCCGAGAGGTGCGCGGAACCCTCCGCCCCGGCGACGGCTTCCTGCTGAGCACCGACCTGGAAAAATCTGCCCAGCAACTCATACTTGCCTACGATGACCCCCTGGGCGTCACTGCCGCTTTCAATTTGAACCTGCTGGCCCGCATCAATCGCGAGCTCGACGCCGATTTTAAACTTTCACAATTCCAACATCTGGCTCGTTACCATGCCCGCGAGCGCCGGATCGAAATGCATCTCCGCTCAACCATCGAGCAGACAATCACGATTGGCAAAGCTGACCTCACCGTGCCGTTACGCCGGGAAGAAACCATCTGGACCGAGAGCTCCCACAAGTTCAATCCGCAGGAAGTAATTCAACTGGGGGAGCGAGGCGGCTTCCGGTGCGAGGCCCAGTGGATGGATGAGGAATGGCCCTTCGCGCTGACTCTCTTCATCGCGCAGTGAAACTTGCGCCTGCCTTTCCCCACCAGCACAGATGCAGGGGCCCCGCGCGAACTTGCCACGCTTAACCGTGCCCCGAGAAAACCAAATCGTACTTTGAGAAAAGGCTGTGGACCAAGACCCGCAGTGGAGCGGGCAAAACCGACTCTGCTAGAAAAGGGGGGAAGTGGCCAGGCGCTGGCCCATGACATTGCCAAAATACTGGAGGATGGAGGTCATCTCCAGCAAGGCCGAGTGCCAGCTTTGCAATCCCAAGAGGCGCTGCACACGCACCCAGAAACGGAGCAACTGGAAATCCAACATCAGGAGGCGTTCCGCGCGCGAATACTTCCCCACATGGACAGTGCCGGCGTTGCGGAGCAGGTAAGTCAGGGCTTCGTAGTCGCGTTCGAGGGTGGTCAAGACGCCGCTGTAGTCGGCGATCTCCTCCGGGTATTCCTGCAGAGCGCGGCGGATGGCCAAGAACTCCAGTTGGCTGGCCTCGGCGACATCGGCCGAATAGTCGCGCTCGAAAGTCTGGCGCAAAGCGGCACGAGAGACCGCTCGCAACCAGGAAAAAAGGAAGGCCAACGAGCTAAGCAAAATGAATACGCTAATGAAGGTGGCAAACATCGGACCTCACTTTCTCAAAGAGTGCGCTCCCACCGGAGCGAGCCGCTGAAATACCTGGCGTGCGGGCTGCACCGCCACTTCTTCCTCGGGAACCCAAAGGAAGGTATAGAGCCACAGACCGACCATGAAGTTATAGGCTAAGGGAGGCACCGCCGTCATCGGGGCCTCCAAACCGGAGAAGAGGAAGCGTAGGGCGTAGCTGGCCGCGTGAGCGGCGAAGTAGATGCCGAGCCCGGAGACAAGCAGGGTAAACCTGCGACTCCGAACATCCAAGTAGCTTACGGCCATCCACAAAAGAAACGTGAGCAGCACGCCGACGAAATACAGGTTCTGCTGCAATTCGAGCACAAACTCTGAGTACAAGTGTTCAACACTGCCAACGATGAAAAAGGCGGAGATTCCTACAATGAGCACGAAGAAAATCGCCAAAGTTGGGCGGACATATTTGTGAAAAACCGACTCTCGGAGCAGCCGATCAAAGAAACTGCCAATTAACAAATATCCAATGACGTTCGGAATGGCATCGCCCACGTAGTAAAAGTAGTAGTACTCGAGCGAAGTATACCCGTAAAGAGAACGGACATAATAGCAGCCTGAAGTAAAGACAACGTTGGTTAGCAAGTAAACATTGAGGAAAAGATAGCGTTTAAAGAAGCCTTGGCGCGCACTGATAACCACTACGCCCAGCGCGAGCACCGCACCGAGCACCTCTATCACCAGATCGTAGGTGCCAACCATGGTCTAGCTCTCAGATTCTATCCCTCGACGCGTACCGAAAACTAGACCCGGCTGGCTACGTTCCGAGGCTAGCCCCCGCCCCCATCGCGGGGCACCGGTGGCGGCGGTGAACTGCCGCTTCCCAGCACCACCGGTGTGCCGTCCAGCGCGCCCTGCGTCGCGATGTTCTTCAACCCGACGACCGAGCACAGCAACAACAGCGCAAACATCAAAGACACAATTATACGCCTCATTTTCTGGAACCCTCCTCAAAAAGTTTCTTACTTCGTTACTGCTGCGCCGATTTTCCTGCCCCTATCCCAGGGGTCAATGGGCAGTTCTGCCTACGGAGCATGACCTAGACTTACACCAGGGGAATACTCGTAACCATCTTCGTATCTACCGCTTATATGATTTTCCCTGCTACCGCTGGACCCGCCTTCCGAACTAGGACTACCTATACTCGCTCTACACCCGAGAAACTCACCCTCCTGCCAACTTTGTGACTTTTTTCCTATTCCCACGGCCCGCGAGAAATTCACCCGCAAGCTCTACTTCGCCGTAGCTTCGCTCTTGCTATTGCAAGGCTCGATACGATAGGAATTACCATCTATGCCGAACCGGGAAGAAGCTTGGAAGCTCCTCTGCGAATACACGCAGAGCGAGAACCTTCGCAAACACGCTCTGGCGGTCGAAGCCTGTGTCCGGGCGTACGCCCGCAAGTTCAGCGGCGACGAAGCGCTGTGGTCTGTTACCGCTCTCCTGCACGACTTCGACTACGAAAAGTTCCCCAACGCGCCTGACCATCCGTTGGAAGGATCAAAAATTCTTCGGGCGCGCGGCTATCCCGAGGAGCTCATCCAAGCCATTCTTTCGCACGCCGACTACATGAACGTCCCGCGCGAGACGCCCTTGCAGAAAGCGCTCTTTGCCTGCGACGAGCTGGCGGGATTCATCACGGCGGTAACGCTGGTGCGACCGAGCAAAAGCCTGGCAGACGTGGCGGTAAAGTCGGTCAAAAAGAAGTTTAAGGACAAGGCCTTCGCCCGCACGGTCAAGCGCGAAGACATCTACGGTGGGGCGTCTGAGTTGGGGGTGGACTTGGAGGAGCACATCGCCTTCTGCCTGGAAGCGATGCGCGGGATCGCTGACCAACTAGGGTTAGCGGGCAACCATCCCGGCAAGCCACAACCCTAAGCCACTGCGGCTCCTTTGTACTCCCCGAAAACCCGGCGCAGGGCGTGAGAAATTTCGCCGACGGTCGCATAGGCCTCGACGGCCTCTAGGATAAGCGGCAGAAGGTTGTCGCTGCCGCCGGCTGCCTCTTCCACGCAACGCAACGCGGCCTCGACGCGGGCAGCATTGCGCTTCTGCCGCAAGCGCAGCAGCCGGTCCACCTGAGCCTTTTCGATCCCGGGGTCAATGCGGAGAACCGGAATCGGATTCGTCGCCGGCTGCACGAACTGGTTGACGCCGACGACCACCTGCTGCTTGCTCTCCACCTCTTGCTGGAACTCGTAGGCCGCCTGCTCAATTTCCCGCTGCACGTAGCCTTTCTCGATCGCCACCAACACGCCGCCCATCGCCTCAATCCGTTCCAAATACTCCCGCGCCCCTTGCTCGATTTGGTCTGTGAAGGTTTCGACGAAATAAGAACCTCCCAGCGGATCGATGGTGGCGGCGACGCCGCTCTCGTGGGCGATGACCTGCTGGGTGCGCAGCGCCAATAGTGCCGCTTCTTGGGTGGGAAGGCCCAAGGCCTCGTCCATGGCATTGCAGTGCAGGGATTGGCACCCTCCCAAAACCGCCGCCAGCGCCTCCAACGCAGTCCGCACCACATTGACCTCCGGTTGCTGCGCCGCCAGGGTGGAGCCGGCGGTTTGGGCGTGGAAGCGTAGCATGAGCGAGCGCGGGTCCTTGGGCTGGTACCGCTCCCGCAGCAAGCGCGCCCACAGGCGGCGGGCGGCGCGGAACTTGGCTACTTCCTCGAAAAAATTGCTGTGGGCGTTGAAAAAGAACGAGAGGCGGGGAGCAAACTCGTCCACGTCCAAACCGCGCTCGACGGCCGCTTGCACGTAGGTAAGGGCGTTGGCCAGGGTAAAGGCCACTTCCTGCACCGCGGTCGAGCCGGCCTCGCGGATGTGGTAGCCGCTGATCGAGATGGTATTCCACTCCGGCAGGTGGTCCCTGCAGTAGGCAAAGACATCCGTCACCAACCGCAGCGCGGGCCGGGGCGGATAGATGTAAGCTCCCCGGGCGACGTACTCCTTGAGGATGTCGTTCTGTACCGTGCCGGAGAGACGGCGGGGATCGGCGCCCTGCCGCTTGGCCACCGCCACGTAGAGAGCCAGCAAGATGGCGGCGGTAGCGTTGATGGTCATCGAGGTGGAAACTTTCTCCAGCGGGATGCCCTCGAAGAGCGCCTCCATATCCTCCAGCGAATCGATGGCCACGCCCACTTTTCCCACTTCGCCGAACGCTTCGGGAGCGTCGGAGTCGTACCCAATCTGGGTGGGCAGGTCAAAGGCAACCGACAGGCCGGTCTGGCCTTGCTCGAGCAGGTAGCGAAAGCGGCGGTTGGACTCAGCGGCGGTGGCGTAGCCGGCGTACTGCCGCATGGTCCACAACCGGCTGCGGTACATGGTGGGGTACACACCGCGGGTGTAAGGAAACTCGCCCGGCTGCCCGAGGTCGCGATCCGGATCCTGGCCGGCGGTGTCAGCTTTCCCGTAGCAGGTCTTGATTCCAATATGTGAGCTGGTGGTGAATTTATCCCGGCGTTCGGGGCGCTTAGCAGTTGTGGGAGTCGGCTTGGCCATGGAAATCAACGAACCGGCATGGTACTCAACTCACTCCTATTCCCGCAAGAGCATGTCTCCCTTTCGCTTGACACTTTTTTGGGGACGGGCATAGAATTCAAATGAGAGCGATCCAAGGCAGGGCGGAAGGACAAAGCGTGCAATTGGAAAATCGCATGAAGCAGTTGTTGCGCGAGCTGGGGCGCGCCATCAACGAAGCAGTATCGGACTCGGATCGCATCTCCGACACGATTGCGCGCATCAAGGCCCACGGGTACGATGTCTTCTTAATGCTAGACGCCGTGGTTGCGCTCAACAAACGCCCGGCGGGCGAGCCGGCCGAGGAAACGGCGGAAATCGCCTCCGACGATCAGCGCTTTCTTAAATCATTGAAAATTCGGCTGGATGGAGAAAAGCGGGAACGCAAGACGAGAACGAAATCCTCTTTGACCATTACTCCCCAAGACAGAAAATTCCTCAAATCGCTACGGATCAACATTGACAACCTTAAGTAGACTCCCACAGTTCGGCCTCTTGGTCGGTTCCCTGCTGGCGGTTTTCCCGGCGCCGGCCCAGCCGACGCAACTGACTCCTGTCAAGATCGAGCAACGCAAGGCCAAGCCCGTAAAGTTTCGAGGAGAAGTTCTGGTGATAACCCGGCTGGCGATCACCGTTCGCAGCCGCGCCAACACCACCGTGATTCGCACCTTCACCTACAACCAGAAGCTGGCGCGCAAAATCGCTCGTCTGATCGACGAAGACAAACCCTTTCGCTACGGCGACCGCGTAGTGATCCACTTCCTGCCCGGCAGCAACCAAGCCGTCAAGATCAAAGGGAAACCCAGCTCCCGCCCCTCGCCGTAAGCTTACTCTTGCGCCGCCCTCCTTCTTGACGCTCCCGCCGTTCGAGCCTACGATGCCTGCAGAAAAACGTTATGCATCGTCCTCCCGCGGTCGCCGGCCGGTTCTACCCCGCCAACCCGGAAACACTCAAGCGGGACCTGGAAAGCTACATCGAGCGGGTCACTCCGCTGCAGGCGGCGCTGGGCTGCGTGGTGCCGCACGCCGGCCTCATGTACTCAGGCCACGTCGCCGGCGCCGTGTACGGCCGCTTGCAACTTCCGGCTTCCTACATCCTGCTCTGCCCGAACCACACCGGGCATGGGCGCCCGCTGGCAATCATGTCAGAGGGAGAGTGGGAGACACCGCTGGGCGCGGTCAGCATTGACGCGCCGCTGGCGCAGGCGCTGAAGCAAGCCTGCCCTCAATTGGAAGAAGATGACCAAGCCCACCGCTCCGAGCACTCCCTGGAAGTGCAGTTGCCCTTCCTACAGTATTTGCAGGGAACGTTTCGCTTTGTCCCTATTGCCCTGGGGGTGGACAGCTACGAGCCGTTGCAAGAGCTGGGGCGCGCCATCGCGCGCGTGCTGGCTGACCATCCGGCGCGGCCGCTGATCGTGGCTTCCTCTGACTTGAACCACTACGAACCCGACCAGGTCAACCGGATCAAAGACCGCAAAGCCATCGACCGCATCCTGGCATTGGATGCGCGCGGCCTGTTCGACACCGTGCAGCAGCAGAGAATTTCCATGTGCGGCTATGGCCCTGCCACGGCCATGCTGACGGCCGTGTGCGAGCTGGGGGCGCGCACAGCCGAACTGGTGCGCTACGCCAACTCGGGCGATGTGACCGGAGACCGCAGCGCGGTGGTGGGGTACGCCGGGCTGATCATCCGCTAGGGTCGGCTGCGTCGTCCCTAGCGGCCCGACTGAATCTGCTCCAGCAGGAGGCGAGCCTTTTCCCGGTCAAGCTGGTGGTGCTCGCTTCCGTTTGCAATCCCTTCCAGTAATGGAACGAATGCCGCCGGTTCCAGCACGGCATTGGTCCGAATGGCGGCCTCCAACTCCTGCAGGACCACCTGCAACATGAAGGGATCATTCTCCAGCACACGGCGCAGGCGGTTGCGCATCTCATCCTGCCGCATGAGCTGTTGGAAGATGTGCACCATCTCCGCCACCGGAGCGGTAGGCGGGGTGTGAAAGACCGCCTCGTTCTTCTCGGAGCCTGCTTCATAGGTGAGGTGGTAACCCACGGAGGGAAGTTCCGCCGCGGCCGGAGCCACACCGCGCAAGTTATTGGCCATCCGGGTCAGCTCCCACAAACGGGAGACCACTTGCGCCGGCAACTTGAGCGGCTGCGGCCGTGGGGGCTGGGCGAACCGCCGGCTGTCGTAAGTGGCGTCGCCACCTTCTTCGAGTACAACCCGGAACAGTCGGCCCACCTCCTGGTTGATGTGTTCCATTTCCAGGCGGGCAGGCGCACCCTGGGCGCGCGTCAACAGCCGCTGGGCACGGCGTCGCACCGCATTCATCAGCCGGCTGTTGCTTGCAAGCTGCTCCAAGACCGGAACAAACTGCTGCACGTCCACCAGCCGGTCGGAATTGAACTCGCGCTCAAACTGGCGCAGGGTCTCCAGCACGCCCAGGCGGTCGAAGCGCATGCGAAAACTGAGCTGCTCGATCAGAAAACGCCCCTGCCCGATGTGCTCGAAGATGCTTTGCAATTCTCGCACGCGCCGGTCCGAAGTGTAGTTGTACTTCACCTCCCACCGCTCCGGCCCCTTCTCATAGCTAAAAGTTTTTGCGCCCATTGAGGCTACGTTGGACGGGCCCTCGAGCTTGAGGCCGCGAAAGTAATTCAGTTCGGCTGCGTGTCGAAACAACTCCTGCGTAAAATCGGAGGAAAGGCGGAACGATTCCGGCTCGAGCTCGTCGGCTTGGTCGGCTGCCCCGCCGGCGTAAAGGGCCTGGCCGTTTTCCTCCACCGTCACGCGCAGGTATTCAGGCGTGCTGCCGGGAAAGACTTTGATGAAAGTAAGCCGTGCCGCGGCGGACTCTTCGCCAGCGCGGAGGTGGGTGGTGCCGCTGCCACCGGCGCAAACCAAGACACCTAGAAGAACAGCAACCTGCCAGCGGCGCGCGAACGGCATTTAGGGTGCCTGGGTCAGGTGGCGGGTTCTCTCGCAATGAATGTGGCAGAGCGCCACGGCCAGGGCATCGGCAGCGTCGTCGGGCTCCGGGAGTGCCGGAAGTGCGAGCAGGCGTTGCACCATGCCCTGCACCTGATGCTTCTCAGCGCGCCCGTAACCCACCACACTGCTCTTCACCGTCAGGGCCGAATACTCCCGCACCGGCAATTGGGCGCGGGCCGCCGTCAACAAAACAATTCCCCGCACCTGGCTCAATTGCATGGCGCTTTTCACGTTGAGGGCCTGGAACACCTGCTCCACTGCGATGCTGTTGGGCTGGTAGCGCTCCACCAGTTTGTCTAGCTCGATTTGGATGTGGAGCAAGCGCTCGGCGAAGTTGTGCGAGCGGGCGGGGCGAATGGCGCCGTAGTCCAGCACCTGGTAGCTGCGGCCGTCGCTCTCAATCACGCCGAAGCCGGTCGAACGGCTGCCGCAATCCACGCCCAGGACCCGCATGCGGGCGGCGCGCCTATTGGCCGGAGGCAGTGACGGCTTTTTCGATTTCCTTCTCGGCAATGTCGAAGTTCGCATACACGTGTTGGACGTCGTCGTGCTCTTCCAATGCTCCCAGCAGGCGAAGCAGTTGCCGCGCTCCGCCGCCCTCCAGGCGAACCGTACTCTGCGGCAGCATAGTGACTTCGGCCGTAGCCGGCGCCAACGACTTGGCCGCCAGCGCGTCCTTCACGGCCTCCAGCTCTGCGGGGGGCGTGATAACTTCCCAATTGGCGCCGTCGTCGCGCAAATCCTCCGCCCCCGCCTCCAGCACAATGCTCATCAACGTGTCCTCGTCCACTTTTTCCTTTGGGAGCGTGATGTAACCCTTCTTGTCGAACATCCAAGCCACGCAGCCGGCTTCCCCCAGGTTGCCGCCCCACTTCGAGAACATGTGCCGCAGCTCGCTCACCGTCCGGGTGCGATTGTCGGTGGTGATTTCCACCAGCACCGCCACGCCTCCGGTGCCGTAGCCCTCGAAGGTGACCTCTTCCAGCGTGATCCCTTCGAGCTCACCCGTGCCGCGCTTGATGGCGCGCGTGATGTTGTCGTTGGGCATGTTCGCGCCCTTGCAGGTTTCGATGGCTTTGCGCAGACGGGGGTTCTGGTCGGGATCGCCGCCGCCCAGGCGCGCTGAAATGGTTACTTCCTTGGCTAAGCGCGAGAAAGCCTGGCCGCGCTTGGCGTCCGTGGCCGCCTTCTTGTGCTTGATGGTTGACCATCTGGAATGACCAGACATCGGAACACCTTCTTACAGAAGAACGTGCAGTTTAAAAGCCTAACACAGCTCCCAATCGCGGTAAAGCTGCCCTGCCGCTCGGTAGTGGGTCAGTTTCACGATGTTGATTTGGCGCTGAGCCCGGCGGCCTGCCTGCGGCGGGCAGGCCCTGCCGCCGGGCGGAAAAGCGGTACGAGCGCCCCGTGGCAGGTGCCACG
>JACZYA010000074.1 GCA_022571295.1 Acidobacteriota bacterium | reverse complement strand
AAGGGCAAGCTGGCCTATGTGGAAGGGCGGCTGCAAACCCGCGAGTGGAACGACCGCGACGGCAACAAGCGCCGCACCACCGAAATTGTCATCAACCGAATGTGTGTCCTGACGCCGCGCAGCGATCAAACCCAGCAAGCGAGTGGCGAAGTTGAACCGCCAGAGGAGCCGGTCGAGATAACCGACGACGATGTACCATTTTAGGATGGAAATCAGCACTCCAGACTCACTCCGCTACTGCCAGCGTTGCGGGCAAGCGTGGTCTTTACATGACGAGGACGGGACTTGTCCACTGGAGCTTGAACTGGTGCCTGACCAGGAGAAAGAATCTGAGGCTTGCGTTGTGTTGGTGCAGAGAGAGCGATACAGAGGAACGGCGGCATGAGCAAGAACGGCAACGGGCGCCTTTGATGGCAATGGCCACGCAACAGATCGAAAGACATTTCCGCATTGCTGAGGTTGCCAAACTTTTAGGCCTCAGTCGGGCGGGGGTCTATAACATTCTGCGTGGTGAGGTTCTCGTTGATTTCAGCAGACCGGGGAAAAAGGGAACCAAGCTAGTGCCGGAATCCACCCTCAAGAGGCTTCTGGACAAGCATAGAATAACTTTTCGATGAGAGTTTGACATAGGACTATGACATCGTTTAGGCTCACAGCATGGCGAGGACGTACTACACGGGTGAAGCGGCGAAGCCGCTTGCACTTTCGCACCGGCATCTCCTACGCTTGCTCAAAGACAGAACAATCCCCGAACCGAAAAAGCGAGATGTGTACAAGAATCGGTTGTGGACTGAGAGCGAACTGCGCCGCGCCAAGAAAATACTCGCTGAGCGGAGATCGAAATGAGGAGGCGGCCATGCGGCTTGATGTAAGCAAGCGCGGGAATCGTTACCGGCTAATTGGGAACTGCGAAGGTGTTCGCCTGCGACTCTCGTTGGGCACACCTTCCTATGAGCAGGCGATCAAGCTAAAGAGCCGAATCGCTACCGCCCTGGTGGAAGGAACAGATCACGCAGAATGGCCTGAGTTGGCGAACCTGCTCCCGCCTGCCAGCTTCCAAAGTCTGGCCGCCCTGGTCGGCTATGAGGAAAAACCGAAGCAGGTAGAACCCACCTGGGAAATGCTGCTCGGCCTCTACAACGCCAACACGGAACAGCGCATCGCACGAAATGAAATGCGGGCCTCCAGCAAGAAGAGGAACGATATTTCGCTGCGAGAGTTTTCCGTGTTTCTTTCCGAGCAGGGCATAACGAAACTGAGAGACGTAAAATCTCCAGTGATCGAACAGTGGAAGGCATGGCGAATAAAAAGAATCAACCAAACCAAGCAAGCTAGGAACGGAGCCGGGTTGATTGGAGACATCGAGGCAGTCCACCGGGTCTTTCAATTCGGGATGAGATTGGAGTCTGATTGGGTGATAAAGAACCCCGTCAGGACAGTCCGGCGGAAGCGCGGCGAACCCAACCCCTACACCGAGGAAGAATTGCAAGCCATGTTTGAGAACGCTGGCGAACACCGCTTTACCCTGCTGGTTCTTCTCCATACGGGATTGAGGGCTGGCGATGCTGTCAAGCTCCGCTGGGAACAGGTGAATTTTGGGGGCGGCTTCATTGACTTGCAGACAGAGAAATGCTCCACCCAAGCCTGGATTCCACTGAGCCCTGAGCTACTTTTTGCGCTACAATCAGAATGGCAACGAAGAAAGGCATTGCCAGGAGAAACGGTATTGCTCAATCAGTGGCACAGGCCGATGGCCGCCGGGAAATACTTGCAAGACCGAGTTGTGAGGATTATTGGAGAGCGTGCTGGTGTCAGGGGGGCCAAAGCCCACAGATTCCGCCACACCTTCATCAGCAAGAAAGTTGCCAGCGGAGCGGGCTATGCCGACGTGGGCCGCATGGTAGGAGACTCTGCGGCCACCATTGAGAAATACTATGCGAAGTTCTCCGGTGCCTGGAAGAATCGGCTCAAGCAGTTTGCGGACGCCGATTTTATCCCCCAGGTAGATGGCACACTACGGGCACACTCACCTACTCAGGAAGGTGTAACCCACTGATTCTATAAGAACCGGGAAAGTTGACGGAGATCATGCCCGCGCGAGCCAACCCGTCGGAGTGGCTACCCGTGAGTCGCCGCGGCTTGCCGGTAGTGCCGCTCGCCTTCAGCCGACACCAACACCCACAGACCATACGCCCCCAGCAGCGTCCCCAGCGGAAAATGCAGCAGCGCCAACACACACACCACCACCGCTACCGGCCGCGCCCAGGGCTCGTAGTTCATCAGTCCGACGCCGGCGGCAACCGTGGCCACTGCCACGGCCAGAAAGACCCATCCGAGGGACATGATCAAATGGGGCAGGAACCGACCCGGCAGGTCGTAACCAACCGCGTCCCGGAGAAAACTCCCCATGGGACCGGCGACGAACATCATGCCCACCCCGCGCAAAAGCCCGAGTCCGCCCCACACCAGCAGCAGCACCGCCAGGATTCTGACGTGCCGTCCGTAGTCGCGGACCGCGGGTTGGGCGGGAGGCGACGGCGGGGCTTGCAGGTTTTGTCCGCACTGCGGACAGAACTGATGAGCTTCGGCCACCTCAACCCCACAGCGATGGCAGTATTTCATCTCCCACCCTCCTTCTTCCGGCGCTCAGGCGAGTTGGAAGAAGCGGCCCATGCGCCGGAACTTGTCGTAGCGACGGGCGAGCAACTCCTCGGTCGAAAGACCGCGCAGCTCGGCCAGCGAACGCACCAGCACTTCGTCCAGGAGTTTTCCCATCTGTTGGTAATTACGGTGGGCGCCGCCTTCAGGTTCCGGGATAATTTCGTCAATCAAGCCCATGGCGAGCAGGTCTTCCGAGGTGATCTTCAGGGCTTCGGCCGCCAGCTCTTTCTTGGTGGCGTCGCGCCACATGATCGAAGCGCAGCCTTCCGGGGAAATCACCGAGTAAAACGCATTCTCCATCATGTTGACTTTGTCGCCGATGGCGATGGCCAGGGCGCCGCCGCTGCCGCCTTCCCCGGTGACGGTGACCACGATGGGAACCGGCAGCCGGGAAATCTCGCGCAGACAGCTGGCGATGGCCTCCGCCTGACCCCGCGCCTCGGCATCCACGCCCGGGTAAGCGCCCTGCGTGTCCACCAAGGAGAAGATAGGCCGCCCGAACTTGGCCGCCAGCTTCATGGCGCGCAGCGCCTTGCGGAAGCCCTCCGGTTTGGCTTGCCCGAAGTTGCGCCACACGCGCTCCTTGGTGTCGCGCCCTTTCTGGTGCCCCACCACCAGCACCGGCTCACCATGGAAGCGCACCATGCCGCAAAGCAGGGCCGGGTCGTCGCCGAAGTGCCGGTCGCCGTGAATCTCGCTGAAGTCCTCGAACAGCAGCTTGATGTAGTCCAGGGTGTAGGGCCGCTGCGGGTGCCGCGCCAGCTCCACTCGCTGCCAAACCCCGCGCGGGCCCACCAACTCTTCCCGCAGAGCCGTCACCTGCTGCTTCAGTTCGTTAATCTGCGTCTTCACCTGACCACCACTCGCAGAGTTCCCCTCCAGTTCGGTCAGGCGCCGCTCCAGCTGCGCCAGTTCTTTTTGGGTGCTGCTTTGTTTTGCCATCGTTACTGCACCAGCGACACCGCGCTTTCACCGCACAAGGTCTTCAACTCGGAAAGCAACTCTTCGTCCGCCTGCACGCGTAGATTGCGGCCGGCCCCCTGCGCTCCCACCTCGGGGGGCAGGCGGAACTCCACCGGACTGTGCCCCGGCTTGCGCCGGAAGAGGGCGTCCAGGCGGTCAATGGTCTCGGCGGTGATGTGGCCGGGGTCGAGCTCAATCACCACGCGGCTCACCGTGGCCCCGCCCGCGTCACTCTCGCCGGATTCCGCCAGCGTCTCTTCCAACGGCTTGGCATCCTCGACCGCGAGGCGCACGCCGGCCTCCTCCGCGCGCAGGCGGCCCTTGACCAGCAAGACGGCGTCGGTATGGAAGCGGCTCTCCAGACGGCGGAAGGCTTCCGGGAAGATGAGCAAGTCCGCCACGCCGCTCAGGTCCTCCAATCCCGCGATGGCCCAGCGGTCGCCCTTGCGGCTGCGCATCTGCCGCACGCGGACTACGATGCCGGCCAGCCGCACCCTCTCGTTGTTAGCTTTGGTCTCCAAGTCCGCAATCGCCACCGTGCCCAACCGGCGCAAGCGCCCCTCAAAGCGCGACAAGGGATGGCCGCTGGTAAAGAACCCCAGGGTCTCTTTCTCGTAGGCCAGCCGCTCATGCTCCGGCCACTCCTCGACTTCCGGCAAGGGAGGGGGCGGCGCCGCCTGCGCCACGCCCGTGCCAAACAAGGCGTGCTGCCCGCTTTCTTTCTCGCGCTGGACGCGGGTGGCCCGCGCCAGGGCTCCCTCCGCCGCCGCCAGCAACTGTGCCCGGTGCCCGCCCAGCGAGTCCAGTGCCCCGGCCTTGACCAAGCTCTCCAGCGCGCGGCGGTTCAACGTCCGTACGTCCACCTCCTCGCAAAACTGGATGAGCGAAGTGAACTGCCCCAGGCGTTGCCGCGCTTCCTGGACGGCCCGGACGGTATTGAACCCGACGTTGCGCACCGCCCCCAGGCCGAAGCGGAGGCTCTCGCCGGCAGGGGTAAAACTCCAATCGCTCGACTGCACGTCGGGCGGCAGAACCGTGATTCCCATCTGGCGGCACTCGCCGATGTACTTCACCACTTTCTCGGTGTTGCCGGTCTCTGCGCTGAGCACAGCCGCCATGAACTCCACCGGGTAGTGAGTTTTCAAGTAGGCGGTCTGATAGGCCAGCAGGGCGTAGGCGGCCGAGTGGGACTTGTTGAAGCCGTAGCCGGCAAACTGGGCCATCAGCTCGAAAATCTTCACCGCCTTCTTCGGGTTCACTTTGCGCTCGCGGCAGCCGGCCAGGAATTTCTCCTGCTGCGCCGCCATTTCCTTGGGCTTTTTTTTGCCCATGGCGCGGCGCAGGATGTCCGCTTCGCCCAGGCTGAAGCCCGCCAGACGGTTGGCGATCTGCATCACCTGTTCCTGATAGACGATGACGCCGTAGGTCTCTTCCAGGACCTCCTTCAGCTCCGGCAGCAGGTAGGTGACTTCCTTCTGGCCGTGCTTGCGGGCGATGAAGTCGTCGACCATGCCGCCCTGGAGGGGACCGGGACGGTAGAGCGCGTTCAGAGCCACCAGGTCTTCGAAGCGGGAAGGTTGGTAGCGGCGCAGGATTTCCCGCATCCCATGCGACTCGAACTGGAAGATGCCGCCGGCGGCGCCACGGGAAAACAGTTGGAAGGTTTCGGAGTCATCCAGCGGCAGGTCTTCCAACACCAGCTTCACCCCGCGGTGCTGCTCAATCAACTGGACGGCGTCCGTAATCACGGTCAGGGTGGTCAGGCCCAGGAAGTCCATCTTGAGCAGGCCGATCCGCTCCAGGTCGTCCATGGCGAACTGGGTGACGATTTCGTCCTTGTTGGTCTTGTAGAGCGGAACCACGTCCCTCAACGGCTTGGGCGAGATGACCACGCCGGCGGCGTGGGTAGAGGAGTGGCGCGAGAGCCCTTCCAGGCGGCGGGCCACGTCCAGCACTTGCTTGATCTTGGGCTCGCTTTCGTAGCGCTGCCTCAAGGGAGCCGACTGGCGCAAGGCCTCGTCAATCGTGATGTTCAACTGCGGCGGCACCATCTTGGCCAAACGGTCGGCCTCGGCGTAGGGCAACTCCAGGGCGCGGGCGGTGTCCTTCATCGCCGCCTTGGCGGCCAGCGTTCCGAAGGTGATGATCTGGGCCACGTTCTCCCGTCCGTAGGTTTGGGTGACGTAGTTGATCACCTCGCTCCGGCGGCGCATGCAGAAATCAATGTCAATGTCGGGCAGCGAGACGCGCTCCGGGTTCAAGAAGCGCTCGAACAGCAGCCCGTATTGCAGCGGATCAATGTCGGTGATGCGCAAGGAGTAGCTCACCAGGCTGCCAGCAGCCGAACCGCGGCCCGGCCCCACCGGGATGCCCTGCTCGCGCGCGTAGCGAATGAAGTCCCACACGATCAGGAAGTAGCCGGCAAAGCGCATCTGCTGGATCATGCGGATTTCTTTCTCCAGCCTGCGCTCGTAGTCCGCCAGCGGGTGCTGCAGCAAGCCGCGCTGCGCCTGCGCCGACAGGCGCGCCCGCCGCTCCTCGAACCCCTCCCGGGCCATCTTTTCGAAGTAGCTCTCTAGGGTAAAGCCGTCGGGGACGGCAAAGTGCGGGAAGGGGTGCTCCTCACGCGGCAGCGTCAGGTGGCAGCGTTCGGCGATTTCCAGCGTCCGCTGCACCGCCTCCGGCACCGCCCGAAACACCTGCAGCATCTCCTCAGCGCTCTTGAAGTAGAACTGGTCGGAGCCGAACTTCATCCGGTTGGGGTCGCTGACCAGCTTGCCCATCTGGATGCAGAGCAGGACGTCGTGCGCGTACGCGTCCCCTTTGGCCAGGTAGTGGCAATCGTTGGTGGCGACCAGCGGGATGCCGGTCTCTTGCGACATCCGCAGCAGGTCGGGCTGGATGCGATGCTCCTGTTCCAAGCCCTGGTCCTGAATTTCCAAGTAGAAATTTCCCGCGCCCAGGATGTCGCGGTACTCGCCCGCGGCCCGGCGCGCCGCCTCATAGTTGTTGGCGAGCAGGTTGAACGCCACCTCGCCATTCAGGCAGGCGGAAAGTCCGATCAGACCCCGGCTGTGCTGGGCCAGCAGCTCCTTGTCAATGCGGGGCTTGTAGTAGAACCCCTCCAAGTGGCCGGCGCTGACCAGCTTGATCAGGTTGCGATAGCCCTCCAGGTTCTCGCTCAGCAAAACCAAGTGGTGGGTGTTTTCGCCGTTGCCCGAGCGGCTGCGGCGGTCGCCGGTGGTGATGTACACCTCACAGCCGACGATGGGCTTGACGCCGTGGGCTTCGGCGGCTTGGCAGAACTTGGCCGCCCCGAAGAGGTTGCCGTGGTCGGTCACCGCTACCGCCGACATCCCCTGCCGGGCGGTCAGCTCAGTCAGGCGCGGAATGGTGCAGGCGCCGTCCAGCAGACTGTAATCGGTGTGGAGATGAAGGTGGACAAACTCTGCTTTTGACATCGGCTCCTATTCTACCAAGCCCGGCCACGGCGGCGGGCTTGAACCGTGGTCTGGTTACGAGCGCTTCTTGCCTTTTTTCTTTGCGGCCTTTTTCTTTTTGCTCGGGCTTGCGCTCCTGCTTTTGGATTTCACTTTGCTCTTGTCGGGCCGTCGTTGGGCCGGCTTGCGTGCTTTCGGCTCCACCTTCCGGCCAGGAACCGCAGCCTTCTGCCCGGCGGGCTCGGGCTTCCCGGCAGCCGCCTTTGCAGGCGGTGGCGCCGGGGTGGGCCTCCCCGCAGCAGCCTTGAAGGCGGCGGGCTCCTTTTCCTTCGGGTGCTCTTCCTGCTTGGGTACAGGTTTGGGCAGACCGGCTGCGTTCCGCAGAAACCGCAACTGTTGAGGCCGGCTGCGAACCTTCCCGTCGAGTTGCGCGGCAAAAAACTGCTCCAGGATTTGGTCGAACTTGGGTCCCGTCGCGACCCCCATCAACTGCAACTCCCGCACGGGCAGTCTTTTGCGCAGGGGGCGGTACTTGAAGAGATAGTTGTGAATTTTGGCCTGCACGGTCTGCCGGCTGCTGTATTCGGCCAGCGCAAAGATCAGGCGCTCAACCGGAACCGGCGTCAGCAGGCCATAGACTTGCTTCGGACGCCCGGGTCGGAGCCGCCCCAACGACCTCACCAGCTTGCGCCCCTCCGCGGCCACGCTCTCGATCTGCTTCATGACCGTTTTTTTCGCTCCCAGCTTGCGCAGCAGCCGCAAGGCCTCCCCGCCGCTCAACCGGCGCAGCACATAGTGCATGACGGTGTGGAAGGGATCGAAGAAGTAGTCGGCCTCTTCCGCCTGCTGGCGGTACTTCTGGAACTTGGCCAAGCCGTCATAGTCAGGCTTGCGCTTCTGCAAGCGCGGATGAAAAGCTGCCAGCAGTTCTCGCTCTTGCAGGGCTTTCAGCACCGCCACCACGTTCTCTTCCCGCGCGATCTGCTCCATCTCCCGGCCCAGGGACGCCGACTCAATGTAGTCGGCATAGCCGCGCTCCAGGGCCAGGCTGAACTGCTCCCGGGTGCGCGTTTCGGGCTTGTAGGAGAGCCGGGCCGTAAAGCGCACCAGGCGCAGAATCCTGATGGGGTCGTGCAGAAAGCTGTAGTTGTGCAGGATGCGCAGCTCGTGGTTCTCAATATCCGCCAACCCGTTGGTGGGATCGAGCAGCAAACCGCGCGAGCCAGGCGTCAAGGAAATCCCCATGGCGTTGAGAGTAAGATCGCGCCGGCGCAGGTCATCCAGGATGGGGGCGATTTTCACTTCCGGGGCCTTGCCAGGCTGGTGGAAGGTTTCGCTGCGCGCCATCTCCAGGCTGAGGGAAACGCCGTTGGCCAGAACTAGCTCAGCGCTGCGCAGGTGGTCGTTAACCTGCAAGTGCAGCAGGGGTTTTTCGCTCAGCCGGCGCACCAGCCGCAGGGGGTTGCCCTCGAAGACAAAATCCAGGTCGCGGATGGGAGCGCCGGTCATCAGATCCCGCACCGCGCCGCCCACCAAGTAGACGTTCAAGCCGGCGTCCTGCGCTTCCTGCTGCACCCGGTTCAGCACCGCGGTTTGTTCCGGCGAGAGCCGGCTTTCCAACATGTAGATGTAATCGGGCATCGTTCGTCCTTTTCTCCGGCTCCTAGGCCCGGGGGTGATAAGCGCGATAAACTTGTTTCAAACGTTCCTGGGCCACGTGGGTGTAAATCTCGGTGCTGGAAATGTCCGCATGGCCCAACAAGACCTGCACCGAGCGCAAATCAGCGCCGCGCTCCAGCAAGTGGGTGGCAAAGCTGTGCCGCAGCCCGTGCGGCGAGAGCCGCGTGCGGATGCCCGCCGTCCGGACGTAGCCGCCCAACAGATGCCAGAAGTGCTGGCGGGTCATTCCCTGCCCGCGACGGCTCAGGAAGAGATGGGCGGAGGCGCGCCGCTTGACCAACCGGGGACGTGCCCGTTGGAGATAGGCTTCCACGGCGGCGATAGCCTTGCGTCCCAGGGGCACCACGCGTTCCTTGCTGCCCTTCCCCAGGCAGCGCAAGTAGCCCGCTTCCAGTTGCACGTCGCCCACCTTCAAGTTGACCAGCTCTGAAACGCGCAGGCCGGTGGCGTAAAGAAGTTCCAGCATGGCCTGGTCGCGCAGCCCCAAGAGGGTAGCGGCGTCCGGCTGCGCCAGGAGCCGCTCGACTTCTCCCAAGCTCAGGAACTTCGGCAACCGTTTCCACACGCGAGGCGATTCAATGTGCTCGGTCGGGTCGCGCCGCAGAATCTCCTCCTGCAGGAGAAAGCGGAAAAAGCTCCGCAGCGTTGCCAGTTGGCGCGCGACCGAGCGGCTGTCGAGCCCCTGCCGGTAGAGCCGCCCCAGGAAATCCACCACCTGCTCCCGCCCCACACCTGCCAGCGGGAGCTTGCGCGTCACGCAGAAGCGGGCGAACTTCTCCAGGTCACTCCGGTAAGCGATTACGGTGTTGGGCGACAAGCCGCGCTCCACCTGAACGTAGTTGATGAAAGATGCAATCTGGCTACGCACTATTCTTGCTTGGGCGCAGACGGCACCGCCGCCTGCACGCTCGGAACCCGAGGCCGCACCCGGCGGCCCGTCACCAGCGTATAGAACTCGCCCAACTCCTCGGCCCGCAGCAGCCAAGCCAGCCCCAGGTAGAGTAACATCCCTAAGACCAGCGTGGCGGCAAACCAGCCCAGCAAAACGCCGAAGGCGGTAATTTCCATCAGTTCGACTTTATTCGCCAGCCACCAGCAGCCCAGGCCCATGCCACCGGCCGCCAGCATAGTCCGCGCCAGCGAGACCGCCAGCCGCTTCTCGCTCAGCATTCCCAAGCGCCGCCGGAACAACCCGTAGAGGACCAACAAATTTACGTAAGCCGCCAGCGAGGTCGCCAGCGCCAGCCCGCCCTGCCGCAGCGGGCCCACCAACAGGAAGCAGAACACGATGTTGACTCCCAGCGAAAGCGCCGCCACCCGGACCGGCGTGACGGTGTCCTGCACGGCGTAGAACGCCGGAACCACCAGCCGAACCGCCGCAATCGCGGGCAAGCCCAGGGCGTAGAAGAGCAGCGCCCAGGAGGTCAGCTCGGTGGACGTAGCCTCAAACGCGCTGTGCTGGAAGAGCACCCGCACGATGGGGTCGCGCAACACCATCAACCCCACCGCCGCCGGCACAACGATGAAACCCACATTGCGGAGCGCGAATCCCAAGGTGTCGCGCATGTCGTCCAACTTCTTCTCGGCCGCCTGCTGCGCCATCACCGGCAGGACCACCGTCGCCACGCTGATGGCATAGACCCCCAGCGCCAACTCCATCACCCGGTCGGCGTAGTAGAGCGCCGAGATCCAGCCTTCCGACGTGCTGGCGAACATGGTGCTGACCAGGACGTTGATTTGGTAGATGCCCACGCCCGCAAACGCGGGCAGCATCAGGCGCGCAACACGGCGGATGCCGGGATGGCGGAAGTCAACCTTGACCCCAAAGCGCATCCCGCGCCGGGCCAGCGCCGGCAACTGCACCGCCAGTTGCAACACCCCGCCCAACACCACCCCGGTCGCCAGCGCCAGGGCCGGCTCGGCCAGCTCCATCCGCCAAGCGGTTACCGCTCCTGCGATGATGGCCAAGTTAAGATAAATCGGGACCGAGGCCGGCAAGCCGAAGACACGCAAGGAGTTCAGGATGGCACCCGCCAAAGCAGTCAGCGCGATCAGTACGCAGTAGGGAAAAGTAATGCGGGTCAGGAGCACCGCCAGCGACCACTGCTGCGGGTCGGGGCTGAAGGCGGTGAAGGCTCGCACCAGCCAGGGGGCGGCGATGATGCCCACCAGCGTCACTCCCAGGCCGACGGTCGCCAGAGTCCAGAACATCCGCCGGGCAAACTCCCATGACTCGGCCTCGGGACGCTCGATCCGCCAGGAGGTGAACACCGGAATGAAGGCTCCGGTCATGGCGCCTTCCGCCATCAGCCGGCGCAGCAGGTTGGGGATGCGGAAGGCGATGACGAAGGCGTCGGCGGCCAGGGTGGTGCCCAGCAGAATGGCGATGAGCAAGTCGCGGACATAGCCCAAGACGCGGCTGACAAGGGTGACAAGGGTGACCAAACGAGTCGAGCGAAGAATTTGGTGCTGGTCGGTCAATGCGCCCGTGGAGAAAACTCCCGCAATTGACAGCGGTCAGGCCGGATACTAGCATAAGCCTCTGCACGGGTAAATGGCACCGGCCGGCCCGCCCTATCCCATGAAAAAACGGGCCCCTTCAACGCACAAGAAAGTCATCGTAGAAACTTTTGACGGCAAACGCCTGCACGGGTACGTCAACCCGCGCAACTTCGACCGCGAGGAGGGCCTGGAGCTGCTCGACCCGGGCGGGCAGCATCAGCAGCTTGCCTGGAAAACGGTGAAGATTGCCTGGTTTGTGCGGGATTGGGAAGAGACGCTGCCGGGACTAGAGATCAATTCTTTCCCGCGCCGGCCGCGGTTGGAAGGGCTCTGGCTGCGGCTGCGCTTCCGCGACAATCAAGTGCTGGAAGGCGTGCTGGTGAACGACCTGCTCCACCTCAGCCCGCACGGCTACTTGATTACCCCGCCCGACCTGAACAGCAATCACCAGAAAGCGTTTGTGCCCCGCGCTGCCCTGACCGCAGTCGAGGTGTTGGCCGTGGTTCCCGCGCGCGGCGCCGCCCGCCGCCGCCCTGCCGCGCCCGCCCAGCCCCGCCTCTTCAATCCGTAACACCTACAAGCTGCTGCGACATACATGTCGGTGATATGCTGAAAGGGTTGGGAAAAACAGCAGAACAGCGCGGGAGTGTGAGGCGATGAAACTACGCGAAATTGCTGAGCGTGTGCAGTGCGACCTGACCGGCGACGGCGAGGTGGAAATCAGCCGGCTAGCGCCGATTGAAACCGCCGGGCCGGGCGAGCTGACCTTCCTTTCCAATCCTCGCTACCGGCGACGACTGAAGCAGACGCGCGCGGCCGCCGTCATCGTCGCCCGCGATTTGGAGGAGCTGCTCGTGCCCACCCTGCGCTCCCCCAACCCCTACTACACCTTTGCCCGCGCGCTCGAACTCTTCTACCAGCCGCCGCCGTTCTATCGTGGGGTGCACTCCACCGCCATCGTCTCGCCACAGGCGCAGATCGGAAAAGACGCGGCCATCGGGCCCTACTGCTTCATTGACGACGAAGTGGAAATCGGCGACCGCTGCCACTTGCACAGCTTCGTGGCCATCTACCGCGGCGCGCGCATCGGCCACGACTTCACCGCCCACTCGCACGCGGTGGTGCGCGAGCACTGCCAGTTGGGCAACCGCGTGGTGCTGCAAAACGGCGCTGTAATCGGCTGCGACGGCTACGGCTTCGCCCGCCAGGACAACGGCCGCTACTACAAGATCGTCCAGTCCGGCCCGGTGGTGGTGGAAGACGACGTCGAAATCCAGGCCCACGCCTGCCTCGACCGGGCCACCGTAGGCGAAACCCGCATTGGTCGCGGCGCCAAAATCGATAATCTCGTGCAGGTGGGCCACGCTTCGACCGTAGGTCGGGACAGCCTGCTCTGCTCGCAGGTGGGGCTGGCCGGCACCACGCACATCGGCGACGACGTCATCCTGGCCGGGCAGGTAGGCGTGGCCGGGCACCTCACAGTCGGCGACGGCGTGCGCGCCACCGCTCAAACCGGAATTCCCAACGATGTCCCTGCCGGGCAGACCGTCAGTGGCTACCCCGGCATCGAGAACCGGCAGTGGCTCAAGTGTGCGGCCATCTACAACCGCCTGCCGGAACTGCTGGGGGAAATCCGCCGCCTGCGAGAAGAAGTGGCCCAACTGAAGAAGTAGAACTAGGAAGAACCGTTCCGTTTTTGCGCACCCACCGCCACCGGCGCAGCACTTTCCTGCTGCTCGTCCGGCAAAGCGGAGGCAACAATGGCTCTTATTTCCTCCGCCAGTTGCTCGCGCTCTTCCACGCTCCGACCGCGCGTCTCCACCGGCGGATGGATGGTCACCCGCACCGTGCCGGGATAAATCGCCCACTTCCCTTTCGCCATGATGGCCCGCGTCCCATCCAACGTAATCGGAACGATGGGAACCCCGGCGCGGATGGCCAGCACGAAGACACCGTGCTTGAAGCGTTGCAGCCGCCCGTCGCGGCTGCGCGTGCCTTCCGGGTAAACCACAAAGGTAACGCCCTGCTTTATGTTCGCCAGCGCTCCCTCCACCGACTCCCGCGCCGCTTCCGGATTTTGCCGGTCCACCGGCACGCAGCCGTCCAAGCGTACGGCGGTTCCTAGCACGGGTATGCTGAATACCTCCTTCTTCGCCATGAAGGCGATGCGCGGCGGCAGGACGGCGACCAGTAAGGGCGGATCAATGTTGCTCACGTGGTTGCACATGTAGAGGCAATGCCCGCCACGTGGAAGGTTTTCCCGGCCGCGCACCTCCAGGTGTACTCCGGCCACCCACAAGCTCATCCGGCAGCCCCAACGGGCGACGCGGTAGAGCGGATCGATGCGGCGGGTCAGCCAGGCGTGCAGCACCAAAGGAGTGCCGAGCAGAAACAGGTAAAGAAAAACCGCGCCCGCCGTCACGCTGGCGTGAAGAAAAGCAAGCAGTCGGCGCAAAGCTATCCTCTTCCTCTCCGGCTTGCCGTAGCGAAGATTCTGCGCCGAACGGGTTAGCGCACGTACTTGCCGATGATGGGGCGCAGCTTCTTCTTGGTGGCCGCCGGAATCTTTTTGGGCTCGGTGATAATCGAGTGCGCCAGCGCCGTGTGGCACTTGCACCCCTGCCCCACCGGCACCCGCGGCACCGCCGCGCGGATCACCTTCTGCACGTTCTCAATATTGCTCGCCAGGTACTCCATCACCTGATGGCCGGTTACGGCGTCGTGCTCCGGATGCCAGCAGTCGTAGTCGGTCACCATCGCCACGGTGGCGTAGCCGATCTCCGCTTCGCGCGCCAGCTTGGCCTCCTGCAAGTTGGTCATGCCGATGATGTGGAAGCCGGCCGCGCGGTAGTTGTGCGACTCCGCCTTGGTCGAAAACATCGGCCCTTCCATGCAGACGTAGGTGCCGCCACGATGCACGGTCACCCCCACCCGCTCGCAGGCCGCACCCAGCACTTGCGCCAACTCCTTGCAGATAGGGTCCGAGAAGCCCACGTGCGCCACGATGCCGCTGCCGAAGAAAGTAGAAATCCGCCCGCGCGTGCGGTCA
>JACZYA010000222.1 GCA_022571295.1 Acidobacteriota bacterium | reverse complement strand
GTTTCCCTCCGCTACCTCCTTTAGCACTTGCTTCTCCAAGGACAGCTCCGCTACCACCCGCTTCAGTCGGGCGTTCTCCTGCTCCAGCCCCCGCAGCCGTTTCGCCTGGCTCTGCTTCAGTCCGCCGTATTCCTTCCGCCAACGATAGTAGGTCTGTGCTGTGATCTGGGCTTCCCGGCACGCTTGGGGGATGGTCTTTCCGTTCGCGATCTCCACTTCAATCTGCCGCAACAGCGTCACAATCTGCTCCGCCTTATACCTCTTCGTGGACATGACCGGCTCCTCCTCAGGTGGATTCTCTCTCATTCCACCTGGTACAAAAATCCCCGGTCACGTCACCGAGATCTTGAAGCAACCTGGAGATATCACAACGCCACCAAGCATTCCTATTGGAGTGTTCGCACCAACCCACATCACCTGGATTGGGCCAATCAGCCGTCGCCCTTCAAAATCTATCCGACTCTCAAGCCGTTGCCGTTGCCTCGTGAGATGCCCCAAACAGGAAAGGCCGCGCTCTCGGTCATCTCCCAGGCAACTGTCTTCCCGGAAGGAGAGGTGGTACCGAATTTGCAGAGTCTGGCACAAATCCTATATTTTTCGGCGGGAGTCACCAAGCGAAAGACCTATCCGGGTGGCGAGCTTTCCTTTCGCGCAGCCTCATGCACAGGGGCCCTCTATGAGATTGAGTTGTATTTGGTCTGCGGTGATCTCCCCGATTTGGAGGCGGGTGTCTATCATTTTGGACCGGCTGACCTTGGGCTTCGAAAACTGCGCGCGGGGGACTACCGCCGGGTTTTGGTTCGGGCAACTGGTGGCGAGCCTGCCATATCCCACGCCCCGGTTACAATCATCTTCACGGGGACATATTGGCGCAATGCCTGGAAGTACCAGGCGCGCACTTATCGACATTTCGGTTGGGACAACGGGACCATCCTCGCCAATTTGCTGGCGATGTGCGCGGCCTTGGGGCTTCCAGCGCGGGTCGTGTGCAGTTTCGTAGACTCGGAAGTGAACCGGCTCCTCAACCTCGATACGGAGCGCGAAGTGGCCTTCTCGATGGTGCCGCTAGGTTACATCTCCCGTTTGCCGGCAGAGCCGGCCAAAGAAATGGCCCCGTTGGCGCTCGAAACCTTCCCTCTGTCCAAAACTGAGGTGGGCTATCCCGCCATGCGAGAGATGCATGAAGCGTCCTCCCTACTCTCGGAAGAAGAGGTGGCCGCGTGGCGCGCCCAAACGCTCGTGGCAGAACTCCCGGCCCCCACGGGGCACACCGTTCCGCTTGAAGTCCTGAGCGAGGAGGAGATGTCTCGCGACCTGATCGAGCGTGTCATCTTTCGACGGGGTTCAACCCGGAAATTCGCTCAGGAAGCGATCACCTTCGCTCAGCTTTCCACCATGCTCGATCGCTCGAGCCGAGGCATCCCAGCAGATTTCCTCGACCCATACGGTGCGCAACTCAACGACATGTATGTGATTGTCCACGCCGTGGAGGGTCTCACCTCTGGCGCCTATGTTTTCCACCGGCGTCGGGGCGTCCTCGAATGTCTGAAGGAAGGGAACTTTCGCTCGGAGGCTTACCACCTCGGTCTTGAACAGGAACTCCCCGCTGAGGCCAGCCTGGCGGTTTTTTTCCTGGCGGACTTGCGCCTGATTCTCGAGCACTTTGGCAATCGTGGCTACCGTGCCGTTCAGCTCGAAGCTGGGATCCTCGGCGGGAAGCTATATCTGGCAGCCTGTGCGCAACGCCTCGGAGCAACCGGCCTTACCTTTTTCGACGACGACGTAACGACGTTCTTCTCGCCCCATGCGGAAGGCAAGTGTGCGATTTTCCTTATGGCACTCGGTAGGAGCGCGAGGCAAAGACAGCGTTAGCGGGTAGAAGCGAACTTCAGCGGGCAAGCCGGGAAAAGCTGCACACTCACTTGTTGGGTACTTCGCCTCTTCCAAGCACTACTTTTCGCCCTCGTCGCCACTGTGTGAGCAGGATGCGGTGTCCGATCTGACGTCCGGTTCTGGGATCAATCCGAAATTTTCCATAGAAGGTGGTGAAGTCGAGTTCGGCTGCCACCTTACGCAATCGCTCGTCCTCCAGTGAACCTGACTCCCGGATACATTCAGCCAGAACCAGTCCAATGGCAAAGCCGCCAGCAGCCGTGTACTCAGGCAGTTGGCCGAATCGCTGTCGGAAGTTCCGGACAAACCAATTTGAATCCGGCCCCTGAATCTCCCTGAAGCGCACCTGAGGCTCCCACTGGCTGGGTCCAATCACTCTCTCCGCCCCTTGCTTGAGCTTCTGGTAAAAGGCCTGGACGCCAGCGGCCACGGCCACCACTTCCTTCAGCATATCGGGCCAAAGATGGCGTGCTTGCATGATCCGCACCTCATCCTGAAAACTTCCCGCAAGGACGAGGACCTCCGGGCCGATGGAGCGCAGCTCTCGAACAACGACATCGACATTCCTGAGCGGAGATTTCAAGGGAACGAGTTCGACGGAGTGTAATCCTATAGAACGCACGGCTTCCACAATTCCGCGGACTACTTGGGACGCGAAGCTTCCCTTACTAGAATGCAGAACGCAGATTCGCCGGATAGGGAGCGTCCTTGTGGCCAGCCAGTACGGAAGCCCCCGCAAGTAGTCACTCGCCGGGCTAGCCGTAGTCACCAGATAATGCAGGCCACGGTTGAAGATCTCATCGGAAGAACCACCGTGGTTCCACAGAAGCTTCCTGTTTTCTTCCGCTACCTGCGCCACAGCCATAGTCAAGCCACTGGAATAGGGCCCCAAAAGTACTTCGACGCGATCCTTCCTAAGTAGTCTGAGTGCGTTCTGTTGGGCGCGTCTGACCCGACTCTCGTCATCGTAGTAGATAAGCCGTACGGGACGTCGTCCTTCAGCACCGACCGTGATACCGCCCTCCGCAGCGATGTAGGATTCCCAGAGCCGGATTCCATCGAGAGCTTGTTGGCCCTGGAAGGAAAACCTACCCGTGAGTGAGATGGATAGTCCGACCACAATTTCTTGCTTAGAGTTCATCACCGTTAGCCGGCAGCCCTCGGACGGCCCTATGGTAGCTGTAGCGTCTGATGTTTCGGGAGAGAAATTGCACGGTTCGGGATGAGCCGCCAGGCTTTAGTGCGTAAGATGATTAATTTAGCTCTCTCTTGCTTATCGTTCTAGGAGCCGGAGAAACGGGTTCTACAGCACTGTACGGTACAGAGAATGCCTGACCGCATGGGTCTAGTTGCCGCCGAAACCTTCGCCTTTTGGCGCGCCAAAATCACATCTATGAGGCACAGGGGCACGAGGGCACGTCCTTCTCGGTGTAGGGATGGCCTAGCGGGCCACTCTCTGTATTGGAGGATGTATCAAAGGGTTTCCTTTGGTGCAGAGCCGAGAGAATGGATCAGCCGGAGCGTGCAGCCGCGCCCGTGGCCGGATTGGCGGCGGTTTCAACAAACACACCTTGGGCAAAGCCTAAATCTCGGGCCGAAGGCGTGAGAATGGTTTGGGGAGAAATGTAAATCTTCTCCGACCGCTGCATAGCGGCGAGCACGTCGCTCTCGCTGACGAAATCTGCCACGGGTGGAGGCAGCGGTGACGCCAGCTCGCTTTTTGCACCCGTGGCCACCGCAACG
>JACZYA010000221.1 GCA_022571295.1 Acidobacteriota bacterium | reverse complement strand
CATCTCTCGGACTTCCGTGTTTCGGTACAAGGGCCAGCCGTTTGACCCGGCGCGCGTCAGCGATGAGTTAAACGTTCGGGCAGTGCTGGTGGGCAGGTTGGAACAACGCGGGGAGTCGCTTACCGTCAGCGCCGAACTGATCGACACGCGCGACGACAGCCAGCTTTGGGGCGGCCGGTTCGAGCGGCCTCTGTCGGAAATCTTCGCCGTGCAGGAAGAGATTGTCCGAGAGGTTTCTCGGAACCTCCGTTTGCAGTTGACCGGCGAAGAAGAAACACGGCTGGTCCGCCGGGACACTGAGAGCACCGAGGCCTATCGCCTGTACCTGCAAGGCCGCCGTCTTTGGAACCGGCGAATCAAGGAAGATGTGGAAAAGGGTCTCGAACTCTTCGAGCAGGCCATCGCAGCCGACCCCACCTTCGCTCTTGCCCATACCGGTGTGGCAGATGCTTACAGCATCATGCCCTCTTACGGGTGGCTCCCCGCCGGAGAGGCCTACCCCCGGAGCGAAGCCGCTGCGCGGCGGGCGCTTGAACTCGACGACACATTGGCCGAAGCCTATCCGTCCCTCGCCGCTGCGAAAGCCTACTACCACTACGATTGGGAAGGAGCTGAGCAGGATTATCGTCACGCCATTGAACTCAAGCCCAGCTACGCCACGGCTCATCATTGGTACTCAGCAATGCTTATCCAAACCGTCCGGTTGGACGAAGCCGAGACAGAGAATCGGAAAGCGTTTGAACTCGACCCCTTCTCGCCCACCATAAACCTCTTCCGAGGGGTGATTTTCTACTTCGGGGGACAGTACGAGGCAGCGATTGAAGACTTGCGCAGGACCCAGGAGCTTTTTCCAGACTACGTCTCGGTTCCTGAGATCCTTGCACAGGTCTATGCGGCCAGCGGACGGTTTGACGAAGCCATTGCCGCCGGACAGAGAGCCTCTGAGTTGGCTCAGCGAGACTTCGCGACGAACCCTTTTCTTGCCTACCTCTATGCCTCTGCTGGCCGCGAGCGGGAAGCACGTGACATTCTGGCGCGCGTTGAGCGGGATGGGACAGAAGTCCTTTCCAAGGTGGCAACTACCTATGCCGCGTTGGGAGATAAGGATAAAGCTTTCGAGTGGCTCGACAGAGCCGTTGCTGCTTTTGAGTGGAACACGCTATTTCTCAAAGTCGACCACCAGTTCGACCCCCTGCGCGACGACCCCCGCTTCCAAGCCCTCCTCCGCCGCATGAATTTCCCCGAGGATTAGTTGAATGGTTAATTGGTTTATTGGTAGGTGCGGCCCGAGAAGGCGGGGCAGGGGTGGTTCTTTCCCGTGCTTGGCCGAATTGCGGCGAGGCGGGTAAAAGAGCGGCGAAGGTGAAATGAGGGTGCAGGTAAGGCCGAAGACGCCGAGCGGGGCGCATCCCAAACGGCCTGTTGTGAGTGGGTTGCAAGGGGCCTCTTCCCCTGTACCAAAACTGTACCAGAGAACAGTGGATTCCCCTGGCCGGATAGCCGATAAGCTTAGTAGAGACAAAGGGAGCAAAGCGCTGGAAGTCAACGACAGGCGGCGCATACGCTTCTCCGAGAAGTGTTTCTGCGATTCGGACGAGAGCAGCTTCCCCGCCCAATTCCACGACCTGAGCCTCGACGGGGCCTACATCGCCGCCACCAAGCCCTTTCCGAGCGGCCATAAGTTCCGCTTGCGCTTTGCCCTGCTTGGCAAGTGGATCGCCACGCCCTGCGTGGTCCGCTACGTCAACCCCGGCGCCGGCATGGGGGTGAAGTTTCTGGCCTTGCCGCGCGAACAGCGGAATTTTCTTGTCCGGCATCTGGGGCGGCTGTTGGAGCGGCTGGGCGAGTCCGCTCATGCCAAGAAACGCGCCGCCTCGCGACTGGCCGCCTGTATCCCCATCACCGTGAGCGGGACGGATGTGAGCGGCAAGCCGTTTGAAGAAGAGACCGAAACGTTGAACGTCAGCGAGCGCGGGGCCTGTGTCCGCTTGCGGCACCCCGTGTCGGCCGGTTCCGTGGTTCAAGTCAAGGCCACCCTGGGCACGCATGCCCGCCCGGCGGATTTTCGCGTAGTCTGGGCAGGGGCATCCGACAACGGCAACAAAGGACAGGTGGGGTTGACGCCGACCGTGCTCGACCTCTGGCGCAGTTGGTACCTGCCGAGCTTGCAGGAACTGGACAGCGAAAGATTCCAAGCCGAATTGCAGTCTGAACCCAAGGACAGGTTCTGATTATTTCTCGACGACCTTGCCGTGGCTTTGATTGGCGGGCGACGAGCGGCGCCCGGTTGCAGGGCTGCGCGCAGCTTGCGCGTATCGGTTCCGATTTTTCGCCTCCCGCTCACCCAAAGAAAGAGTAACCATGAAGCTGCCGTGGGATAGCTACAGCATTAAAGTCCGGGACGCACAGGGAGTGACGATCCTGGACTTGAAAGGGAAGATGGTGGGGGAGAAAGACAGCGAAACCCTGGGCGAGCGGGTGAGCCAGTTGCTGGCCGCCAACAAGAAGAGGTTCGTGCTGAACCTGAAGAAGGTTCGCCGCATCGACAACTACGGGGTGGCGGCGCTGCTGGGCGCCTACAAGCTGATCTCCGAGAAGCGCGGGAAGCTGAGCCTGGTCAACCCGAGCCAGGAGGTTAAGAAACAGTTGGACAAGATTTTCCTGACCGCTTTCCTGGACGTGCACGATAGCGAGCAAGAAGCGCTGACCTGCCTGAAGTAATTCCGACTTCCAATTACAGCCAAATCTTCCTCCGCCGGCCCTTCACAAAAGTAGGAGCCTGCGGCCCAGGCGAAACAAAAGAGCGCCCGCGAAAAAGCGGGGCGTGCTAAGATTCTCGGTGCCGGGCCGTGCCGCCGGATCCAAACCAATCCCAAGCGGCGGTGGGCCCAAAAAGAATCCCATGGCAACTGCGACCAAGCCACGAACCAGCTCGCGCACCATGCACGCCTTGATGAAAACGCAGGCGACCAGCGGCGCCAGCCTGGAGCGCCCGCCGGTGCCGGAGCCGGGGCCGAACGACGTGCTGGTGGCGGTGCAGGCGGCTTCGATCTGCGGCACCGACCTGCACATTTATTCCTGGGACCCGGTGATGCGCGAGCGCATCCACCCGCCGCTGATCTTCGGGCACGAGTTCTGCGGGGTGGTGGAGCGGGTGGGGAGCGAGGTAACGGAAGTCAAACCGGGGCAGTTTGTGAGCGCGGAGATGCACGTGGCCTGCGGGCACTGCCTGCAATGCCGCATCGGGCAGCAGCACTTGTGCCAGAAGCTGGAGATCATCGGCATTGAACGCGACGGCTGCTTCGCCGAGTACGTCAAGATTCCCGCCAGCAATATTCTTCCGATTGATCCCGCCATCCCGCGCGACTACGCCGCCATCCTCGATCCGCTCGGCAACGCCGTGCACGCGGTGCTGGCGGGGGAGATTGCCGGGCAGACAGTGGCGGTGGTGGGCTGCGGGCCGATCGGGTTGATGTCGATTCAAGTGGCGCGGGCGTGCGGGGCGAGCGCGGTCTTTGGAATTGAAATCAAGCCGCAACGCATCCAACTGGCGGAGCGGGTGGGGGCGGACGCGGTCTTCAACCCCAAAGAGGCCGACGCGGTGGCGGCGGTGCGCGCGGCCACCGGCGGGGCGGGGGCGGACGTGGTGCT
>JACZYA010000220.1:3235-3677 GCA_022571295.1 Acidobacteriota bacterium | reverse complement strand
CTCGACGAGCAAGCCGAGGTGTCTGGATTACCAGGCGCACCCCAGCATGGACACAGACAGCCGCGCGGACTGGTGCGCGCGAACCCTCGTGCGCCGGATGGACACGGCCACCCCCGCCCTGGCTGAAGTTTCGGGCCAACTCCGCCTGGTGTTCGGAGGCAACGGATGATCCGCGCCGGGCTCGACCAGCTCATCGCCCGCGCACGGCGCTTTCCAGGACGAGCTCAACTTCGGAGCGATACGACGAGTGTTCCATCGAAGAGTGCGAGAACTTGCCCAAGAGAGTAGCTTTTCTTCAGGTCTTTCCCATGCGCGTTGTAATAGAGTACCGCGGTTACGCTTCCAGCGAATCCGTGAGAGCTATTTTTTCTTGCGAGCTCAGGGATGGTTACAAGAGCCTCGAAGATGCTCTTCTCAACCGGGAAAGCCCTCATGTTGTAAG
>JACZYA010000220.1:0-3225 GCA_022571295.1 Acidobacteriota bacterium | reverse complement strand
GCGATAAGCTCCTTGGAAAGTATCTCGGTGGGCAGTCCAAGCTGACCATGCCATTGAGCAGTGACGTCGAACTTTTCTATCCAGATGCCGAGCGGAGAGAGGTTGGAAACATCAATATATCCCTTCCCAGTGATGCTGCCCGCTCGTTTGGCATTGGGTTGTGGCGGTTCAACTCTAAGGCGCACCCGAATCAGAACTTGTGGCCTCCAAAGGCGGTATGCAATGAGGGCCTGCGCCACAGCAGCTACGGCGATCGCAGCGGTCAGCAACAAAGTCGGCCAGTCCCCTGTGGTGAGACCAGGGTCGGGGATTCCGGGATGACCTGCGAAGGGCGGCATACGGAACGGCCACATTGGGTAAGAGCATAGCGCTGATGGCTGAAAAAGACAAAGGCCAACTCATCAAGCGCATCAAAGAATAACTGCCCTGACTTTCGCTTCCCCGTTCCCATGGAAGGACTTGCAAGAAATCTTTGGCTAGGTTCCCGAATTTGCTTGACAAGCCGCACTTCCTCTGTTACAAGTAGTAACGCTATGCGAACCCTATCAACAACCGAAGCAGCACGCCGCCTCAAACTGAGCCGCATGAGCCTGTATCGTCATATCTCGTCTGGCAAGGTTGCTGCTCCACCTAGCGAGGTAGTGGGGGGAGTACGTGTGCGGCTGTGGTCTGCCAGAGATATAGAGCGGGTTCGCAAGCAACTGCCGAAGATCAAGGACAGCAGAAGGAGAAAGAAGAAGTAGGAAGGCGGGACGCGCCGGTGAGGGAATCACCGAACGCGCCCCTAACCAAAGTTACCTATACGGAGGCAACGATGGCTACACGCACAGTAACCCCGTTCCCATCCCCTCAGCAAGAACCCCAAACCCCGGAGGGAGTCAGCCAAGCCGAGATTGCCCGGCTGCTCGCCAACCGCAACCGCCTGCGCCAACTCAAGGAGCTGGTCGAAACCCATGAGGCTTCGATCAAGGAGCGCCTTGAGGCTGGTGCAGTAGTCCAGCCAGGGGATCACATCGCCAAGCTGAAAGAGGGCTTCCGGCGCTGTGTGGCTTGGAAAGACGTAGTGGTGCGGCTGGCAACCCGCCTGGGGCTCGACGGCGAAGCCTACTGCGCGAACGTCTTGGGCAATACCAAGCCCACGCGCACAGTCGGCTTGTTCCTCGCCTGAGCCGAAACGCCCCGGCGGGCTTCCTTCCTTGCCCTCGCTCTGCCTGCCGGGGCGTCCGCCCCACTCAGTACGCGCGCGGTTTCGGGGCGCTGATGATGGCAAGCCGCGCTAGGAGGATGAGACAGCAATGACGAATAGGAAAAGTTGGGCCGCCTACTACCGGCGCTTCGGGTGTCTCGACTGCCACAAGAGGAAACAACCTCATGGGAGACACGGACTGTGCGACCGCTGCGCCGCGCTGGTCATGCAGAGAGTGAAGGCCATCGTAGGGCAGATGGCCGCTGCTAGGGCCTAGCCTCCGACTTCCTGCCCATTCTTGGGAGTGGGCAGGGGGGCGGTGACGGAGAAAAGATGGCAAACGGGAACGATACCCCAACACCGACGAACCCGCCCGAAGGGGTGGAGCTTTGCCGGAAGTGTGGGGTGCGGCCTGTGTCTGTTGCCCGCGCGAAGGTGAGGCACTACATCTGCGGCCCCTGCTATGAGCAGCTTCCCTCCAACCGCCGCTATCGGAAGTCGGAGAAATGGCGGACTGCGCGTCGGCGGTACGAACGCAGTGAGGGTGGGAAGGCCGTGCGCCAGAAGTATGCCGTGAGTACAAAGGGGAAGGCCACGCAGAGGCACTACAACCAAAGTGCGCGGGGCAAACTCAGGACCGAGCGCGACACCTGCACGGCGCTTGTAGCCCGGCCGCAAAGCGATCTAGTCGAATCGCACCAGGAGCGCAACCTGGCCCTGGCGACTAGCTTCGAGCAATTCCTGCTGGCCCGCACCTGCTCCGATCACACCCGCCGCGCCTATGGCCGGGTCGTGCGGGACTTCCTCGCCTTCGTTCACAACCACAATCTCGATCTGCTCCCCCACCTTGCCATCCGGGAGTACCAGCACTGGCTGCAACTCCGTGGCCTCGCCCCGCGCAGCATCGCACGAGAGACTTTCGCTCTCAAAGCGTTCTTCGCCTTCCTGGAGCGGCTGGGGATCGTGGAGCTGTCGCCGGCCAAGCGTATCCGCAACCGGCGCGTAGGGCGGCGGCTTCCACCACGTCACTCAGAGCAGGAAATAGAGCAGTTGATCGAAGAGGCCCGCACCCCCCGCGACCGGGCCATCCTGGAGCTTTTCTACGCAACCGGCTGCAGGGAGGCCGAGCTTGCCGGTATTCGCCTCGAGCACATAAACCCGCGCATCATCAAAATCCGGGGCAAGGGGGACAAGGAAAGGCTTGTGATCTACGGGGAGAGGGCAGCACGGGCGCTCACGGACCACCTGAACGGTCGCCAGGGCGGGTACTTGTTCGAGGGCCGGGGAGTAGATCGCCCCCTCAACCCGCGCACCCTGTACGGTATCGTGGTTCGCATTGCCAAACGCGCCGGGCTAGATGGCATCCACCCACATTCTCTCAGGCACGCCTTTGCTACTCATCTCCTCCGGCACGGGGCAGACTTGGTTTCAATCCAGAGACTGCTTGGGCACTCCTCACTAAGCACTACCGCCCTATACCTTGACCTCGACACGACTGACCTAGAGCGCACGCTTGCACAGTGTCATCCCCGCTGGGGAGAGAAGGAATAGTGTCGGAAGAGAAGGACAAAGTCGTAAGGATTGAGCGCGTCGAGGTTCTGCCACCCGAACCGACCGACGCGGACGGCGCGCTGATAGAACCCTGGTTTCATTCCCGGCGGGAGTACGTCGAAATCCGGCGTCGGCAAACCGTGGCCGAGCAGCAGAAGTTCGCCATCTTCTTCGAAGCCTACGGGTGCCTACGCTGCCAGGGCAAAGAACGACCCCATGCCGGGAACGCACTCTGCCAACGCTGCCGCCCGTGGTTTGTGAGAAAGCTCGAGGAGGGCATGGAGGAGCGCAGCAAAGGGGGAGAACGATGAAGGCCGCACTTTACGCCCGCGTGTCCACCACCAACGGGCAAGACCCGACCATGCAGACCCGCGAGTTGAAAGAATACTGCGAGAGGCGAGGCTGGAAGATTGCCGGGGAGTACGTGGACACCGGGATCTCCGGGGCCAAGGAGAAACGGCCGGAACTGGACCGCATGATGGCCGACG
>JACZYA010000219.1 GCA_022571295.1 Acidobacteriota bacterium | reverse complement strand
CGCCGTGGACGGCATTCTGACCTATGTGCTGGTCTGGTTGGACTGGAACCGCCGGCGCTACCCGGAGCGAGTCTGGGCGGGGTTGCGCCTGTTTCTGCCCGTGGGGCACACCCAGACCACAGCCAGCCGGTTGGCGTTCCTGGATCGGCGGCGCATGCGGGCGGAACTCTTCGCCGTGGAGGAGGCGGAGTTCACCTGCGTGCGCGTGGACCTGCGCGACTGGGGCAATCGGGAGACGCGGATGGCGCCGCTCGGGCGCGCCCAGGCGATTCGCGCGGCGGAGAGTTCGGCGGTGGAGCGCATCCGCGCGCTCGCTCCCACCGAAATCGAAACCAGTGTGCCGGTAGCGCGCGACCAACTGGTGTTGCGTATTCGCGGGCTGGAGTTCGCCCGCGCAGCCGGGGGGCGGGTGCGGTTCGGCGTGGGCCGGGAAGAGCAGGAACTGACCCCGGGAAACTTTTCCGACTTGGCGGGGCTGGTGGAGCGGCTGCGGCGCGAGCGCACCGCCGGGGGTACGCCCGCCAGTCCTTACTATCGTCTGCAAGCGGAGAGCTGGCTGGAGAGTGCGGTGCTGGCTGCGCCGAGGGCGGTGGATGCGCGGCTGGAGCGGGAGCAGCTCTACCGGCAGGTGTTCGTGTCCGGCGGCGGCGAGCGGGGCGTGGCCGACCTACTGGGAGCGACGCGGGACGGACAACTGGTGGTGCTGGAGCTGAAAGCGTCCACCGACATTCACTTGCCTTTGCAGGGCTTGGACTACTGGATGCGGGTGCACTGGCATCAACAGCGGGGGGAGTTGGCCGGGGCGGGCTACTTCCCTGGAGTGCAACTGAAAGCCACGCCGCCGGAGTTGCTGCTGGTGGCGCCCGCGTTGCAGTTCCACCCCACCACCGAGGCTTTAGTGCAGTTCTTTGCGCCGGCGGTGCGGGTGACGCTGGTGGGGCTTAACGAGGACTGGCGGCGCGAGTTCAAGGTGGTCAGGCGACAGAGCCGCTGAGGCTTGACAGTTCTTTCCCACCACGGGATAGAGGATCTCCCCAGCGGCCTGCCTGCGGTAGGCAGGCTGGGGCCGCTGGGCTGGACAGGCTGGAAATTGCTTGAGAGGGGCGAACTGCACTCCGTTGTGGCTGTTGTATTCCGTCTCGCGCTCCTGCGTCCAACCCGGTGGCCCCTGCCACCGGGACTCATCAAGCTCCGCTGGCAAGGCTGAAAAGAAAAACGGGGAAGCAGCTTCCCTTGGGAGGTTGGCTGCTTCCCCGCGTCGTGGAAGTCGGGGTTGTTTGTTGTTGGCTGCTAACTTGGATGCGGGCGGGGAGGAAAGGTTGCCAGGGGCACAGTTTTTCTTGCAGGGTCAGGGTTTCCCCTTGCAGGGGCAGGGACGCGTGTGCCAATATCGCCCCAGCTAAGGTGTTCGTTGCCGGGCGGGCGAGGTAGGAGTGGCGGCTGGGTCCTCACGTAAGCCGGAAAAGAAAAGGAAGCAGTCAGACCTGCGGGTGCGTTTCTGGGGTGTGCGCGGTTCCACCCCGACCCCCTACCTGGGAAACCTGCGCTATGGTGGCAATACTCCCTGCCTGGAGTTGCGCTGGGCGCAGGCAGAGCCGCTCATTCTCGATTGCGGCACTGGTTTCCGCGAGTTGGGTAAGGCTCTGGAGAAGGAGTTCGGGCAGAAGCGCATCCGGGCCCGCATCTTTCTCACCCACTACCATTGGGACCACATCCAGGGCATCCCTTTCTTTACCCCGCTCTACCGCGAGCAGAACCAATTTGTCTTTCATGGCTTCCCTTTCCGGGGCGAGAGCGTGGAGGCGGCCCTGGAAGGGCAGATGGTGAATCCTTACTTCCCCGTCAACATGAGCACCATGCGCGCCCAGCGGCGCTTCCTTGGAATCAACGAGGAGCGGGTGGTTTTCGACGACCTGGCTATCAGTTCGCGGTGGCTCCACCACCCGCAGGGCTGCCTGGGCTATCGCATCGAATACGGCGGTAAGGTGCTGGTCTATGCCACCGACAACGAGCCCGGCGACCGTCAGGGCGACGAAAGCGTGCGCCGGTTGGCTGAGGGCGCCGACGTGTTCATCTACGACGCCCAGTTCCTCCCCGAGCAAATGGAGGAGAAGCGCACCTGGGGACACTCGCACTGGAAGGAAGGCGTGGGCATTGCCAAAGAGTGCGGGGTCAAGAAGCTGGTCCTCTTCCACCACGACCCCGACCGCGACGACGAGTCGGTGGACAAAATCCTCCAGTGCGCCCGCGACCATTTCGACGACGTGGTGGCCGCCAAAGAAGGCTTGGCGCTCACGCTCTAAGTCCCGGCTTTCACGGGGCGCGCCCGCCGGAAACATTCAGATGGCTTTCAGCGGCTTACTGTCGCCGCGCGGTAGGTTTCCGAGCCGGGATTGAAGTCTCTCCACCCTTGCTCGTAGGCGAGCACACCCGGCAGCAAGTTTCCCTCCGCGTCTTCGGCCCAGGCGGTCAGGGCCGACTGGCGGTAGTGGATGGTGACTTGCTCTCCTCCCAGCTTGAGCGTCAAGGGAGTGGTGGCTCGCTCCAGCTCGCGGAAGGGAAAGTAGATCGCGTGACCCCCGACCACCAGGCCCAGTCCCAACACTGAGGTGTCGTGGGTGGTGGAGCGTTTTTTGGGCGGGCGGGTTCCCGGCGTGCGGTTGCGGTAGAAGTACGGGCGTCCTTCCTCGCCTTCGACCATCGCGACGCGGGTGTCGGGATGGAGTTGGCGCCAGAATTTCCAGGTCGTCTGCATGGAGGCGACAACCTGCAAGGGAGTTCCTTCCAGGGGGCCGCTGACCGCTTGGCCGTGCAACTGTGACCAGATGCTGCTGGTTTCGCGGTCAACGAAAAGCAGATTGTTTTGCAGCAGCCCTTCGGCGAAGTCGAAGGTAACTTCTTGCTCGCCCACGCGGCGGGCGTACACGACGCCCGATCCGGTCAGAGGTCACCAGGTGGGAGCCAGAGGAGTTTCTCCCACGCGGTTGTTGACCACCTCGTGCAGCGCCAAGTAGCGAATAGGGTAAGCCATGGCTTGCCCCTCTACCACTACCCCCAGGACAAGCTCGTCTTCTTCCAGTGACGCTTCCGCCGCCCCGACCGAGGGGAGGTCCACCGGCACCTCGTGAACATTGATTTCAGCTTCCTCCAGAGGGCCGCCGGGGCGCGTCTGCACCCGGCCTTTCACCGTCCGCGTGCCGGCCGGCGCGGCGGATTCCTCTGTGGGCGCAGCGCCTTGCTTTCCGGTCAACAGGCGGGGCAAGACCCAGGTGGAGACGACGGCAATAGCCAACACCGCTGCCGCCAGGAAAGCGTAGAGTGAAAAGCGAGACTGAGTCTGGTTTTGCAAAGTTTGCCTCTCGGTTGAAAAAACGGCTTTACGCTAGCGTACCCATCGCTGCAAAGCAAGCAGAGCAGCGAGGCTGGGGCCGCTGGGCGGGTTAGTGGAAAAGGCCGACGATGAACCCTGTCGGGTTCATCGTCGCTACCAAAACCTCCTTATGCACCGAGCCCCGTGGCACCTGCCACGGGGCGTTTGTGCCGCTTGTCCACTCGGCGGCCTGCCTGCCCGCCCTAGGCGGGCAAGCGGTAGGCAGGGTAGGCAGGCAAGAATGCCTGCCCCACTGTTGGGTGTTGCGTCCCTCTTTTTGTTTTGGTGGCGCAGACCTGCCTGCCCGCCA
>JACZYA010000218.1 GCA_022571295.1 Acidobacteriota bacterium | reverse complement strand
CACAGGTCAAGACCCACTAGATGTAGGTTTGTCGGGTTCGAGTAGTATAGCTCGGCCAGATCTGGTTCCGGGAGTTTCCATCTGGATTGACGATCCATCTGTGGCAGGAGGAAAACGGATCAACAGCGCCGCGTTCTCCGTACCGGTTGGCCAGCAAGGAACCCTCGGCCGGAATGCGCTACGAGGATTTTCTATGTCCCAGGTGGATTTTGCCCTCCGCCGCCGGTTCACTTTGAGCGAGCGCACCAGCCTGCAATTCCGGGCCGACTTCTTCAATATTTTCAACCATCCCAATTTTGCCAATCCGACCCCGTTCAAGTTTGGTTCTACTTTATCTGGTGACCAGTCGACCTCGATGTTGGGAAGAAGCCTGGGATCCGGCGGGGCCTCGGGAGGCTTAACCCCACTCTTCCAGATCGGCGGCCCCCGCTCCATCCAATTCGCCCTGAAGATAATTTTTTAGAGGCTAGGCTGTCTGTCATTCTGAGCGGAGCGAAGAATCCCACCATGAGATGCTTCGCTTCGCTCAGCATGACAGAGGGGATTGAGGTAGCGGCGAGGAAGCCTTGGGCTTCCTCGTCGGCTGTAATTAAAGACCGACGAAGAAGCCCCCCGCGTTGCGGGGGCTTTTTCGCCGCTACCACAACCACCCCGAACCATGTAGGGCAGGGGCTTGCCCCTGCCGGTATTTGAATTGCAAGCAGGCTCAGCACCCGCTCCCCCCGGCCTGCCCGCCGTGGCGGGCAGGCCGGGAGTTGCTAACTTTTCTTTCCGGCTTTCGTCTAAGCAAGTGAATTGCGGTTGAAAACAAACCCAGGAGGCTAACTTGATGAAACGTACTGCGGTTGTGTGTCTGGTGGCTCTCGCCATCGCCTGCACGTTCACTTTCGCCCTGCTGGTCCCTTCGCGGGCGTTGGCAGCCCCGCCGCCCGGCAATGAGCTCCTTGCTGGCCCCGCCCCATCAGTGTCCACCCTGGCGATGCAGGACACAGCGCAGGAAAGCAAACTCCAGGAGGGCCCTGCCGATGACGAAGAAAAAAAGGGGGACGAGAAAGAGGAAAAGGAGAAAGAAGACGAAAAAGATGAGCCCAAGATCAAGCCCTACGAGGAAGTGATCACCGAGGAAGCGGTCTCGGACGAAGGGGTCTTCACCGTCCACCGCATCAAGGAAAAGGTCTTCTACGAGATTCCCCCCAGCGAGCTGGGCCAGGACTTTCTCTGGGTCAGCCAGATTGCCAAGAGCGCCCCGGGAGTGGGCTATGGCGGACAGCCAGTTGGCAACCATGTGGTGCGCTGGGAGCGGAAGGGTGACCGCGTGCTGCTGCGCAGCGTGCTCTACTCCGTAGTGGCTGGTAAGGACAAGCCCATCGCGCAGGCGGTGGAAGCGTCCAATAACAATACTATCCTGATGGCCTTCGACATCAAGGCTCTGGGCGAGGGCGAGGCCCCGGTGATTGACGTTACGAAGCTGTTCACCACCGAAGTCCCCGAGTTCAGCGCCCGGAGAAGCCTGAGGGCGAGCGGCTTCGACACCAAGCGTTCTTTCCTCGAGCGGGTGGTTTCCTTTCCCCGCAACATTGAGGTGGAGGCCACCCACACCTTCACCCGCCCGCCCGCGACCCAGTCGGGAGGGGCGCGGCGCCGGGGCGGGATGGCGCCCGGCAGCGCCACGGTGGTGATGCACTACAGCATGGTCAAGCTGCCCGAGAACCCGATGATGCCGCGCCTGTTTGACGAGCGCGTGGGTTACTTCTCCGTACGGCAGCATGATTACGGACGGGAGGAGCACCGGGCCGAGCAGCGCCGCTACATCACCCGCTGGCGGCTGGAGAAGAAAAATCCCAAGGCGAAGTTGTCCGAGCCGGTCAAGCCGATTGAGTACTACGTCGATCCCGCCACGCCCGCCCAGTGGGTGCCCTACATCAAGCGCGGCATTGAGAAGTGGCAAGCAGCCTTCGAGCAAGCCGGTTTCAAGAACGCCATCGTCGCCCGCACGGCTCCCACGCCCGAAGAAGACCCGGACTGGAGCCCGGAGGACGCTCGCTACTCGGTGGTGCGCTGGGTGCCTTCGACCACCCCCAATGCCTTCGGTCCTCACATCCACGACCCGCGCACGGGCGAGATCCTGGAGGCCGATATCCGGATGTTCCACAACATCATGAACCTGCTGCGCAACTGGTACTTCATTCAGGTGGCTCCCCTCGACCCGCGCGCGCAGAAGTTTCCCCTGCCCGACGATCTGATGGGCACGCTGATCGAGTACGTGGTGGCGCACGAGGTCGGGCACACGCTGGGCTTCCAGCACAACATGAAAGCCAGCTCCACCTACCCGCTGGAGAAGGTGCGCGACCGCAAGTGGGTCAAGAAGATGGGCCACGTCGCCACCCTGATGGACTACTCGCGCTTCAACTACGTGGCGCAACCGGAGGACAAGATTGACGTAGCCGATCTCATCCCCGGCATCGGCCCCTACGACAAGTGGGCCACCCGGTGGGGCTACAAACCCATTCCTAGTGCGACAACACCGGACGAGGAGAAGGAAACACTCGACCAATGGGCCCGGGAACAGGATCAGACCCCCTGGTTCCGCTTCTCGACCGCTCAATCGGGAGGCTCCGACCCCGGCCAACTCACCGAGGCGGTGGGAGACGCCGATGCGGTTGAGGCGACCAGGCTGGGCCTGAAAAACCTGGAACGGGTCGCCGGCATGTTGCTCACGGCCACCACCCAGCCGGGCGAACCCTACGATGACCTGGAGGAGTTGTACGGACAGTTGCTCGGTCAATGGGGGCGAGAGATGGGCCACGTGGCGGCTATCGTGGGCGGTTTCGATTCGCGCCAGAAGCACGGAGGGCAGGAGGGAGTCCGGTTTGAACTGGTCCCGCGCGAGAAGCAGGCCGCCGCGGTGCAGTTCTTGAACCAGCACGCCTTCCAGACGCCGACTTTCCTGATCAACCCCGAGATATTGCGCCGCATCGAGCCGGTGGGCGTGCTGGGGCGCATCAAGGGCAGCCAGCAGGGCGTGCTGAACTCCCTCTTGAGTTCTTCCCGCTTCGCTCGACTGGTCGAGCAGGAGGTGCTCGACGGCGCAGCCGCTTATAAGCTGACCGAGTTCCTCCAGGACGTACGGACGGGAATCTGGAGCGAGCTGGACTCGAACTCGGTCAAGGTTGATGCCTATCGCCGCAACCTGCAGCGGGGCTATCTTGAAATCATGGACAACAAGCTCAACGGCGGACAGGCCGTGACCGACGACGCCCGCCCCTTCATTCGCGGCGAGCTGCGCGCGCTGGATGCGGAGATTGAGCGCGTACTGGCCCGGACGGCCGACCGTGCCACCCGGCTGCATCTGGAGGACGCGCGGGATCAGATTGCCAAGGCGCTCGATCCCAAGTTCGCGCGCCCGGCGCCTTCGTCCGGGCCGGGGGGACGGCGCGGCCTGTGCGACGAGCCCGTGCCCGATCCCTTCAGCGTGGTGGACGAATTGCAGACCTGCTGGCCTGACTACTCGATACCTCGCCGGGAGAACTAAGCGTCCGGGGCGCTCCGCAAGATGCCACAGCGGCGCTGACAGGAAGTGGCGCTGTCTTGGTCAAGGAGCGCCCAAGCCGCTGATTTATCATTGTGCGGCGCAGAAAAAAGGAGTGTGTAAATGAGGACGAAGTCCCTGCTGTTGACGATA
>JACZYA010000073.1 GCA_022571295.1 Acidobacteriota bacterium | reverse complement strand
GGTGCCGCCGGACGCAGCTGAACTCCCGGCTGAGTCCGGGGCCGGCGAGGACACACCGCAGCCGCCAGCAAGCGACGCGGCAGCAGAACCTCCCACCAGCGAAGCTCCGGCCGCCAGCGACGAGGCCAAGGAGCTGACTCAGGCCGAACCGCAGCCGCCAGCAAGCGACGCGACAGCAGAACCTCCCACCAGCGAGGCTCCAGCCGCCAGCGACGAGGCCAAGGAGCTGACCCAGGCCGAACCGCAGCCGCCAGCAAGCGACGCGGCAGCAGAACCTCCCACCAGCGAAGCTCCGGCCGCCAGCGACGAAGCCAAGGAGCTGACCCAGGCCGAACTCGAACAACTGATCGACGAATACAGCGGCGAAGCCGCTCCCACCACCGGCGAAATCCGCCAGTCCACCGTAGTCAAGGTCACCTCCGACGGCATCGTGGTGGACCTGGGGTTGAAGTCGGAAGGGGTGGTGCCGCTGGGCGAGTTCACCGACGAAGAGGAGAACATCACCGCCCAGCCCGGCGACAGCATCGAAGTGCTGGTGGAAGCCAGCCAGGCGCGCGACGGCTACATCCCGTGCTCGTCCGAGGGGGCGCACCGGCTGAAGCTCTGGGAGCAGGTGGAACGGGCCCACCGCGAGCAGGAGAAAGTCCAGTGCCGTGCCACCAGCCGGGTCAGGGGTGGGCTGGAAGTGGAAATCAATCTTCCCGGGGCGCACGCCCGCCGGCGCCCGTTGACGGGTTTCATGCCGGGCTCGCAGGTGGACCTGCGGCCGGTCCGGCACTGGGAAGGCTTCCTGAATCGCACGCTCACCGTCCGCGTCATTCGGCTGGACCGGCACCGGGGCAACGTCGTGGTCAGCCGCCGCGTCCTGCTGGAAGAAGAGCAGGTGCAGCGCAAAAAACTGTTGGAAGAAGTTATCAAGGAAGGCGCGGAGCTGAAAGGCACGGTCAAGAACCTGACCGACTACGGCGCTTTTGTTGACCTGGGGGGCGTGGACGGCCTGCTGCACATTACCGATATTTCCTACCGCCGCCTCACCCATCCCTCCGAAGCTCTCGCGTCCGGCCAGGAGATCACCGTCAAAGTGCTCAAGGTGGAGAAGAAAAAGGGGCGGGTTTCGCTGGGCCTCAAGCAGCTCGAACCCGATCCCTGGACGGGCGTGGCTGCTAAGTATCGGACCGGCGAGCGCGTCCGGGGCCGTGTGACCCATATGACCGACTACGGCGCTTTCGTGGAAGTGGAGCCCGGGCTGGAAGGGCTGATTCACGTTTCCGAGATGAGCTGGACCCGGCGCGTCCGGCACCCCTCGGAGGTGTTGAACGAGGGCGACTGGGTCGAGGCCGCGATTCTGGATGTGCAGCCGGCGGAGAAGCGGCTCTCGCTCGGCCTGCGCCAGACCGAGCCCGACCCCTTCCAGGCGATAGCGGCCAAGTTTCCGCCCGGCAGCGTGGTCGAAGGGACGGTCAAGAGCCTGACCGACTTTGGCGCCTTCATCGAGCTGGAACCGGGGGTGGAGGGTCTGGTTCACCTTTCGGAGCTGAGCTGGAAGAAGAAACTCAAGAAGCCCTCGGAAGTGTTGAAGCGCGGCCAGCAGGTGAAGGCCAAGGTGCTCAGGGTGGACGTGCTCAACCGGCGCTTGAGCCTGAGCCTGAAAGACCTGACGCCCGACCCCTGGGCCACCTACGTCAGCCGCATCCGCGTGGGCAAGACTGTCCACGGCCGCGTCACTCGCCGCGCCGACTTCGGCGTGTTCGTGGAGCTGGCCGAGGGGGTGGAAGGTTTGTGCCATATCTCCGAATTGCCCACCGACGGGGACGAGATCAAGGCCGGGGCGGAGTTCGAGTTCAAAGTTATCAAGTTGAACCCCAACGAGCGCCGGATTGGGTTGAGCCTGAAGGCGATGGCGCCGGAAATGGAACGGCGCGCCTTGAAGGACTATCGCGCCAGCCAGCCGCGCTCCACCGCCACCTTGCAGGAGATTCTGGCTTCGAAAGGTTTCACCTCCGGGATGGGAAAATCCTGAGAGTTTTGGCTTCCGGTGCTATAATGCCGCCGCGCTGGCAGCCAGAGAAGGTGGTCGGGTTCCTGCCAAGCATCGAAGGGGAAACAACTTTTGGTTTGAGGAGGCGAAGATGACCAAGGCCGACTTGGTCGAGGAAGTTTCCCGCGCCATCGAAGCGACTCGAAAGGAAGCCGAGGCCATCGTTGAAACGGTCTTCGACGGCATCATCAAAGCTCTGCGCGCCAACGACAAGATCGAGGTGCGCGGCTTCGGCAGCTTCCGCACCCGGCAACGCCGCGGCCGCATCGGGCGCAACCCCAAGACGGGGGAGAAGGTCAACGTGCCGCCCAAGCGCATCCCCTTCTTCAAGCCCAGCAAGGAGTTGAAGGAACTGGTCAACGCCGGCGGCAGCCCTGCTTCGGCTGCTCCCCCGGCGACGCCACCTCCCCCTGACAGCGCGGTGTGATGGATTACCTGTGGTCCCCCTGGCGCTACCAGTATGTCAGCAAGGGGTCCAAGGAAAGCGGCTGCATTTTCTGCCAAGCCCTCCAGCGCAATGATGACACCCAAGCCCTGATTGTCCACCGCGGCCAGCACAACTTTGTCATTCTGAACCGCTACCCTTACACCACCGGGCACGTCATGGTGGCGCCCTTCGAGCACGTGGGCGAGTTGGCGCGGGTGGCGCCGGAGACGTTGGCGGAGATGATGCACCTCTGCCAGCAGGTGCAGCGCGCCTTGGCGGAGCTTTATCACCCCGAAGGCTACAACCTGGGCATGAACCTGGGGCGCGTGGCTGGCGCCGGCGTGGCCGACCACCTGCACATGCACGTGCTGCCACGCTGGGCGGGCGACACCAGCTTCATGACCACCGTCGCCGAAACCCGCCTCGAACCCGAAGAGTTGGCCACCACCTACGCCAAGCTCAAACCCTACTTCGAGAAGTAGCCAACGTAGGAACCAGTGTTTTACGAACACGAGAAGCTACCTGTGGCGGGACACTTGCCGATAGATGTAGAATGCGTCTTCAAGAAAGGGAGAACTAGGATGGATTCACCTGTCCGAAGACTCATGGAGTTTCTCGAAGCAGATATTAGGAATTGGGAAGAAGCGGCTCGCTTCTGCGAACAGCAAGTCACTTCGGTTAAGAACAACCTTTCGGAACGTTCCGGGAAGGAACAAGGTCAAATCTATCGGGAACGTGTGAAAGAGTACCGCGCGCTCCTGGAGGAATTGAAGAAGGAAACCGGGAAGGCTTGATAAAGACGGGCAAACGGGCGTCTTATAGGTTAGTTTTCTTCCCATCGCGCCAGTTCTGCTGCGGTTTCCTTGGTCTCGAATCCAAGGCGGTGGGGCATGCCTGCGCTTCTTGAACGAATCTTTCCTTTTCTTGGTCGCAGGCATACAAAACAAGGGTTTCTCAGTCTTGCTAAGATTGCCATTTATTTTGCGCACGAAAGAAAGCTAGATCCCAGAATCCTTGAAATTTGGCGAAAGATTTCCTTCTTAGCCGCCCATACACTTATGGAGCTTTTTGTCGAAAATGCACACCCTCACATCGATTGGGATTTGAAACGGCACTGGAAGCGGATTGATATGATCAATATCATCGAGCTTCACTACTGGATGACGCTCTATTTTTTGGCGTCATTCAAACGCTTCGGTGGTGAAGGCTATGATGTAAACCGGGATTTTAGTCTCCTGCGCCGCCTTGCTGAAGCTTTTCCGCTCTATGTGAAGGCGTTGCCACGATTCAACATCGCTGTGCCGCGCGCGTTCTCAGACACATGGGCTGATGATAGCCAGGAGAAATTAGCCTTCGACCTTTGCCTTGCAATGCACAATCTGCTCAGTTTAACCCCAAGCCCAGTTGTGCGCTCAGTCGGTGTTGTCAAATTCCTCCTAGCGACGCGGGACGCTTACCGGGTGAGTGTGAGCGGGTTCTCTAAAGTTGCGAATATCTTGTAACTTTGAATCGAACCTGCTTGGCGCGGAAAGATCGAGGACATGACGGGTGAATGGCAATAGATGTGCGTCGCGAAAAGTGACTCGAAAACGGCAATCCATGCGATGCATCGAGCCATGCAGAAGCCCGCCAAAAACTCTCCTGTATGGGCCGTTGTAAGCCCTAGTGAGCACGCTGTCTGCGGTCTACTCCTGCCTGCCAAATCCAGCGTTTCCAGGTAAGGCAAGGGCTTGTCCCCTGTCGGGCAAGGCGCCCTTCGGCTTCGCTCCCCTCGACTGCGCTCGGGATAAACAGGACAAGCAAGACGGCAGGAAGGCCGACAGCCATCATGCGCTACCTCGACCCTGGGAGCCGGTTTGTCACCCCGAGCGGAGCCCGAACGGCGGAGTCGAGGGGTCTGCTTTATACAAGCAGATGCCTCGACTTCGCTCGGCATGACAACTGCGTCTTCTGGTGTTGCTGTGGTGAGCCGACGGAGTGGGGTAGCTGCCATCCTCAACTGCCGTGCTAGAATGGTCGCCTTGCCCAAGAAGGAGCCCCGGATGCACCTGGAACTGAGCGACGACCACAAGATGATCCAGAAGACGGTGCGGGAGTTCGCCGAAAAGGAGATCAAGCCGCTCGCGCACGAAATCGACCAGAGCGGCGAGTTCCCCCGCGAGAGTATCCGCAAGGCGGCCGAGCTGGGCTTCACCGGCGTGTACGTCCCGGAGGCCTACGGCGGCGCTGGGCTCGACCACATCGCCCAGACCATCGTGATTGAGGAAATCTCCCGCGTCTGCGCCTCCACCGGCGTCATTCTGTCGGTCTGCACCACGCTCTTTTGCGACCCCATCCTGCGCTTCGGCACCGAAGAGCAGAAGCAGACCTACGTCACGCCGCACGCGCGCGGGGAAAAGATCGGCTGCTACTGCCTGACCGAGCCACAGGCCGGCTCCGACGCCGCCAACCAGAAGACCACTGCCGTGCGCAAGGGCGACTGCTACATCCTCAACGGCACCAAGGCTTGGGTCACCAACGGTTCCGTCGCCGACACCGCCATCGTCTATGCCGTCACCGACCCGACCAAAGGCCCCAAGGGCATCAGCGCCTTCATCGTCGAGACCGGCTTCGAGGGTTTCAAGGTCGCCAAGGAAGAAAAGAAGATGGGCATCAACGCCACCGCTACTGCGGAAATTTCCTTGCAGGACTGCAAGGTGCCGGCGAAGAATCTGCTGGGTGAGGAAGGCATCGGCTTCAAGATCGCCCTCCGCACCCTCGACGACGGCCGCGTCGGCATCGCCGCCCAGGCCACCGGCATCGCTCAAGGTGCGCTGGACGAAGCCCTGGGCTATTCCCAGGAGCGCGTCCAGTTCGGCCAGCCCATCAGCAACTTCCAGGCTGTGCGCTTCATGCTGGCCGACATGGCGACCGAAATCGAAGCCGCGCGCTTGCTGCTGCGCCGCGCCGCCTGGATGCAGGACAACGCCAAGCGCTACACGGTCGAGGCCTCGGTCGCCAAGCTCTTCGCCAGTGAGATGGCCCAGCGCGCCTGCCACAAGGCGGTGCAGATCCACGGCGGCTACGGCTACAGCCGCGACTACGCCGTCGAGCGCATGTACCGCGATCAGCGCATCACCGAGATCTACGAGGGCACCAGCGAAATCCAGCGGCTGGTCATCGCCCGCAACCTCCTCAGCACCTAGCCCGTTTGAATGCAGCCGCCCGCAACAGGCGGTAACCGCTGTCCTCCCGGCGTCCGTGGCACAGACCGCCGCAGACAGGAATGCCTGCCTGCGGTAGGCAGGTCTGCGCCACCATTGATTGATCCTTTTTGGCCGGGCAGGCAACCGGGGGAAAGAAAAAGGCCGACGATGAAGCGGGGCTTCATCGCCGCTACCCAAGCAAGAAAGCCGTCGCGCAAGCGACGCCTTTTGGCAGACAAGAATGCCTGCCTGCGGTAGGCAGGTCTGCGCCACCGAAAATGCAAGAGTAGGGCAGGCATTCCTGCCTGCCTCGCGCTTTGAAGCTATCTGATTCCTGCTACTTCTTCCGCACGTATTTCCCGTCGAACCAGACGTACCAGGTCTGGCCGCCGTCGCGGGACTGCTCCAGCAGTTGGCGGACGGTGCCGTCGGGCTGCGGCGTCCAGGTCCCGCGATAGAGTTCCTTGCGCCCGTTGCGGTAGATGTGTTCGCCTTCCAGGACCATGGAGCCGTCCTTGAGTTCCCCCGCCGTGAGAATGACGCCTGCGCTCGCGTCCACCCACTCCTGCACCCACTTCTTTCTGCCGGGGTCGTAGAAGTTGATGCTCTTGCCCGAGCCGCCCCCGGCTCCGCTCCAGTGCTCCAACAGGATGCACCCGCTGGTCACTTTCTCAATTCTGTTCGTTCCGGCCTGCCGCCCGTTGGGAGTGAAGACGTCCCACTCGCCCACCCAGAAATCGAACTGCCCATAGACCGGCAGGTGCTCGCACGGCGCCGCGTTGATCTGGGCCTGCTCCACCACTTGCTGGAAGCGCGGGTCGTCGTGCAGGCGGGCAAGGTCGGCATTGCTCTTCAGGGTTTGAACCTGAGAGAAGCCCGCCTGCACCGCTTTGTCCAACCACTCAAAGGCTTCGTCCTTTTTGCCCAGGAGGGAGTAGGCGCTGGCGATGTTGTAGCGCGAACGCGCCGGGGTGAATCCGTTCTTTTCCGCCTGCTCCCAGGCGGCGATGGCCCGCGCGTATTGTTTCAGGTTGTGCCGCGCAACTCCCAGCCGAAACCACGCCTGCCCGTTGGACGGCTCGCGCTTGGCAATCTCCTCGTACGCCCTCGCTGTCTTCTCCCACTCCTGCGCCTGAAAAAACTTGTCAGCTTGCTCTCTTGAGGGCGTCTCGGGCTCAGCCTGCGCCCGCATCACCTGCGCGCCCAGCACCAGCGCCAACAGAACCAGCCAGACCAGTTCCTTGCTTCGCTGTTGCATGCGGTACTACCCCCTTTTTGTGGACTGGACGGTTAGATTCTCTTCCCCGCGCAAGTGTTGCGCGGGAGCTACTACTTTCGAAACAGGCGGGACAGACGGTTGAACAGGCCCTGGACGGATTGGAAGAGGCCTTCCAAGCCTTCGGTTTCAAAGGTCACCTCGGTGGCGTCGAGGTCGTTGGACAGCTCGCCCGCCAGTTGGCCAATCCGGCGGATGCGCTCGGCACTCAACTGCGAGAGCACGGCGTAGGGGTCGCGCCCTTTCGCTTGCAGCTCCACCCACTGCTGCGCCGCCCACGCAGCGCGGCGGAGGTGTTCCCCCGCTTGGCTGAAGTCGCGCACCACCCGGGCGTCCACGTCGCTCGACTGGAGCGCTTCATCCACGTGGCGCAGCAGGGCGCTGATCTCCTGCAGTTGGAAGGGGACGCCCCAGAAGGACACGCTCGGAACCGCCAGCTCGACCGCAATCCGCGAGCGTCCGTCTTCTCCCTTGCCGCGCAACCGCACCACTCGCGCTTTCCGGGATTCCCCCGTGTGCACTTGGGTCAGATCGATTTGCGTCGAGGCGGGCGGATGGGTCTTCACCCGCAGCACCGCGCCGTGCCGGTTGACGGACTCGGTTTCGACCAGCTCCTTCATCTGTGCGCCGTCGGCACCGGCCCACGCCATCTGCACCGGCACAACCAATATGACGCGTACGCTCCGGCGATTGTCCTTGCCGGAAGTGGTCTTCGACTTCGCTTGCTGTTCGGCCACCGGTTCCTCCTTCAGCCACGCTTCTCAATCCGACCGCGTCAGTCCCACGCAGCATAGCTTGACCACCGTCTAGAGACAAGTTCTGCTTGGATGCGGGAGGGTTTTCGTCCGGCGTGCGCGGGTCCCGGCCTTAGGGCGTCCTGCCCGCCAGCGCGGCGCGCAATTTGTCTCTGGCTTGGCGCATGTTTGCGGTGGAGGGATGGTCAGGGTGGAGGGTAAGAAACTTCTCCAGCTCGTCCAAGGCGGTCTGGTAATTCTCTTGGCGAACCAAAAGGTCATAGAGGAGAAGATGAGCGGTCTGAGATTGAGCATTCAAGTCGTGGGCTTGTCGTGCGTGCTCCAGGGCTTCTCCCGGTTTTTGCTGCTCCAGCAGGGTTTTGGCCAACTCCAGGTGGGCCAGCCAGTTGCTGGGTTCGAGCGTCACCGCTTCCTGCAACTCCTGCGCCGAGCGGTCAATGTGCTGCTGCTCCCGGTACACCATGCCCAGAAGCGCGTGGGCGCGTGCATTTTCTTGATTCGCAGCCAGGGCTTTCTCCAGTGTCTCCTGCGCGGCTGCTACTTCCCCCTGGTAGAGATGGGCCACGCCCAACTGCACATAGGCTTCGTCGTACTTCGGGTAGAGCGCAATCGCTTTCTGGAAGTGGGGGACGCTGCGGTCGGGCCGATTCTTTTCATTCAGCTCGCGTAGCCCTTTGGTGAAGGCTTTGCGCGCCTTGCGCGGAACCCGGAGTTCTTGCACGGAAACCGTGCGGCCGGGGTTCGGGCGCTTGAACTCCGCTTGGGTCGTAGGTTCGAGCAGAAGCATAACGCCGGGCCGGGAGCCGAAGAAAAGATCCACGGTCTGGCGAACTACCTCGTACCCTTCCTCTACAACTTCCACCATATACTGACCTAGCCTGAGGTTGTGGAATTCGAATTCTCCGCGCGAACGCGTAAAAGTCTGCTGCATCGGTATGCCGGAACTGTTCAGCAACTTGACCAGGACGGACGGAATTTCTTTCAGGTTCCGGCCAAACAGAACGCGTCCGCTGATGGAGAGTGACTCTTGGCGCCGGGGTGGACGGGGTTGTTGCTGCTGCCCGGGTCGTTGCCCGTACGCGAAACCAGTGGAAAAACAAAGAACCACTGCCAGTATCAACGCTCGGCGGAAGGACCTCATATCTGTTTCCCATCCCTGTCGGTTGACTCCTGTTTATACTTCCTGGCACTGAAACACAAGCAAAAAGGCCGCACCCAACCGCTGGGTAGTGGGCTAAAAGCGTGTTGCTTTGGCTGACGATAAGGGTCGTGGTGGTTTCCTGCCACTTAGTCAGAAGAGTGTCAGGGCAGGGTTTTAACCCTGCCGTAAGGCGCCTAAACCCCAGGGCTTTAGCCCCTGGGGGGTTTCCCTCAGTGGCTAAAGCCGCCGCTGTTAGGGGCGCACTACGGCACGACTAAAGTCGTGCCCTGACAAGACGAGATGGATGCGTCGTCGCAGCAACACTGTTTTGACCTATACCACCAACCGCTGCTCCCGCTTGCTCGGCGGCTGAATCTCTGCTAACATTGCTTTTTCCGAAAGGGGAGATTAGGAAGTCCTGTGAAGGCTGGTATCCATCCCGACTACCACGAGGTCACGGTTACCTGTGCCTGCGGGAACAGCTTCAAGACTCGCTCTACCATCCAGGGCGAGGCCATCCGGCTGGAAATCTGCGCCGCCTGCCACCCCTACTTCACCGGCAAAATGAAGCTGGTGGACACCGCCGGCCGGGTCGAGCGCTTCCGGCGCAAGTACGGCGCCACCCCCCAGGCCACCGCCAAGAAGTAGCTTCTCCTCGGCTTTCTTCTCTGACACCCTCTGTGTTCTCTGCGGTTGAAGTCCTCTGCCTCTTTTGCTTCCCCTTCAAGCTTGCTCGTTTTGAGCCTATCGAAGGCCCCCCTGCCGTCCAGTTGTGAGCCATCCATGCTCGGCGATGCACAAGGCCCCGCCCTACCCAAATTCCTCTTCCCACCTAAAGTCAGTTTGGAAGAGGTGCTCTGCACCCGCTCTGGAGCTCCGCGTTCTCCGCGGTTGGTCCTTCCTCTGCTTCGTTTGCCTCCCCTGCTTCGTTTGTCTCTTTCCCACCGCTTGTTCCCGCGCCGCGATTTGAGTACACTCCCCCACGAGTTTTTCTCCTATGGTCGAAACCGCGCCGCCTCGCATCACCTTGCGCAATTATTTCTCCCGTCCCTACGACTCGGCCATGGCCGCCGCCCGCACCTGCTACTCGGCCACCCTGGTCACCCCCGACCAAATCACCGACAAGCAGCGCGTCAACATCGGCGCCGCCACCTTCGAGGCCGGCCACCACACCGTCTATCAGCACGCCCACTTCGAGTTCGGGCTGGAGAACGTCAGCCGGCAGTTTGTCTGGAGCTTCCTGCACAGCCACCCCTTCTACAACTCCGAGCAGCAGTCGCAGCGCTACGTGCGCATGGATCGCGTTAAGGCTTTCGTCCCGCCGCTCACAGGCGAAGCCCGCCAGGTCTATGAAGCCGCCATCGCCCGCGCCTGGGACTCCTACCGCGAGTTGAGCGAGCTGCTCAAGCCTGAAACCCACGCCGTGCTGGCCGACATCTGGCGGCTGGAAGAAAGTTCGCACGAGCGCCGCCAAAAGAAAGTTGCCGGCCAGGCGGAGAAGAAAGCGATCGAGATCGCCCGCTACGTCCTCCCCATCGCCGCCTTTACTAATATGGTGCACACCTTGAGCGGCATCACCCTGCACCGCCTCTGGCGGATGCAGCGCTCCGGCGACACGCCGCACGAGGCTTCGCTGGTCGTGCGCGAGATGGTGGCGCGCGTCCGCGAAGCTGACCCTGCCTTCTTCGAACGCATCGGTAAGCAGCCGCTCACGGACGAGCAGCTCCCCGAGTGGCCTTTCCTGGAGGCAGCGAGCAAGAACGGCACCCAAGCGGTTGCCCGCAATGCGCGCGCCGAGTTCGACGCGCAGTTGAATGGCCGCGTCTCCACCTTGCTCGACTACTCCGCCCACGCCGAGCGCGTCACCGCCCGCGCCGTCCGCGCCGTGCTGGGCAAGACCGAAGCTGAACTGAGCGACGACGCCGCGCTCGACCTGCTCCTCAACCCGGCCAAGAACCGCTACCGGTTGGAGACGCTCAACGTCGGCGTCCACTCGCCCCTGATGCGCGCGCTCCAGCACGCGACTTATACCTTCGCCAAGCGCATCAGCCACACCGCCGACAGCCAGGACCAACGCCACCGCATGGTGCCGGCCTCGCGCCCGCTGCTGCTGCTGACCGACTCCAGCGAGCCTGACTACATCACTCCCATGCTCATCCGCCGCCACGCGCGCGCACGCGAAGTCTTCGACCGCGCCATGGCCAGTGCTTGGGAGGCTAAGAGCCGTTTGCTGGCACTGGGCGTCCGGCGCGAGTTCGCTCTCTACCTCCTGCCCAACGCCACCGCCGTGCGCTTGGTCGAGTCCGGCCCGCTGCTCCACCTGCTGCACAAGTGGACCATGCGCACTTGCTTCAACGCCCAGGAGGAGATCTACCAGGCTTCGATGGAGGAGATCGAGCAAGTCGCCCGCGTCCACCCCCGCCTGATGCGCTACGTGGGCCCGCCCTGCGTCGTGCGCGCCGGCATCACGCAACCTATCTGCACTGAAGGCTCCCACTTCTGCGGCATCAAAGTCTGGGAAGACTTCCCCCGCATCACCCGCCGCATCTAGTTCCTCAGCCTGTCCAAATCCAATTGTTCGGAAGAGGTGCCTGTCTGCCCTGCCTGCCGCAGGCAGGCCACTGGAACCCCACGGGCGGAAGCCCGTGGGCTGAACGTTGTGGGAGTACCCGGTGGCGGGTGCTCTTCGGCTTCGCTCCCTTCGACTGCGCTCGGGATAAACAGGGCAGGCAGGACAAGCCACCGGGCTCGGTGAGAAAAGGGCCCGGTAGCGACGATGAACCCATGGGGTTCATCGTCGGCTTTTCAGACAGACGGAACAGACCGACGAAGAAGCCGGAGGCTTTTTCGCCGCTACCAACCCTTGAAAAAGCGGGTGCCCCGCCGTTGGCGGGGTAAACTCCGCACCTCTTCCAAGCTGTCTTTCAGTGTGCGTAGGGGGCGGGTAGTAGTGAAGGGATGTTTTACGGCGGTCGGTTGCCGCTGGGCTGAACTGCTCACGAACACGCATAGTCCGGTGGCAGGCGGGGCTCTCTGCTATACTATGGCTTGGGCCGGGAGGCCCCGAAGATGACGTGCTTGATTGAAAATCATTTCCACGCTTCGGTTCCCGCCGCTGTTCCGCTCACGCGGGGCGGTTCCTAGCGGCTTCCGCCGCGAACTCTGTTTTTTCCGTCAGTCATAATTTTCACGCAAGGTTTTTGTTTGTTCACACAGGAAGTGAAGAGGGAAGCAAGCACAATGAAATCGCAAGGGAAGATTTTGCTGAGGCAGCTCGGCCGCCTGCTGTTGCTGCCGATGACGCTGGTCGCTCGCCCGGCCCACACGCCGGAGGCCGAGCGCCAGTCGGAAGCGGAGCAGGAAACCCAGATTCTGCTCGGCGGCCAGGCGGTTATTGAGGGCGTGCTGATGCGCGCCCCGCGCAGCTACTGCGTGGCTGTCCGCACCTCCAGCCGCGGCATCGTTGAGCAGCGCGGCACCCTGCGCGCCCCCGCCCAGCGCTGGCGCGGCTTCCGTCTGCCCGGATTGCGCGGCTTGGGTGTGCTGGGGCAAACGCTGGTGTTGGGCATTCGCGCCCTGCACTTCTCTGCCAACGCCGCCTTAGAAGAGGAGGCGAAGGAAACAAAAGAGGCAGGAGAAACAAAAGAGGCGAAGGCAGGGAAAACCGAAGGCAAACCGCAGGAGTTTCCCGCCTGGCTGCTTTGGCTCCAGGTGGCTTTCTCGGTCGGCTTCTTCATCCTGCTCTACAAATTCCTGCCGCTGGTGGTAGCCACGCAGATCGAAAGGCTGGGCTTCTCCGGCGGCTGGCTGGGCTTTAACCTCATTGACGGCCTCGTCCGCCTGCTGCTCTTCCTGGGTTTCCTCTACCTGATTTCCCTCTGGCGCGACATCCGCCGCACCTTCGAGTACCACGGCGCCGAGCACATGACGGTGTACACCTGGGAGGCCGCACAGCCGGTGACGGTCGCCAACGCCCGCGCCTTCCCGCCCGAGCATCCCCGCTGCGGCACCAGCTTCCTGATGGTGGTGATGCTGGTGAGTCTGCTGCTCTACGCGCTCATCCCGGTGGAGGGCTTCCTATTGCGCTTTGCCGTGCGACTAGCGTTGCTGCCGTTCATCGTCGGCGTGAGTTATGAAATCATCCGTGCCGCCAGCCAGCGACGCGGCAGCCGCTTCTTCCGCGCAGCGGTCGCCCCCGGCATGTGGCTGCAACGCGCGGTCACCACCCGGCAGCCCAGCGACGACCAGATTGAGGTCGCCATCTACGCCTTAAACGGCGCGCTTGAAGTCGAGCGTGCTGCCGCCCAACCCGCGCCCGCAGGAGCGGGCTGAGCCATGGCGCACGCCAGCATGTTCGACAAACTCAAGCAGGTCGAAGCCCGCTTTGAGGAACTCAACCAGCAGTTGGCCGACCCGGCCGTGCTGGCCGACGGCGTCCGCTACCAGAAAACCGCCAAGGCGCAAGCGGAAATCTCCGAGTTGGTCGAAAAGTATCGCGAGTGGAAACAGGTGGAGAAGGGCGTCGCCGACGCCAAGGCGCTGCTGGACGACCCCGACATGAAGGCCCTGGCCCAGGAAGAGTTGGCAGAGCTTGAAAAGCGCCGAGAAGCGCTGGAACAGGAACTCAAAGTCCTACTGCTGCCCTCCGACCCCAACGACGAAAAGAACGTCATCCTGGAAATCCGCGCCGGCACCGGTGGTGACGAGGCCTCACTCTTCGCCGCCGATCTTTTCCGCATGTACTCCCGCTACGCCGAATCCCAGCGCTGGAAAGTCGAAGTCCTCTCCACCAGCCCCAGCCTGGCCGGCGGTTTGAAGGAAGTGGTGGCGTCCATCCAGGGGCAGAAAGTTTTCAGCAAGCTCAAGTACGAGAGCGGCGTGCACCGCGTGCAGCGCGTTCCCAAAACCGAAACCCAGGGCAGGATTCATACCTCCGCGGTGACCGTAGCCGTCATGCCCCAGGTCGATGAAGTTGAAATCGAGATCGAACCCAAGGACATTCGTGTCGATACCTTCTGCTCCTCCGGACCCGGCGGCCAATCGGTCAATACGACTTACTCGGCGGTTCGCATCACCCACCTGCCCACCAACCTCGTCGTCAGTTGCCAGGACGAAAAGTCACAGATCAAGAATAGGGCAAGGGCGATGCAGGTGCTGCGATCGAGGCTCTACGAAATTGAGCGGGAAAAGCAGCACGCCGAACAGGCCGAAGAGCGGCGCGGCATGGTGCGAAGCGGGGACCGTAGCGAGAAGATCCGCACCTACAATTTCCCGCAAAACCGCGTTACCGACCATCGGATCTCGCTGACTTTGCACCAACTGGAAGGCGTGCTGGCCGGCAAGCTCCAGCCCTTCACCGATGCCCTCACCGAGCACTTCCGCCAGTTGGACTGAACGTGAATCGGAGCTGCAAACCTAGCCCGCTTTTCTCACCGCGTGGCGAGGCGAAGTGCGTGAGAGGCCCGTCAGTACGAGGCGCGCGCCGCTTGACGAGCGGAGGCGTACTTGACAGTACGGTGAGCACGGCGAGCAAGCGCAACGAAGTAATGGCGGGCTTATCGCGTGCTTCGGCCGTCAGGTGGTGAGAAATGCGGGCTAGAGGCATTCGCTGAAGGACAACGCAGACCATGACGTTCTGTCTGGGGATCAACGTGCAAGAGGGCCTTATCGGTATTGCCGATACGCGCATCACGTCAGGCAACGAATGCCTC
>JACZYA010000072.1 GCA_022571295.1 Acidobacteriota bacterium | reverse complement strand
TCCCGAAGTGCCGGCAGGTCAGGGCCGCGTTGCGTCCCCGGGCGCGGTAGTAGTCCATCCACTGCACCCGGACGCGAGCGGCCCGGCTCAGTTCCACTCCGGCCCGCCCGTACGGGCGGGGTAGTCTTTTTGAGATGATTTGCATGGTGACACTCTACCAAGTGTCACCCATCATTCTGAACGACATCACTGAGACCAATGGGCGGAATCCAGGTTCCGCGGAGCTGACTGCACTACTCGGCCTGAGCCTCGTGGTTTACGGTTCGGTTATCAGCTTCCTCGTGGCTCGTCTGGTGACGTACGAAAACTGGGAGAAGATCTTTTCCTTGGCCACGCAGGAGAATTTCCCGGTACTTACCCCTTTCATCCTGAGCCCCATCGTCATCTATGTCGTCATGGAGTTCTGGCGGGTGGCGAACACCACCACAGGAGGGGCTGTGACGACCGGTTGGTTCCTCTATGACATCCTCGCACTGCTCTTCGCACTGCTAGCCCTCCAGGGGTTCCATGCTGGAATCGACAAGTTACCCACCGACTTGTCGGGGGAGGTATCTCAAGTCGTCTTGCAAGAGTTTTGTATGCGGATATCATTCGGCTGCTTCTTTCTGGCGGCCTTCCTGGCGTCCGCCGTCGGCCGCTTTTGGAGCGCCCTCGGATTCCACAAGGCCCGTTGGGTTATCGGTTCCGATTCCATAGGTGTCGTTATGTCTCTGGCTGCTGGTTACTGGCTCACGCTCCAACCACTAGAGGACTCCCTGTTCCTGGTGTTCTTCATGTCGTTCGGGGGCTTCTTTCTTGCGGTCGGCTATCTAATCCATGACCTCTGGGCTCGGGCTGATTGAGTCGTTCCGGAGTCTCTTCCAAAAGAGCAAGGCCGAGCCTGAGTGAAAGCTTCCATGGAGGCCATGAACCAAGTTGGCAACGGAGGCGTGGGCGGGAACGCCCCCGGCCTTCAATGCGATGGCTTGCCTGTGCCCATCGTGGCGCTCCTTCGGAACCAGCGACCGTGGTGGCAAACCGTTTCACCTGCCGAGAGTTTCGTCATTCGGATCGCGCTGATCGTGATGAGACTGGCGGCGACTTGGCTCCAGTTGCGCTTGGGTACGTGGCACTGCAAATCCAGCATCGCCCCGTCGCAGAGCTCGGTCGACGCCACGTACACAAAGATTGCACCGCGTTACAGACGCGCGCACACTCTGGCGACAAACGGCAGGGATGTTTGGTGGCGGAGAGAAGTCGCCTGGGAGGTGGCCCCTTTCTTGAAGCGGTGGTTCAAAGAGCACCCCATGAGTCGCCCGGTTCTGCTCGACCTATGCACAGGGACCGGATTGTCGCTTGCCGAAATGCTACGGATCTTCGCATTCGAGGACGTAAGCGTGAAGGCGATCGGCATTGACATTAACGAGGCGATGCTCCAAGAGGCGAGAAGCAGCCTCGACGCGTACCGTCGGGACTGGTGCTTGGATAGCCAACGAACTGTCGAGTTCGCCCGTGCTGACGCCAGCGACCTCCTGGGCCGACGGACGAGACTGGCGGACTTTCGATACTTCGAGCCACGCTCAGTCGCCTGCATCACTAGCATCTGCGGCATCGGCGGCCTCACCGAGCCCATCGAATCCTTTCGGCAGCAGCTTGAAGTGCTCGAAGACGAGGGCATGGTCGTGGTTGTCGACATGCACCGCCCGATTCCGGATTTAGCGAGCACCTGGCCGCCGTTTCATCGGCGAACGTGGCCGGCATTTGAGCAGGCAGCTTGGGAGGAGGTGACGGTGCCGCACGTTTTGCAGAAGCTCTGGGCGTGGCGTGATCCGACGCTTATGCTCCACGCCATTCCTTTCGTTACGATCTTCGGCGACAGTTCAGGTCACCACTACGGCTTTCGTCTGCTGTCGCGCCAGATACGCACTGAGCCGTGGTGGTTCGGCCTGCCTGTGATGAGCATGGCCAAGATCGTCGCGCAGAAGACGAGGATAACGCTCGACGAGGCGCGGCTGAGGAAAGAGACACTCCGGAGGATCCAGGGCGCACTCCGCGAGGACGGGTGAGCTAAGGCCGGCCCCACCGCCCCCCCCGAAGGTCTTTACTTGGTCGCGGTCGAGTACCCCGAACAAAATTCCCTAGAATGATAATTTCACACCGAGCCCTGGTTTTACCGAGAGCTATCCCACCTGCCCTTAACTTAGGAAGCAAAGACAGTTTGGAAGAGGTGCTCAGCACCCGCAGGCTCTTGCCTATCTGCTGCGCGTTGACTTGCCTGCGCGCGCGGCCTAAGATGGGTGCGGTTTTCCAAATTGGATAACTCAGAAACGTGACAGCGGAACTTGAGCGGGCTGTAAGACGTTACAAACAGTGGTTTGGATCGTACAAGAAATCAGGTGAGCTGAAGAAGATACAAGTTTGGCTCGTTGTGAACAAGGGTCGCATCGAATTCACTACCCAGACCGATTCATACAAGGTGAAGCGAGTGCGCCGCAACCCACGAGTAGTCTGCTTTATTGGCAGCAAGGAAGGCCCTACCGTTAGTGGAACCGCAGAAATCGTAACTGATAAGGATGCCGTCTGGCGAGGGTACCGCGCCAACTGGAAGGCTCACCCGCTGATGATGCTTTTCCTCGCATTCGGAATTAGGAGACGAATCCAGACAGGCAGGAGCATTCTTATTCGCATCCATCCAGACGACCCGAACCCGCTCTCAGGAGTAACCGCCCCCTCCCTGTAGGCCCCTCGCGTTGACTTGCCTGCGGGCGCAGCCTAAGATCGCGGTCGCCAACAGTTTCTAGGGCGGAAAACCCTCAAGGAGGCAAGCGTGAAAAGAGCCTTTGCCATCGCTATCGTGCTGGTCCTAGTTCCTGCTTTCTCATCCGCGCAGCAGTCTTCCCGCCAGCGGTTGGAGGAGTCGCCCCGCCATCAGGAGTGGGTGGCCGTCAAGCAAGGTGATCGCGTGATCCACTCCTTCTTGGTGTTTCCAGAAGTCACAGACAAGGCGCCCGCCGTAGTGGTCATCCACGAAAACCGAGGCTTGAGCGACTGGGTGCGCGGGGTCGCCGACCAGTTGGCTGAAGCCGGATACATTGCCATTGCCCCTGATCTGCTCTCCGGCCTGGGCCCCGGGGGAGGCAAGACCAGCGACTTCCCGGATGGAAACTCCGCCCGCGAAGCCATCTACCGTTTACCGCCTGACCAAGTGACCGCCGACCTGCACGCAGTGGTTGACTATGTCGCCAAGCTGCCAGCTTCGACCGGGGCCGTGGCAGTGGCGGGATTCTGTTGGGGCGGCAGCCAGAGCTTTCGCTTTGCCACCCACCGAGCGGATCTGGCGGCGGCCTTCGTGTTTTACGGCAGGGGCCCTGATGACAAAGACGCCATTGCGAGAATCAACTCCCCGGTGTACGGCTTCTACGGTGGCCGCGATGCACGCGTAAATGCGACCGTGCCCCCAACCGCAGAGCTGATGAAGGAAGTGGGAAGAACCTTCGAGCCCGTGACCTACGAAGGCGCCGGGCATGGGTTCATGCGCGCCGGTGAACTGCCCAATGCCTCGGAGGCAAACCAGAAAGCGCGTGAGAAAGCGTGGGGTCGTTGGAAGGTTCTTCTGAAGAAGATTGGGAGATAAGACCTCTCTGGATGTCACCCCCGTTCCCTTCGCGTTGACTAGCCTGCGGGCGGAGACTAGGATGGCGGGCCAGGTACCTCTCCCGGCTTTAAGGACAGTGCGGAGGAGTATTGTCTCCGTTGAATATCTTGTGCCACCAATCGCTGGGGAGAAACTCTGCTAGCGGGACCAAGCAATGACGGCGCTTGCGGAAATACTCAAGCAGCATGGAGTTGTAGGGGCCGGTGGCGCTGGGTTCCCTACCCATGTGAAGGCGGACGCCGAGGTTGAGTTCATGATCGCCAACGGCGCGGAATGCGAGCCTCTAGTCCACAAAGACGTCGAGCTCATGAAGAACTTCCCGTCAGAGATTATCTCCGGAATGAGACTCATGATGAGGGCCACGGGCGCACGCCGCGGAAAATTTGGTCTGAAGGAGAAAAACGTCGCGGCGGTCGAAGCTATTGGGTCTCACGTCGGTTCTGCGCCAATCGACATGGTGTTTCTCGGTGATTTCTACCCTTCCGGCGACGAGTACGAGCTGGTCTACACCGCCACCGGACGGCTGATTCCCCCGGCCGGGATTCCCCTGCAAGTGGGTTGCGTGGTCAACAACGTGGAAACGCTCTACAACGTCCACCGGGCGGATCGCAATGTTCCCGTTATCCGAAAATTCCTCTCGGTGACCGGCGAGGTGGGAGAACCAAAATCATTGTGGGTTCCGATTGGCACACCGTTCCGGGATGTCCTAGCCCTGGCGGGCGGCACAACCGTTCCTGAATTCGCCCTCTTTGTCAGCGGGCTGATGATGGGGACGCTTTCGTTCGATCTTGATGATGTAGTGACCAAGACCACTGCCGGCTTGATTGTCCTGCCCCGCAGCCACTACTTGGTGGTCCGCAAAGATCGGCCCCTGGAGAGCATGAACCGCATCGGCAAGTCTGCCTGCGACCAGTGCAACTACTGCACCGAATTTTGCCCGCGCTACTTGCTGGGGTATGAAGTCGAGCCGCATAAGGTCATGCGGAGCCTGAGTTTCACGGCAACCGGAGCAGATATTTGGAACCAATCGGCCGAACTCTGTTGCGCCTGCGGGTTGTGTACGCTCTACGCCTGTCCCGTGGACCTGTTCCCCAAAGAAGCATGCGATCAGGCAAAGGTGGACATGCGGTCTGCGGGAATAAAGTTTGTCCAAGAGAAAAAGGTGCGCGTCCATCCCATGAAGGAACACCGTCGGGTGCCTTTGTCTATGCTGCGGAAGCGTCTGAAAGTGGAAGCCTACGAGTGCGAAGCTCCTTTTGATAGTCAGGAATATGCTCCTGCAACCGTGAGAATCAAGCTTTTACAACACGCGGGGAAGCCGGCCGCGCCTGTCGTCCGGCAAGGAGAAAAAGTCCAGCGGGGCGCTCTGATTGCTGCTGTCGAGTCGTCGGAACTCGGGGCCAATATTCACGCCAGCATAGACGGCACCGTCAAAGTCGTGTCGGACAGTCTGATTGAAATCGAGGCATGAGGTCGGCGACGGAACGCATACAACATCGAGGAAAGGGTGCTTGCAATGAAAAAGAACTCTATTGGGTTAATTGAATTGGGTAGCATTGCCGCCGGATTCGAGGTGTGCGATGCCATGCTCAAGGCCGCAGAGGTAGAACTGTTGCTGGCAAGGAGCATCTGCTCCGGCAAATACATGGTTCTGATCAGAGGAGATGTCGCCGCTGTCCAAGCCAGCGTAGCAACTGGCTGCGAGACGGGAGATTTCTCGATAATCGGAACGTTCGTCATTCCCAGCGTGCACGAGTCGATCTTTCCGGCCCTCAGCGGCATCAACAAAGTGGAAACGCTGGAAGCCTTGGGCATTATCGAATCTTTTTCGGTAGCTTCTTTGATTGAGGCCGCCGATGCCGCTGTGAAGGCGGCCCACGTCAATCTGCTTGAGATTCGCCTTGCGATGGCGCTGGGAGGCAAAGCCTTCGTCAGCCTGACAGGCAGCGTGGCCGCCGTGCGCAGCGCTGTGGAAGCCGGTGCTGCCGTCGTGTCTGCAAAAGGGTTACTTACCAACAAGGTAGTCATCCCACAGCCGCGACCGGAATTGCTCAGTGAGATGATTTGATAGAACTGCGCCAGGTGGACTGCTTGGCCCGGTGAGGCAAATGCAGGCTGCCCACTCCGTCCTCAGCTTCCAATCCCTCCTCCACCGGATGCACTTCCCCGGAGTAGGTATTGTCAGGGGCGAGTTGACAACACACCTGCCACGGCGCTAGCCTCGGAGTTACACGTGGGCTCCATCTGTCGAGCGCATTGACCGACCTCCGGCAGCGGGCCACGGGAGAGAGGGTATATGAGCCACCGGCTGGCCCTTCCGCTCCTCCTTTCCTTGTGCGCACTCACAGCCACCGCGCAAGATCGGCCCTTGATGCTTGCCCGCAAGGCTCCGTGCTTCGTTTGCGAGAGCTTTACGGTTTTCTACCAGCCGAGTGAACCCACGATCTCGCTGGCAGCGAACCCGCACCCCAAATCTGCTAACCGAGTGCTGTTCACCATGACGGGCGAGCCGGACTTGGAAGCCTGGGAGCGGCTGCATCAAAAGTTCCACCGTACCTTCGCCATGCAACACAATCCGCGCCTCTATGCCCTGACCGCCAAGACCCTGACCAGCTTCTACTCCCGTTCCCCCCTTTTTACCGATCGGTATCGTCGGGTGCGGGGATTTGACCTGTTCCGGCTGGCAGGCGGACAGTTCGCGTTGAGCTTTGAGACGCAACGGGTTCTGCTGACGGAGCGCGACTTCGGCTCCCGCCCCATCCGGGACACGTCCATCTGCACTTCCGTTGGCTTGGTAGGGTCTGGACCCTGTGGGTCCTTCCAGTTCCGTGGAGGAGAGTCCCGCTACTCCCTGGCTTTCCGCTGGAACCTGAAATCGCGTTGATTTCTCTGCGGGCGGGGCCTAGGATGCCTGCTAAGTGTGGATTCAAACCCCACAGACAATTTGAGACGAAGGGAGGAATCGTTATGAAACAAAGGGTAGTCCTCACCCTGGGTCTCGTCCTGTTCATCGCTGCAGCGGGATTCCTGGCCGCTATCGTCCTCTCCCCCCGCCACGCCCCTTTGCGTCCTGAACCACAAGCGATGACCGACGTGGATAAGCGGGGAGACCAAGAACTGGCCTCTCTACTGGTCAGATTGGAGCTCCAGACGCGCGCTGTCATCGGGGAGCACTACAACCGCACTCAATCTCCGGTGCCGGGAGTTGACATGATCTACAAGCGGTGGCTAGCCAAGAACGAGATCCTGCCAGCTGCGGTCGCCGACCGGATTTTCTCCGGGGTGGTCCCCGGGGCGACGGAAGGCCGCGCCTGGGTGAAGATGGTCGTGGAAGAACCTCGCAATCCCCACAACCTCGGCGACTCCGTCGCCCTGGATTTACTCAAGGAAATTAAAACGGGAGTGCCTACCACCGAACGATTGACCTCCGAGGCCTACTATTACGCCGAGCCGATCAAGGCTACACAAGCCTGCCTTCCCTGCCACGGTGAACCCAAGGGGGAGCCTGATCCGCTGTTTCCTCAGTTCAAGAAGGATGGTTGGCAAGCGGGCGAGATCGTGGGAGCAGTGGTCGCGCGCGTAGCGCCGAAAGAGTAGTTGGGCATACATGTACACCTCTCATGAAGCACCTCAACTCGGTGCGGACATGGCGGCCAGAGACTCGATTGTTTTCCTTGATTTCCTACGGTATTCCGCCGCATGAACTTCCCGGAGTAGGCCCTTCGCGTTGACTTGCCAGCGGGAGCGACTTAAGCTAAAGGTCTAACTACCCAAATCCCATCTGGACCCCGACCGCGCGCCATAAGCGATCGCAGCCGTGGATGCGCGAGGGAGCTGACAGCTCGTGGTTTTCAGGAAAGATAAACTTGATGCGATGGCGGCGCCGCGTTACACCGGCCTGCCGACCTTCATGCGCGCTGCGCAGGTGGGCGATGCCGCCGAAGTGGACATTGCCATGATCGGCGTGCCCTTTGACGCTGCAGTTACGAACCGTCCCGGTGCTCGCCATGGCCCGCGCGAGATAAGGAATATGTCAAGCCTCATGCGGGCCATCCATCCAGTTTCAAAAATCAATCCTTACAAGCTCTGCCGGGTGGGCGACCTGGGCGATGTGCCATTGCCGCGCGTCTACGATTTAAGTGCCACCGTCCAGGATATTGCTGGCTTCTACCGGAAGGTCCGGGCCGCGGGTGCGGTCCCGCTGAGTGCCGGGGGTGACCATTCCATCGCGTTCCCGATTCTGCAGGCGATCGGGGAAGAGCGTCCAGTCGGCTTGGTTCAAATCGACGCTCACACGGACACGTGGGATGAGTTCTTGGGATCGAAGTTCACCCATGGGGCACCGTTCCGGCGGGCTGTGGAAGCCGGCGTTCTCGATCCCAAACGCACCATTCAGATTGGGATTCGCGGAGCGCAGAACACCGAAGAGGGCTGGACTTTCTCACGCGACTCCGGGATGCGGGTCGTCTTCATGGAGGAGTTCACGGGTATGGGGGTCAAGGCCGTGATCGCTGAAATACGGCGTGTTGTGGGCGACGGCCCGACCTACGTCTCCTTCGATATCGACGGACTGGACCCGGCGTTTGCCCCCGGAACCGGTACCCCGGAAGTCGGCGGCCTTACAACGGTTGAAGCCCAAGCGCTGCTGCGAGGCCTGCAAGGAGTCGATCTTGTCGGTGGCGATGTCGTCGAAGTCTCGCCGCCATTTGATCCCACTGGCAATACGGCCCTGGTCGGCGCCACCATGATGTATGAGATTCTTTGCGTTCTTGCCGATGCGGTTCGGCGCCGCAGAGAAGCCTAAGCTGCTTCCCCTGAGGCGCTCCGACCCCCGCTTCCAATCGTTCCTCCGCCGCCCGCCTGCGCCTGCCTGCCACAGGCAGGGCAGGCAGGCCCCGACGACGGCGGGGCAGGCCTACCTGCGGTAGGCAAGCATGAACTTCCCCCCGTAAAGAAAGCGGGGCAAGCACCGTAGGCTTGGCGCGCGTTGACTTGCCTGCGGGCGGGGCCTAGGATGCCTGCTGGGCAGTTTGATTCAGGATGTGTTCCCAATGAAAACCAACTACACTTGCATAACCGACCTTCCCTCTCAGGTGGAGATTCCCCCGGACGGTATACTCACCCGTACGCTCTACGCCGATGAGCAGGTCAAGGTGATTCTGTTTGGCTTTGATGCTGGTCAAGAACTCTCAGAGCACACGGCTTCGATGCCCGCCATCCTCCATTTCCTCCAAGGGGAAGCGCGCCTGACTTTGGGGCAGGACTCGATGGAAGCTCACGCCGGAACCTGGGTGCATATGCCTGCCAACCTTCAGCACAGCATTAGCGCCAAGACTCCTGTGATATTGTTGCTGTTGCTATTGAAGCAAGCCACGTCGGAGGCCCGGAAAGAAAGGTAGCATGAAGCGACATCGGAGCCTCCACCCGCTCAGCGAACACCACCATCATGCCCTCGTTCAGACTCTGAGTATCCGGCGTGCTGAGGAGGCCCCCGAGCCGGAGCGCTCGGCTGCTCTGGAAACAGCAGGACACACTCTGCTCCAGCACTGGAAAATGACGGGGCGAAAGCACTTTCAAGAGGAGGAAGAAATACTATTGCCCGCCTACTCGTGGCACACACAGTTGAATGAAGATTCTACCGTGATGCAGATGTTGATGCAGCACGCCCAGATACGCGCAAGAATGGAGCAACTAGAGACACTTCTTTCGTCGAAACAACCAGCGGGCGCGGAAGTGATCGCGCTTGGCAAATTGCTCCATGAACATGTCCGGCTGGAGGAAGACAAACTGTTTCCCCGTATTGAGGCGGAGCTGAGTGAAGAGGAGTTGCTTGCCCTCGGTCAGCGCTTCACTAGATTGTACAAAGAACAAGAGGAGCAGTAACCCCGCCTGCTCGCTGTCCTGCGCTCCACCCCCCGCTTCCAAGCCCTCCTCCGCCGCCCGAACTTCCCGGAGTAGTTGACTTACTTATCAGATAGTTGGTTTACTGGCTGGTTGGTTCGCCTTAAGGCGGGTCGCGTGGCACTGGAACTTCAACTCTGTGGTCCATCTCTTTCAAGCAGGCTATGAGTCGTTGAGAACGGTGCAGACTCCGGGAGGAAAGTGAACATGAGGACATTGTATTGGCTGGTTTCCGCGTTGTTGTTGGCGTCCGTGTCCGGCGCATCTGCGAACCCGGAGGCCAAGAGCGGATACTTTACCACCAGTGACGGGGTACGGCTGCACTACCTGGAGGCCGGGAGCGGCCCGCCCATCGTGTTCGTACCGGGCTGGATGAACCCGGCATGGATCTGGGAGCCACAGATTCGGCATTTCTCAAAGAAGTACCGCGTGGTGGCACTTGACCCACGCTCGCAGGGCGAGTCAGAGCAGGTCACGGAGGGCCATTATCCCGAGCGACGAGCACAGGACGTGAAGGAACTGATGGAACACTTACAGTTGCCGCCGGCAGTGTTGGTGGGCTTCTCGATGGGCGTGCCGGAGGTGCTGACTTACGTGGACCAGTTCGGAACGGAAAAGCTCCGCGGGGTGGTTCTGGTGGACCAGCCGATTTCTCAGTTCCTGGATATCGAGCAGTTTATCTGGTTCGTTAAGATGCTTAACACCGACCGCCGAAAAATGTTCGACCAGTTTCTCCCCATTGCCTTCAAGCAGCCCCAGCCCGAGGAGTACATCGAGAAAGTCAGGGCGGCCTCGCTCAAGGTGCCAACCAATACGGCCATCGCACTCCTGGCGGGGTACATGGGGCGGGACTGGCGGCCGGTGCTGGAAAAGCTGGACAAGCCGGTGCTCTACACCATCACCAAGTCGCTGGAGAGCCAGGGCGAGATGCTGAAGACGAGGCTGCCGTCGGCGCGGGTGGAATTGTTCCCGGAGTCCGGGCACGTAATCTTCGCGGACGAAACCGATCGGTTCAACGCAATCCTCGAAGACTTTGTTGAGGACTGCTTTGCGCGGCGATCCACGCTACGCTAATCTCCTCCGCCGCCTGCCTGCGCCTGCCTACCGCAGGCAGGGTAGGCCAGGCATGAACTTCCCGGAGCGTGCTGCCGGCCTCCGGGGAGGCCGGAGTTGCACAGGAGGCTCTCCGTGAGTACGAGGTCCATAAGCACATCAGCGGATTAGCCTGAGCCTCAGCTGCATAAAACCGGTTTCTTCATGTAAATGCTCTTTGACCTGGTGGAAGCCGCACTTTTCATAGAATTCCCTTCCCACTTTGTTGTCCTTGAACACATCCAGCTCCAGTAAATCTCGAATGCTCCTTGCGTGGTCCATCAACGCGCGCCCGATTCCCCTGCCTTGGTAATTCGAGTCGACGAAAATCGCCCCGACTTCATTCTCGATCAGCGAAATAAAACTCACCACCACTCCATCCTGCTCGAAGACCCACGTTTCGGCCTTTGGCAGGTAGACTTCGCGGATCCTATTCCGTTCCCGGCGGAAAAACTCCTCGTCGAGGAATGGATGGCCAACCAAAGACGCCGCGTACCACGCCTCGAGCAGTTCACCCAGGTCTGTTTCTCTGTACGGCCTGATCATTTTCCTCGTCTTGCTGCTGCTTGCGGAACCTCGTCACCTTTGTATTTCTGCTATACATGTTGATGTCCTTGGCCTGCCTCCCGGAGATTGTAGCACTCACCGCCGCCCGCCTGCCCGCCCTAGGCGGGCAGGCGGCAGGCAGACCTGAACTTCCCATCGTAGCCCTCCGCGTTGACTTGCCTGCGGGCGCGGCCTGCAAGCGATCACAAGAGTGCTACTTCCTGAAATCAACTGAGCGATTACTTGTCGAGAAAGACGGGCGTGATTGACAAACGCGGCTAGCTGGACTATGTATTGCGTCTCCAGTCAGTCCATCTGTTTGCTGAGGACGAACCAGTTAGATTTTGCCAAAGTAATGCACGGGGGGGTGTGCATACCAAAGAGATGAAAAAGCGCCATCTGCTGCAGCACCTTTCACAGAAGTGCGGCATTCCCAGAAAGAAAGTCGTGGCACTCTTGGACCAGTTGTTGAACGTTGCCGTCACGGAAGTCGAGGCCAAGGGGATGTTCAATCTTCCCGGCTTCGGAAGAATCCGCAAGGTGCCCCGCAAGGCTCGCCGTGGCCGCAATCCGCGCAACGGTGAGGCTCTGGAGATTCCAGCCAAGATGGTTGTGCGCTTTCGGGTCTCCAAGGTTGCGCAGAAGGCAATACTGGAAAACGGCTTTGCGGATATGGCCATGGGGTCGGAATGGCCAGCGGACCTTCGCCGGTCCCACTTGCGGATACGTCCCAACCGGCCCTTGTTGGCTCACGCGCAGAATTATCTCGGGCGCGTCCGGGACATTAGCTTCACCGGCGCCTTCATTGAAAGCGAGCGTCCTCCACTTCCCGGACAGAAACTTTCGGTCACATTCTGGGTGGACGTGGAAAATTTGGTCAGGCTTGAAGCAGTGGTTCGTCGTGTGGAAGCGTTGCGCGGGATGGGAGTTGAGTTTCTTCAAATCAATGGAGCCGGGGTCAGGCTTCTGTGCGCTTACTGGAGTGTTATGCCCCCGCAGGCCAGTAGTGAGCGCCGCGCGCCGTTCTCTCGAATCAAACCGAAGCAAACCATGCTGGCGGAATTCCCACGAGTGAATCAGCGCCGAGTGGGACTCCCGCGCAGGCTAAGCCGCGTGCGGGATATCAGTCCGGTCGGGGCGTTTATTGAACTCCATCGTTCCCTCCCTTTGGGTCAACGGGTTTCAGTCAAATTATGGTTGAACGGCTTTGGCCCGATCCCCTGCGATGCCCGGATTCGACGTGTGGTAGAGGGCCACGGAGTTGGGGTTGAGTTTATGAGGATGAGTGAGAGCGGTTTTAATCGGTTGCAGGAATATCTGTTGGAGCAGTAGAAATCCTTGCGTTTCGGTGGCTGCCTTGGGATCGTTTGAAACGATTCCCCCGCTTGGCTTGCTCACGTCGGAGCCGGGTTTTTTGATCCCTACCATCCGCAGATGAACTGCTCAAGGTAGTGAGAGATCGAGTCGGGACGTAGCCAGGTTTGACAGCCTCCGCCCTCCGACCCCCGCTCCCCCAACCCCTCCGCCGCCTGCCTGCCCGCCACGGCGGGCCTGCCGCAGGCATGAACTTTCCGGAGTAGACCGCTAAGACAGTTTTCCTTGAGCAACAGCAACTGCCGCTGGAATGCTTGCCCTATCTCTAGTCGCCAGCCTTTTCAATCGATATGATCTTGATGGTCTTCCCCTCCAACGTTCCTTTCACTTTCACCTCTTGGGCTGCGTAGTCGGTGACCTTCTCCTGCGGTTCCACTACATAGAGCTCTCCCTCCGACGTATAGAGAGCATATTTCTCACCTCGGCCCACGCATCGCTTCGCGCACGCAGCGTGCCCGGCGTTGTTGCCTCGCGCTCCGCAGGATGTATCGGTGATCCAACCCGTCCAGGTTTTTTCCTCGCTCGCCGTTCCTCCGGCAAGGCTGAGACTGACTACAAAGAGAACCGCGAAAGCACACAATAGACATTTCCTCATAGAAGCCCCCCATCTCAAAACTGCAATCCTCGTTTCGGATTTACCCACTCTGGGTATGCCTTCATTTCTTGCATAGACCCCCTGGGCTGTCAAGGATTGCTGCCAGGTCCAGGACGGGGCAGGCTCTCCGCTGGAGACCGTATGATAGGATGGCCGGCGTAAACTCCGTCTGAGAGGATCACCGATGGGCTTTTACGCGGAGAAAATCTTTCCTTGGCTCCTGGACAAACTTGAGACGCCAGAAATGGGCGAGCAACGCGCTCTGGTGCTGAATGGAGTATCCGGCGTTGTGCTGGAAATCGGTCTAGGCACGGGGGCCAACCTGCCATACTACCCAGACGACGTTCGCTTGCTTACCGCGGTCGAACCATCGGCCGCCATGCAACCACGGGCCGAGCAGCGAGCGAAGGAGGCGGGGCGAACCATCACACTGACACAGCAAGCTGGCGAACGACTACCTTTCGAAGACGAGCGGTTCGATGCGGTGGTCATCACGCTCGTCCTGTGCACTGTCGAGGACGTCAGTACAGTTCTCACTGAGGCGCTCCGCGTCCTGCGATCCGGCGGACGGTGCCACTTCCTCGAACATGTAGCCTCACCTGACCCGAAAGTCCGCAAGTGGCAGGATCGGCTGAACGGCATGAACAAGGTCGTGGGGTGTGGGTGCAACTTAAATCGCGACACCGAAAGTGCAATTCGAGCTGCTGGTTTTTGCATTGACAGGTTCAACCGAGCTACTTTGCCGGGATTTATGGGCAAGCTGCATCCACTTATCCGAGGCGTCGCGACCAAGCCCGAGGCAATCGGCTCGCAAAACCCCGCTCCACTCCCCCCGCCGCCGCCTGCCTGAGCTTCCCCGAGTAGCTGCCTGACAGAGTTTTAGGTATAATCCCGGCGTAGGAAATCTCGCTGGGGAGTTGAATCCCGATGGCTGACGCGCCTGCGCCCGCTCAAACTCAACCCAAGCTCAAGACCCGCAAACTCCGCCAGCGGGCCTGCGATGAGAAGAGCCCCAAAGGCAAGCTCTGTTTCGGGCACTTGAAGCGCTGGTACGACTACCCCCGCGAGGTCGAGCGCATGGTGGGCCGGGGGGCCGAGCTCTACCGCTGCGAGCGCTGCCGCACCCTCTACCGCCCGGACACCTCCGAGCTGCCTCGTTCCTACACCCTGCGCTATTAGGGAGCGCCCATGGCCTCCGCCAACCAAGAACTGGTTTTTGACTGGAACGTCCAGGGCGGGCCGGAGCTGCCGCCGGGCCGTCGCTACATGCTGGACGACGAGAGCCTGCGCGACGGCCTCCAGTCGCCCTCTGTCCGCGACCCTTCGATTGAAGACAAAATCGAAATCCTGCACCTGATGGAAGAGCTCGGCATCGACTCGGTGAACCTGGGCTTGCCCGGCG
>JACZYA010000217.1 GCA_022571295.1 Acidobacteriota bacterium | reverse complement strand
AGGGCCTTGCTGACAACATATTCGTTGATATCCAGAAGCTCACTCTTCAGGAAAGGGATGGCCCGCGCGCGCCCGACAAGCTGGTTGTATTGCCGCGTGACACCGACCTCATCCATTGCTTCTTCAATGACCGGAGTGAAGGCTCCAACGAGCTTGTCCGTGGTCTTGTCCCGGAAATAATCGGTGGCCACCGCGCCACCCCCACCATCCTCAGTTAGCCAACCGTGAGTGAGCGCCCTTATTGCCCCGAGCAGCAGTCGACTGCTTCGGCTGGGCCCGTCTGAGCTTTGCCAACAATCTGCTCAAAAGCGCCGCGCCAGCCGGGCGACATCGCAGGGATGCGGAGGGCCTTCCGGGCGCCTTCCAGTTTCTGCTTGGCAAAGTAAAGCAAGTGGAACATCTCCCGTACGGTCATCTGCTCCGGGCCGACCTTCACCCGCTCTAGGGCATCCCCCGCCCCCACCTCGCCCTCTTCCAGGACGCGGAAGTAAAAACCCACCCGCTCACTGGGCATAAACACTTTCAGGAATTCCGGCATTCCCATCTTCATGGCCAGCTTGGAGCACGGCACGCGGGGTTGGGTGACTTCGACCAGGGCGGTGCCGACCCGAAAGACGTCGCCCACATGGACCTTGTCCTCCAGCATCCCCTCGACGGTGAAGTTCTCACCGAACTGTCCGTAGCTGAAATCATCCCGGCCCAGCTCGCGCTTCCAGTGGTCGTAGTTCTCGATGGAGTAGACGTGGACCGCCTTGTGGATTCCCCCATGTCCGACCAGATCGGCCTGCCCGTCCCCGTCCAGATTCAAACTGCGCAGCTTGACCCGGTCCTGCACTGCCTCCTTGAAGATCCCTGTCCTTATGGCCTTGCCCTTATAGGGAACTTCCTTGGGCAGCGAAACATTCACCGAGAGTAGCTTCATCATAGCTTTGTCCTCTCCGTAACAGAAGGCTCGCCGCCGGAGGTGGCTTCACGAGACCTCTCGAGGTTAGTCGTCGCCCCGGAGCCGAGTTGTCAGGAAGCGACGGATAAGATCAGCGATCACATCGCCATCCTCTTCCAGCGCGAAATGGCCGGTATTGAGCAAGTGAAACTCGATATTCTTCAGATCGCGTAGGTACGGGTGAGCACCTTCCGCCGGAAAGATGAAGTCGTTCTTGCCCCAGACAATCAATGTAGGCGGTTGATGCTCCCGGAAGTAGGCTTGCCACTCCGGGTAGAGCGGCGGGTTTGAGCCGTAGCTGTAGAAAAGCGCCAGTTGGATGTCAACGTTGCCCGGACGATCCAGCAGATACTGGTCAATCAGCCAATTATCCGGACTGATCGCCTCAGGATTTCGCGTCCCGTGCGTGTACTGCCACTTGGTGACGTCGAGCACCAGGAACTTCTTCAACTCGGCTGCGTTCTCTTCTGTACGCTCTTTCCAATAGGCCTTGAGCGGCTTCCAGAATTCCCGCAGACCCTCCTCATAGGCGTTGCCGTTCTGAACGATCAGTGCCTCGACCCTCTCCGGGTGGTTGAATGCCAAGCGATAGCCCACGGGCGCGCCGTAGTCCATGAGGTACAGGCTATACTTCTTTAGACCCAGTTTCTGGATGAAGCCCTCCATCACCTCCGCCAATCGATCGAAGGTGTAGTCGAACTCATCGACTGTGGGCATCGAACTGTTCCCGTAGCCGGGGTAGTCCGGCGCGACCAGGTGGAAACGGTCAGCCAAGGCCGGCATGAGGTTGCGGAACATGTGCGACGACGTAGGGAAGCCGTGGAGAAGCAGGATGGTCGGGGCGTCCTTGGGTCCGGCCTCGCGATAGAAGATGTCCAGGCCGTCGACCTGGACCGAACGATACGCAACCTTGCGATTCGGATTACCTGTCAGTGCAGGAGTGTCACTAGCACTCATAGGCAATGGAATTGAACCGATGGCAAGAACAAGGATTACGCCAAGGTAAAGTGTGTCCCAACTTATGGTTTTCCGGTTATGCATGGATCTACCCTCCTTCGATCAGGCGAGATAAGGGGAGAGGGCAAGCCTAGCGCTTCAAGGTTACTCATGACGCCCCCCCCAGAGAGGACGCTATCATAGCTGCTCTTACTAGCAAGTCAAAGAATTGTTCAACAAACGGGAAGTGGACAGGGGCGAACTGAACCCTTGTTGGGTTGCTGATCCAGCCCAGTTGCAGTCTAGAACTCGGGTTCAAGGGTAACGGTTGATTTCGCTGGAGTTCCGGAAGCCTTAAATCCGTTGCGACCACATAGATGCGTACACATCTAATTACCGTAGAGTGGAGGGATTCCCTGGTAAGGAGAAACAAACGTGAGACAGCCAATTAGCGCCATCGCTTTCACCCCTACGGTCAAGGCAGCTCAAGAGAAGCGCGGCTCACGCGTCTCCTACGCCAAGATGGAAAAGCAGGGCAATCGTGGTCCCTGGCAGGACACGGTGACGCCCGAACTCGCAGAGTTCATCGCCGAACGGGATTCCCTGTACTTGGGCACGGCAAACGCCGGCGGGCAACCCTACATCCAGCACCGGGGCGGACCGAAAGGGTTCCTCAAGGTGCTCGACGAACACACGCTCGCGTTGGCAGACTATACAGGGAACGCCCAATACATCTCGCTAGGATATCTGAGTGAAAACAACAAGGCGTTCATCTTCCTCATGGACTATCCGAACCGGCGCCGCGTTAAGATCTGGGGAACTGCAGAATTCGTTGAAGATAATTCGGACTTGTTGGCGAAAGTTGTCGACCCGGATTACAAAGAACGGCCTGAACGGGTTTTGGTCTTCCACGTGAAGGCGTGGAGCCCTAACTGCAACCAACACATCACGCCACGGTTTACGCACGTGGAAATGGCACCGACGATTCAAGAACTTCAACAGCGTATTGCAGAGCTAGAGGAGCAGAACGCTACCCTAAGAAAGCAGCTCGCTCAGGGCTTGGCTGGGCCCCTTGTGAATGAAGCTAATGCAAGGAACGTGGCACCAATATTTGCTGAAATGCCGACGAAGGGAGCAGATTGTGCCCTCCGCTGAGGAACATCGGTACCTAGTCCTTCTCCTCCGGTACTGGGAATAGTTCCTCTATCGCCCCCCGCGATGCCCGCAATCCTACGCCCCACCCGTAGGCAAGTCAACGCAAAGGGGTAGCTGTTTGTAACTGCTGGGTCACGGTCACAGATGTTTCCCGCAAAAATTAGCCGGGAGATACTTGTAGCCCACAGAACACGTTCCCGAATCCGAAATCGACAGGGCACCATTCCATCTGGAGAAAGTTCGGGAATCCTAACGAATGCACAAAAGTGTTCAATCGAACGCCTCGATTGTCTTTCCGCAATGCGGGCAGAGCGGAGGTGCAGCCTTCTGGGTTTGGAAAGTCGCAACGAATCCCGCTCCAATGATCGCAGTCGGCAAAGCAACCATACCTATACCAAGAACTGCGATTATTGCTCCAAGCATCCTTCCCGTGTCCGTTACAGGAAAGACATCTCCGTACCCAACGGTTGTAAGCGTAACGATCGCCCACCACATTGCCGCTGGAATGCTCCGAAACTCGTCCGGTTGTGCTACATGTTCGGCTTCGTACATTAGGGTGGCGGCTATAATCAGTAATGCAACTAGAATCGTGAAGGCTGCAGCAAGCTCCTGGCGCTTGTCGTGCACGACTCGTCCAAGTAGTCGGAATGCCTCTGAGTATCGGCCAAACTTGAGCATGCGCAGAATCCTGA
>JACZYA010000216.1 GCA_022571295.1 Acidobacteriota bacterium | reverse complement strand
TACCAAGCTCAGAAGAAGATAGGAGATGAACGCAACCTCAGTTCTCGGTTATCTGTCAGACCAGCGAAGTTGTACTTGCCGCAGTGTTCAAAGTAGAAATGGACAGGTACCCGCCACGATTTCAGCTACCCCTCTAAGCGCGGCGGAGCCGCGTGCCTCGCCCCTTCGCGTTGACTTGCCTGCGGACGCGGCCTAGGATGGCTGCCTGCCACTTTCAGGATTGGACCAACGCCGGGCCACTTAACCGAAGGAGGAGAGCTATGGGGTTTGCACCGACGCACGCCATACCGGCATCCCCGGCGTTTCTGGTAGCCGTCTTTGTCGTCCTGGTGCAGGAGGCGTTGCTTGCTTGGCCATGTCGGCGCGGCGAGTGGTTATCAGAGCGCCGGCCCAAGGAGCGGTCAAGGAAATTTTGATGTTGACGCTCATATCAGCCAATCACGTGAGGCACGGGGGAAAAAGCAAAGCCCGGTGGGCTGTTCCGGCTTGCTTACTTTTTGTCTTTTCTGTTGCGATCCTGAGTCCTCTCAGTTTGGGATCACAGGTACTCGGAACTGTTACTGGGAGCCAGAAACAGTTGGACGATACGGCCACATTTTATCTTCCGCCCAAGTCGATATTTGACCCGGCAATGCCGCGCTATCCGAACGTCTGGTTCTACCTAGACACTTCCTTGGCGCCGTCCTACGCGGCGGCGGTGAAGCTGGTGACGGAAAACCTGCGAAAAGCCATGCACCTGCGCGAATTTTACGGCCCCTTCTCCAATTCTGAAGGGTGTGATTTTGAGGTTCGCCTGGAGCACCTCCAGCCTTGGGAAGTCTCCCGGCACAAGCCTCTGCAGCATGCGCATGCCTTTCACATGCGCTACTACTACAGCGCTCTTGAAAGTCACAAATTGGAGAGGGTGAAAGTGAAAGCGACCGGAGTGGAGGGAACTTTCTTCCGGTTTGCTGCCAGCGCCCACTATGAAGTGGAACACACCAACCCGAATCATGCCGATGTGGAGATTTGCCCGATCTGCGGGAGAACGGGAGAGTACGGCCGGTTGAAAGGCAATTTGGTCGAGCTGGTTCACGATCCCTTGGGCCTCGAACTGGTGCTGACAGGAAGGATTCGCGGAGAGACCATCCGGTTTTAGGAGTGGGAGCCGCACGAGTTGGGCGGCATTGACGGACTACGGAAGAAATTCTCCATGCGGAAATTTGTTTTCCTGGGACGAGCCGGCGACCGAAACACTTTAAGAATTGGCATTGTGGTTCTCACTCCTAAAGAGAAGGCCTCCCCGTGAACAACCGCGCTCCGACCCGCGCTTCCAAACCCGCACCGCCGCATGAAAATCCCCGAATAGGCTTTCTGCCAAGGTGTACCGAATCACAGGTTTTGAGACACTCGAGGCAACGAAGGGGCGAGCAGACTTAGCGTCCATTTAGCGTCCAATTCCTCCGGCCTTGCCCCCTTCCCTCCCCACCTCCGCTCATGCTAGAGTCAGATCTTCGAAGGAGCCGGCATCGTGCATCGCACCGAGAAACAGCTTCTCACCCTGGAACCCAATTCCATGGTGTCCATTTTGGTGTCCAGTTTCCAGTCGCACCATGGGGTATCAGAGAGAATAGCAAGACTTAATAGACAGCAGGAAGACCGCATAAATACTTGTGTTTATTGCAAGTACCTGATTTCATTCGGAGCGGGAGTAGTTCAGCGGTAGAACGCCAGCTTCCCAAGCTGGATGTCGCGGGTTCGATCCCCGTCTCCCGCTCCATCTTTTCTAGCACTTACACAACAGCAGGAAGTGGCCTGCTCCATTTGGCTCCATTAAGCGCTGATTCGAGAGTGTTGACCGCTTCCTTCCGTACGGCTAGAGCCGATTGCGTGTAGACGTTGAGGTTGACATCCAGCGTGTGACCGAGTTGGTCGGCCACGATCTTGGGATCGATGTTCAGCTCCCGCATCAGTGAAGAGTGTGTGCGCCGCATCACTTGGAAGTTTACCCAGCCGAGTCCGACTGACCGCAGGTTGGGACTGATGTTTCGCCGCCAGCAGTTCTCCTTGGCCAGCGGAGTCTTCAGGGTTTCAGATGGGAACACCCAGGCATCTACGTCGGTTCTGAGGGATACACGCTTCCACTTCTCAACCATGTCCCGCAGACCCTCGGAGAGCGCCACCTGCCGCACCGAATGAGGTGTCTTAGGAGAGTCCACCTTCCCCCTGTACACCCGCTGCCTGATCTCGATGTGGTCGTGCTTGATGTGTGTCCACTTGAGACCGAGAATCTCGCCGGGCCGCATTCCAGCAACAATCGCCAGCATGCAGACCAGCAACTCTCGTAGATCGAGAACTGCGAAGACTAACCTCACCTCGTCCCAACCCAGTTGACGCTTGGCAGCGCGATGAGCCTCGCGGGGCGTGAACAGCAGCGCAGCGGGGTTCTTCGTCAGATACCCCTCCACAACAGCCATGTTGAAGATTTGCTTCAGGTCCCAACGCAAGTGATCGACTGTGCTGAAGGACAACCCAGCCTCAGCCTTTCGGTCCAAGAAGCTCTGTAGCTCATCGCGTGTCAAACTTCCTAACCTCCTTTCCCCGAACTCCGATACGAGATGGTAGCGGATTCGGTCTTGGTTGGTCGCCGCCGTCGAGTCCTTCCACTTGCGCCGGTAGAACGGGAGGTACGTCTGCTGCATGAACTCGCCGAAGGTGCATGTCTCGGAAGGCACTCCCTGCGGGTTGTTGACAGGTACCAGAATCGCTGCCAGTTCCGCTTGCGCTTGAGCCTTTGTCATCCGGCCAAGTGTCCGCTTCCGGCGATGACCGTCTTCCCACCATTGGGCAATCCAAGAACCACCTACTTTGCTGAGACTTCCTTTCTGAAACCGTCTACGCATGGTTTCCTCCCTCCATGCGTCTAACGGCGTTGACTTCTGGCGGCGGCATCATACCACCGGGAGTCTGTCCTTCATTGGCCGTTTTCCAGGCTTCCAAGGTTGTGCGGCGGACCAGCCTTCTCCGCCCCATCGAGATCGCGGGCAGCTTGGACACGCCCGCCACTCTGCCCCGGATAGCCTTGTAGACGTGAGCTTTCGAGCAACGCAGTTCGGTGGCGACCTCAGCAACGGTCAGGATGTCGTTACTATTCACATCATCCTTCAGTTGACGGATTTCTTGTCTTCTTTGCTGCTGCGGCTGAAACGTGGTCTGATTCCGACCCCACCACTGCGTTGCGCCCATTCGCGGCCAGAAACGCGAACCCCCGGCCTTTCATCATCGCAACCGGCGTGGATGAGACGGACGCCACCGCCCAAAGCGTAGACGAAATTCTGTAAGTCATCTCTGCCAAGAAACTCGCGGGGGTATGAGTTGAGGTCAATGTCAATCACCAATCGTCCGTCGAGCAGTTTGTTGAGAACCTTGCCGCAGGCATCACAAGAAAAAGCAACTTTTATTTCGCTGTCCTCAATGAACGCGGGTTCGTCTTTTGAGATTTTCTTTCGGGTAACTAGGATGGGAACCAACAAGGGTTTGTTCATCGACATTCTCCTCTGGGGCTAGGCGGCGCCCACAGCCAGTTTCTCGGCTCCGGGTGCCTCTTGACTCCCTGATACGGGTTCGATTTCTAGATCTGTAACCTGTTGATTCTGTTGAGCCGTTTCCGCGCTATTTCCGCTTTTTGGCATTGTCGAGGGAATGGGCCGATATTGCTTTCTGCATCGGTCGCTGAAAAATTAAGCATCTCTTCTCTT
>JACZYA010000215.1 GCA_022571295.1 Acidobacteriota bacterium | reverse complement strand
CACTACTACTTTCACTATAACAGTTTTTGCCCCCACCCACCCTTCAATAAGGGACCCATATCCTACTGCGTATAATATAGGTTATGACAGTATGGGGCTATCATTGGCCTGTAGCCTGATGATATTGGGTGTGTACGCAAAGCAACACGCAACCTATTGATTACTGACTACTCTCGTCTGTCGCTCATTGTATGAGTCTGCAATAGCCTCAAACTTCTTGACCATAGCGTCTAGGCCAGATGCGGTTTTGGTAATGCTGGTAGGTAGATTGAGCTGTACTCTGGCCTTATCTTGAGAGATTCCGCCAATCACAGCAGCATCCTTTCCTGAGGGTTTTACACGCTTGATGACGTGCTTATCCCTGGCTTTGTCCCAAACCAGCTTTTCATCGCCGTTTTCGAGACTGTCCAGCACCCTTTCACCAGCCTTAGCGGCGATTTCCATGTTTTGGGCGAGGATTTGCTCGTTTATTTCATTGCGAACCTGCGCAACTAGTTCATCCCACCAGTCCGATTTGTTCTTCCAATGAGCTAGGGTCGTGTCAGGTATGCCCGTTGTATCCGATACCCTCGTCATTACGCCATTTGTGCAATATTCGACTACAGCTCTGCGCCTATCTTCATCGGTGTATTTACTGCCTGGACCTACTAGATCACTCATCGAATATTACCTTTGGAATTGGCAGCCTCTTAATACGGTTAAAGCACCAAGGACAGCCGAGCACTTCAGGCGGACATCCCTCCCAAATCGGTACAGGCCCGCAGTGTTTACATGTGGTGGTTGAAGTGTAGTGGTCGGGGACGATGCCGCGCTCGGCCAGCGCGGGGATCACGTCGGCGCAGTTGCCTACCAGGCCGACCGAGACCGCCTCCTTTTTCCGCAGCTTTTCTTTCAGGATGCGCAGCGCCTCGTCGAGGTCGTTGACCATGATGTCGCAGTAGCCGCTTTTGACGCGGCGCTTGATGCGCGCGGGGTCAACTTCGATGCCGAGGAAGCAGGCGCCGTTCATAGTGGCGGCCAGCGGTTGGGCGCCGCCCATTCCACCTAGACCGCCGGAGGCGATCAACTTGCCGCGCAGGTCGCCGCCGAAGTGGCGCTGGCCGGCGGCGGCGAAGGTTTCAAACGTACCCTGAATGATGCCTTGCGTGCCGATGTAGATCCAACTGCCGGCGGTCATCTGGCCGTACATCATCAGCCCGGCGCGCTCCAGCTCGCGGAAGTGCTCCCAGTGCGACCAGTGGCCCACCAGGTTGGCGTTGGCAATCAGGACGCGCGGCGCCCACTCGTGGGTGCGGAAGATTCCCACCGGCTTGCCGGACTGAACCAGCAAAGTTTCGTCATTGCGCAGACTCTCCAGCGAGCGGACGATGGCGCGGAAGCACTCCCAGTTGCGGGCGGCTTTGCCGGTGCCGCCATAGACGATCAGTTCTTCCGGCCGCTCGGCCACTTCAGGGTCGAGGTTGTTCATCAACATGCGTAGGGCGGCTTCCTGGTGCCAACCCTGGCAAGTGAGCTGCGTTCCTCGCGGAGCCTTGACCGGCTTGTAGGTGGCGGCGTTGATTGCGGTGGACTCAGGCATAGCGCACCTTGCGCCGCCAATCTTAGCGCAGCCTCTCTGCGATGGGTAGAGCAGGGGTCTAGCCCCTGCCACGGCGCGGGACTAAACTGTTTGGCAGGCTGTCCAACTTGCGTTAGAGTGGCACCGCGACCAACCATGCAAGGCATCAGCCTGACCCAGCTTCTCCTCGATACGCTCTGCAAGCAGAGTCGGCCCGACTTGCTTTGGCACAAGGTCGAGGGCGAATGGAAAACAATCTCCACTGACACCTACCTGCGCCGGGTGGCGGCCGCGGCGCGCTTCCTGCGAGAGTGCGGAATCCAGAAAGGCGACCGGGTGGCGGTCTTCAGCGAGAACCGCCCCGAGTGGCACATGGCCGACCTGGCGATTCTGGGTGTGGGAGCCGTCAACGTTCCGCTCTATTTTGCTGAGTCACCGGAGCGGCTGCATTACATTCTGGCCGACTCCGAGTCGCGTCTCTGCTTTGTCTCGGGCGCGGAGCAGTTCGCCAAAGTGCGCGAGGTGTGGAGCCAACTGCCGGCGCTCGAAAAAGTGATCCCGTTCCAGCCCCTGGACAGCGTAGGCGCGCAAGCCGATGCGCGCGTGGTGTCGTGGCAGGTGGCTGCGCGCGAAGATGTTTCACACGAACGGGTGGAGGAATTCACTCGCAATGCTTTGCGGGCGAAACCCGACGACGTCGCAACCCTCATCTACACCTCGGGAACCACCGGCAAGCCGAAAGGCGTGCTGCTCACGCATAACAACCTGGCCTCCAACGTCCAGGGCTGCATGGGCCGGCTGGGATACGTGCAGACTGACCTGGTCATGTCCGTGCTTCCCCTCTGCCATATCTATGAGCGCACAAACTCCTACAGCTATTTTGCCGCCGGAACGCCCATCGCCTACGCGGAGAGTTTTGAGAAAGTGGCTGACAACCTGCGCGAGATACGGCCGACGGTGATGGCGGCGGTGCCGCGCTTCTTCGAGAAGCTCTACCAACGCGTGATGGACAGCGTGCGCCAGGCTTCGCCGCTCCGGCAGAAGCTCTTCCACTGGGCGCTTGAGGTCGGCCGGCGGGCGCTGCCGCATCGCTTGCAGGGCCGGACGCCGCCCGGCTGGCTCGGACTGCAATACCGGTTGGCTGAACGCCTCATCTACCGCAAGCTGCGGCAGCAACTGGGCGGGCGTTTTCGCTTCTTTGTCTCCGGCGGCGCGCCGCTCTCAAAGCCGCTCAATCAGTTCTTCCACGCTATGGGCCTGATGATTTATGAAGGCTACGGCCTGACCGAAACCTCGCCCGTGATCTCCCTGAACATCCCCGGCGCGACCAAGCTGGGCACAGTGGGAAAACCGATTCCAGGCGTGGAGGTGAAGATCGCCGACGACGGCGAAATCCTGACTCGTGGGCCCCACATCATGCAGGGCTACTACAAGCTGGAAGAGGAAACCAGCAAGGTGCTGCGGGACGGCTGGTTCTACACCGGCGACGTGGGTTTCCTGGACGACGAAGGCTTCCTCACCATTACCGACCGCAAGAAAGACCTGATCAAGACCGCCGCCGGCAAGATGATTGCCCCGCAACCGATTGAGAACCAGCTCAAAGCCAGCCCCTTCATCGCCAACGCAGTTGTAATCGGCGACCGGCGCAAGTACATCGTTGCGCTGCTGGTGCCCAACTTCGCCCAACTGGAGCACTACGCCGCGCAGCAGGGCGTCGCCGCCAACTCGCCGGCCGAGCTGACCTCCCACCCAAGTGTGCAGGAATTGTTGGAGGGCGAGGTGGAAAGGGTCAACCGCCGGCTGGCACAGTTCGAGCGCATCAAGCGCTTCGCCCTGCTCGAAAAGGACTTCACCTTTGCCGACGGGCAGCTCACCTACACCCAGAAAGTCCGCCGCCGCAAAATTGAAGAAGAGTTCCGCACCCTCATCGACAGCCTCTACAGCGAGGAAGCCCGGCCCTCGACCGCGTGAGTTGGGTAGTGGGTCAGTTTGACGACGTTACCTTTACCGCTGAGCCCGGCGGCACCCGCCGCCGGGTGGATGGGCGGCAAAAGCACCCCGTGGCAGGTGCCACGGGGCTCGGCGTGAGATTCACATTTCCAAAATGACCCACTACGGTGAGTTGCGCTCCCACCCCTCCTGACCCTAAAATGGTGTGAGGGGAAAACATCATGGCCACCACG
>JACZYA010000214.1 GCA_022571295.1 Acidobacteriota bacterium | reverse complement strand
CACGCTTGGGGGATGGTCTTTCCGTTCGCGATCTCCACTTCAATCTGCCGCAACACCGTCACAATCTGCTCCGCCTTATACCTCTTCGTGGACATGACCTGCTCCTCCTTAGGTGGATTCTCTCTCATTCCACTTGGCCCTGGAATCCCCGGTCAGGTCAGCCAGCGTCCCGTACTCCTTCGGGAAAAAGGCATCCGCACTGGCACTCAAAGAATAAACATAGCGGGGACGCCCCACGCCGCGTCGTTCTAAGGTCGTCTTGACCAAACCCGCTTTCTCCAACACGGCCAAATGGTGGCGAACAGCCATGGCTGTCACCCGGAGGGAACGGGCAATGGCTTTCACCTCGCATCGGCCGGCGCGCTTCAGATAGGCCAGAACACGCCGTTCGGCCGCGCTGATCAGCGTAGGCTTGTTCATGTCCTCATTCTAGTTCCGGGCTGTGCCTTTCCACAATGTAGAATTTGTAAAGGTCGATGTTGACAAACTATCTAACCAGCCGTACGGTGAGAAGGGAGATACCAATGGCGTACATAATTGCTGAACCCTGCATTGGCACGAAGGACTACTCCTGTGTGGATGTGTGCCCGGTTGATTGTATCCATCCGGCCAAGGACCGTGAATATCACGGCGGGCCGGCAAATCAGGGCGCGAAGAATTTCGATGAAGTAGAGCAACTCTACATCAATCCCGAAGAGTGCATTGATTGTGGCGCTTGTGTTCCAGTCTGCCCGGTGACAGCTATTTTCGAGCTCGACGAACTGCCAGAAAAGTGGGCCAACTATACCCAAATCAATGCTGACTATTTTAAACCGTCCGCTGGATAAGTCGCGGTCTGGCAGGCAGTAGCAGCGTCAGGATGGACCTTGCAGCGGCCGTTACCGTTGGAGCGGGAAGCCTTGCTTGGCACGAAGCCATCCTACCCACCGCGCCCAGAGGATTGCAACAGCTTCCGCTCAATCCCCTCCGCCGCCTTCCGCAACTGAGCCAGCCGATCCCTGAGAGAGCCTTGGCTCAGCTTGTCCAAGGCAACTTGCCTACCAGAGCTTTAGAGCGACGGCGTACCCAGTCAGCAGGCCGTGAAAGAAAGCCTGGCGTTCCTTCTGGCTCGAACTCTTGTAGCGCTGGGCAGCTTGGTCAAGCGCCTTTAGCAGTCTTTCTCGCCGCTGTTGGTGAGGGCCGCCGACCAGCAGCTTATCCAACAAGACCTGCACCGCTTTGTTGTCGGCAATTGTGAACCTATGTTCGTGGCGCGCCATTGATAAATCCCTCCTCGTAGAGATTATAGTCTTGTGAGCGCTTGTCCGGTACGCCCTTTTGGCTGGCGAGGCCCCCCGAGCTTAGACAATCTCCTCCTCCACCTTGGCGATCTTGCGGTGGGCGAGCTCCAGGCGACGGCGTAGGATGTGACTATTCGCTAGCAGGTGCCTGGTCAAAGTTCCAGATGTCGATCACGATTTTCCAACTGCCGTCAGTCTGCTTCTTGCATACCACCACCCACTTGCCGCTGTCTGTCACTGGGTTGCCCTCTGGATCGTCTACGGTGACTTCGTAGGTGCCGCGGGAATAACCGAGATCACCAGTCCGCGAAACCTCAGTCTCCATCGTCTCGATGGTCACAGCGTAGCCAGGGCTTTCAACGGTTTCCGCCCACATCGCGCGAATCGCTTCCGCGCCCGGCACAATAGCTGCGTTGGGCGGGAGCAAAGAGGCACCCGCTGTGTAGAGGGCAACTATCCCCGGGATGTCCTTCTCGTTTGCTGCTTCTGCCCACTGAACAGCTACATCGCGGAGTGCGGCGCGTTCGGCCTCAACGTCAACTGTGGGAGCGCACCCGCTGGCGGCGAGCACAAGTACGGTTGTCAAAACGGCGAACAGTTTCTTCATGGCAGACCTCCTCCAAACTAGCTTCACTAAGACTTCTTACTCAACCGAAAGCCCTGAGATGCGAGGTACGCCGCAATCAGCAGGGCCAGCCAGCTTGCCCACATAGGAATTGCTCGGTCTTGCACCGTCCACTCCAATGCAAAGACGACCCGGAGGATATGGCCGAGTGCGATTAGCGCGAAGATCACGCCCGTCGTCACTGAGAACATTCTTTGACTCATCATGTTCGCCTCCTTGGGCTGTTAGGGGAAGATGAAGTGTGTAAACCATTTAGGCCGACTCCTACCCCACAACGCTTAGCCCAGCGTGCATCCTGGCTTCTTGAGACTACTTGTTTGGCGGGACCGACCCCTCGCTAGACTACGCCCGTTGCTCGGCGGGTGTCAACGAAAACTCTAGTGAGCAGCCTACTCCAGCAAGTTCATGCGGCGGAGGAGGGGTTGGAAGCAGGGGTCGGAGCACGAACCGCATCGCTTCTCTCCTCCCTCGGTGTCTTAATACATAATCGTGCGCGTCAGGTGATGAGGACTGAAATTCTTGTGGTAGTGCGTCCACAACCGCGCGTCAACCTGCGGGATGATCACCTGCAGCTCGGCCGGCCGGCGCTTGTTGATCTCCTCGGTCAGCAGCGCGGTGGCGTAGAGCGTGTGCGCGCGGATCTCGATCTCCTCGTCGCTGTCGCGGGGAATCAAGCGGTGATTCTCGATGGTGTCGTCGAGCTCCGGCGTGTAGCGGAAGATCCTCATCGCCCGCAACGCCAGCGGCAGGATGTAGTCGGCGAAGGCCGTCATCTTGGGCAGGTCTTCCAGCGTGAACGCCCCCGAGCCGTGCAGCGCTCCGTAGAGCATCCACAGCGAGAGCTGCGCCAGCTTGTGGAACTGCACCTGGTGCCCGTGGTAGTCGCTCACGTCGTTGAAGCGCGGGAACTCGGCGATCAGCTTCTCCAGCAGCCCGTTGCCGTTGTCGTAGAGCCGCGGGCTGGCCGCCGCCAGGAAATTGTGGAAGCGCCCGCCGTAGTTCTCAACCAGCGTCGCTCCCACCTGGTGCAGGATCTCCACCCGCTCATCGAGCAGCGGAATCTCGATGTTGGCGCGGAAGATGCGCTCGAGGTCCTCGCGCGTGACCCCGCTCAGATAGCGGCCCTCGAGCAATGGGGTGCCTTCGTCGAGGGCGCGCTTCAGGCAGGCGAACATGGCGTCGGCGTCCGACCAGTGCTCGCCCGCGTAGTCGATCTCGAAGATGACAGCGGTCTCGAAATCCGTGAAGGCAAAGTCGAGCGCCCCGCCCACCAGTATGAAATCCATCGCCTGCTTCGGGTCATCCTTCCCGACGCCGAACGGAAAGGCAAACCCCGGAACGGGCAGCTCTTCCAGGGCCATCCAACCGGCCACCTCGATAATCTTGTCCACGTCGGTCTGCACGTGCCGGGACTGCTCGATCACCGGCAGCACGCTCTCCAGCACCGGGCTGCCGATCGGCTGCGGCCGCCGCAACGCGCCGCCCCCGGTCCCCGAGCCTTCACCGCAGCCCGCCGCCAGTGACACAATCGCCGCTCCTCCCACGCCCTTCATGAAGTCTCTTCGATCCATCACGTCTCCCTACTCAGGCAATCCGGGCCACGATAATCAACACCTACCCCCGGAGATTGTACCAACCTGAAAGTTAGTTTTCTGGGTTTCGGCCTAGTGTCCGGCCAATCACGGGAAGGCTCCCAAGTTGCCCGCCATCCTGGCCCCCGCCCGCAGGCAAGTCAACGCGGAGGGAAGCAAGGCCGCGCCAAAAACACTTGTTTCTGGGACACCAAAAGTGCCGGTCAGCCGGGCCACAGAATCAACTATTTACAGAAGCCGTCACGAATGGGTTTTTGGGACGCCTGAAGCGGATACGCCGTCTCTACGG
>JACZYA010000071.1 GCA_022571295.1 Acidobacteriota bacterium | reverse complement strand
TCCACGTCCTCCTGGAGGGCCGCCTCGGCTATCATCTCCGGGGTCTGGCGAATCCCCGTATAGATCACCTCCATGCCCGCGTCCCTGAGGGCCCGGGCGATGCCCAGGGCCGGAAAGAGATGCCCACCTGTACCGCCACCGGCAATCATGATGCGCAGCTCCTTACGATCTTGCTTGGGCATAAGTGAGGTGCCGGCGCCACTCGGGCTGCCGGGCTGTGGTAGAAATGTTCAACAGTATCCCCAGGCTCATGAGGGTAAAGACCAAATGCGTGCCGCCGTAGCTGATCAGGGGCAGCGGCACGCCGGTATTGGGCAGTACCTGGGTGGCCACACCAGTGTTCACCAGCACATAGAGCATCATGTTGGAGACGATGCCCAGGGCCAGGAACATGCCGAAGCAATCCGCTGCGTGGCGGGCGATGACCACCCCGCGCTGGAACAGCCATAGAAATGCCACCAGCAGGACGGCGGCCCCGATGAAGCCGAGCTCCTCCCCAATAATGGCGAAAACGAAATCGGTATGGGGTGCCGGGAGGAACAGTTTTTTCTCCACACTGTTGCCTAGACCGGTACCGATCCAGCCGCCGTTGCCCAGGCTGATCAGGGACTGGGATACCTGGTAGGTGGCATCGGGCGAATCGGAGAGCCCCAGGAACGTCTGGATGCGCAGCCGGCGATAGGGCTCGGCGACCAGAATAGCGATAAATATGGGCAGTGCTGCGGCGCCCAGCGCGGCCAGGTGTTTTACCCGGGCGCCACCCATGTAAATTAGCGTCAGACCGAGAAAGCCGGTAAGTGCGGCCGTGGAAAAGTCGGGGGCCAGCATGATGAGGAGCATGGTCACGCCGATAATCACGACTGGTGGCAAGAGGCCGTGCCTGAAATACTTAATGCCGGCGCCCTTGCGGTCCAGGTAGGCCGCCAGGTAGACGATGAGGGCAAAGCGGGCCAGGTCGGAGGCGGTGCTATAGAGTCCGGCGGCGGCCAGGGCGGTGAAGCGGTAGTTAGACAGGGGCTGGCCGGGCTCCCGGTAGGCAGTGGCGGTGACCGCCTGCAACGCAGGCGTCCACTCAAAGCTGCTGCGCGCCATGCCCAGCGGGGCCAGTACGGCGGACTGCATGTAGGCGGAGAAAGTTTCGCCGGTGACTTCTTCGATGATCAGTTGCAGCAGGGTGTAGCCGCCGCCGGAGTAGCTGAAGCGGGTGTCGGGCAGGTGGGCGATGTGCACGTCGCCCACGCCGCCGGTGATGCCGGAGAGGGATTCCTTCAGCGTGGGCAATTTCTCGCTGGGGTCAAAACCGGGGTAGCCGCCCAGTGACAGGCCGGCGGTGTGATTGAGCAGGCGGCGCAGGGTCACCTCAGCGTGGTCGAACTCCGAGGGCGGGAGGTGCCAGCGGGTCAGGTAGCTCTCGGCCGGCGCGTCCAGGGCGAGCTTGCGTTGCGCGACCAGCCGCAGGACGCCCCAGGCGGTTACGGGCTTGGAAAGTGAAGCCACTTGAAAGACCGTTTCGGGCGTCACCGGCGTGCCTGTGGCCTCGTCCGCCAGGCCGTAGCCTTTCGACCAGGCCACCCGGCCTCCGTGCACCAGCGCCACCGCCGTGCCGGGAACCTGATACTGCTCCAACAATTCGGGGACTACTTGGTCAAGTTTCTGCGCGAATGCATCAAGCCCGCCGCCGAACTCATCCTCCGGCTCGCGGCTGTAGTGGAAGATGAGGTAGGCGGCTACGACCGCAACCAGCACCAGCACGATGGTTCGGCGCTGCTTCTTCATTGCGTCTTCCTGGCTGCGTCGAATCATCGCGCTGATTCCTGCGTGCTAGGATTTCCGATCTTTCCAGTTCCACCACTTCAGCCGTTCCGGGTTGGGCCGGCGGGCGGAGGCGTAGTACACCGCGCAGCGAAACACATAGAGCACGCAGCGGTCAACCGGCCCGCCTTGTTGGCGGCAAAGCCGGCGGTAGAGTTTTTCGGGCTGCTGCTGTTTCAGGTCTCGAACGGAGCGAATCCCCAAGCCCGCCAGGTCGCGGGCAATGGAGGGGCCCACGCCGGGGATTTCTTGCAAACTTTTCAGAGCCGTTTGCTGTGCGGCCGCCTTCATGGCTTATTCTCCTGGCTTTACCCTTCCTGGATTCTCCTGGGTGTGTCCACCGCTGCTGCGCCCTCAGCCGCAGCAGGTGGGGATCGGCGTTTCCCTCGCCCACGAGGTTCGGGGGCCACCTATGCTACCATTTTGAGATTGAGGAGCGGAGCTTCGAACGGCAGGAGGTTCTTCGCAGAGAACGAGGCCAGTGGAGCAATGAGCAAGTTGGCGCAAAAAATCGAGCGGGCCATCCGGCGGGAGCGGCTGCTGGGGCCGGGGATGAAAGTGGCGGCGGCCTGCTCGGGCGGGGCCGACTCGGTGGCGCTGGTGCGGCTGCTGGCCGAGCTGAAAAGCTCGCTGGGGATTCGCCTGCTGGTCGTCCATCTCAACCACCAACTGCGCGGCGCAGATGCCGACGCCGACGAAGGCTTTGTCCGCCGGCTGGCCGAGTGGCTGGAGTTGGAGTTCCTGGTGCGGCGCGAGGATGTGGCCGCCCGCGCGCGGCAGCGCAAAATCAATGTGGAGGAAGCCGGGCGACTGGCGCGGCTGGAGTTCTTTGCGTCCTTGATTGCCGGCGGCAAGGCCGACGCCGTGGCCGTGGCGCATACGCTGGACGATCAGGCGGAGACGGTGTTGGCGCGGATTCTGCGCGGCGCGGGGACGCGCGGGCTGGCGGGGATTTACCCGGTGGTGGAAGAGCGGGTGCCCTTCGGCTTCGCCCAGGATGAACGCCGCACCTCTTCCAAACTGGTTTTGGTGCGTCCGCTGTTGGGCGTGCGGCGGGCCGAGTTGCGCGACTACCTGAGCGAACAAGAACAAGCGTGGCGGGAAGACGCGACCAACCTCGACCGCGCCCGCTTGCGCAACCGGTTGCGGTTGGAGTTGCTGCCGCAGCTCTCCCGCGTGGCAGGCCCCGCGGCCATCGAGCACCTTGCACGGCTGGCCGACCACGCCCGGCAGGAGGAGAGCTTCTGGTCGGCCTACGTGGAGGAGCGTTTCCAGACCCGGGCGCGCCGCTCAGGGGATGAATGGGAGGTGGCCGTCGAGGGTTTACTGGCTCCGGTGCTTGAGTTGGCGCGGCTGCCCGCGCGGCAGGCGGCGGAAGCGCAGCGGGCGGTGGCCCGGCGGCTGCTGCGGCGTACGCTGGCGGCGGTGCGCGGGGACTTGCGCAGGATTACCCAAACGCACGTGGAAAGTGTGCTGTCGCTGGCGGAAGAGGGCCGCAGCGGCCAGAGCGTTGATCTCCCGGGGGTGCAGGTGGAGCGGCGCTTTGATGTGCTGGTTTTCCGCGCCGCCGGTGGCCGCACGCCCCCGCCGGTTGCTGTTGACGAGGAACTGGAAGTGACCGGTCCCCGCCGGGTGCGCTTGCCCGATGGGCGCGGGCTGGAGTTCAAAGTAATTGAAGTGCAGGGCTTAAAAGGGGGCTATAATAGTAGAGCGCTGGACGCGCGCCGGGCTCCATTCCCGCTGGCGGTGAGAACCTGGAGGCCGGGCGATCGCTATTGCCCGCGGGGGGCGCGCCGCCCGGAGAAACTCAAGCTGCTGTTCCAGCAGAAACGGGTTTCGCGGCGGGAGCGAGCGCGTTGCCCGGTAGTGTTGAGCGGGGGGGAGATTGTCTGGACGCTGGCGTTCGGCCCGGCGGCCGAGCGGGAGTTGCGTCCGGACAGCCGCAAGGCCTTGGTGATTGAAGAGTGGGCGGCCGAGTGAGAAAGCTGAAAGTGCTTCATACCCCGCAGGCCATCGCCCGACGGGTGCGGGCGATGGGGCGGCAAATCAGCCGCGATTTTCGCGGCCAGATTCTGGACGTGGTGGGTTTGGTGGACAGCACCCACGTGTTCATGGCTGACCTTATCCGGCAGATTCGCGTTCCGGTCCGTTGCCACTTTATCCGCGTCGAGGCGCGCGACATACGCGACCCGGTTACCGGCAAGGAACGCCTGGAGATTTTCTATTCGCCCGAGATTGACGCCGCCGGCCGCAATATCTTGCTGGTGAGGGGAGTGTTGAATTCCGGCGTGACTTCGGAGTTTCTGCTGCGGCGCATTGGGCTGCACCGGCCCCGAGCGGTGAAAACAGCCGTGCTGCTGGACAGGGAGGCTGGGCGCCGGGTTCCGCTGGAGCCCGACTACTTTGCCTTCCGGCTTGCATCTAATGATATTGTGATGGGATACGGATTGTCATGGAACGGATTGAACGGGAACTTGCCCTACTTGGCCGTTCGGGCAAACGCGAAGTCTGGGGTGCGGCGCAGGCCGGCCCGGCAGGTGGCCCGGAAGAAAAAGAAAGCAGGACGCCGATGAACTTCCGCCAGCGAGGGAGAGAAGAGTGAATTCAACCGCGCGCAACGTGCTGTTCTGGGCCGTCATCCTGCTGGCCCTGCTGTTTTTGTGGCGGATGGCCAACACCACCATGGGGCCGCGCGAACTGGAGCCTTCCTTCACCGAATTTATGAACCGGGTGGAGGCGGGCGATGTGGCGCGGGTGGAAGTCCGCGGCACGGAAGTCAAAGGCGAGTACCGGGACGGGAGGAAATTCAAGACCCTCATCCCGGCCGATTATCCCGAACTCTACACCACCTTGCGCGAGAAGGGGGTGGAGATCGAAGTCAAGGACGCCTCCGGGCCCACTTGGTGGGCGTGGGGTCTCAACCTGCTGCCCATTCTGCTGCTGGTGGGCATCTGGATTTTTATCATGCGGCAGATGCAGGCCGGCGGCAACAAAGCGCTCAGCTTCGGCAAGAGCCGGGCGCGGCTGGTGGGCGCGCAGCAGAAAAAAGTGTCCTTCAAGGACGTGGCCGGGGTCGAGGAAGCCAAGGAAGAGCTACAAGAGATCATTGAGTTTCTGAGAGATCCGCAAAAATTCCAGAAGCTGGGCGGGCGCATCCCCAAAGGCGTGCTGCTGGTCGGGCCGCCCGGCACCGGCAAGACCTTGCTGGCCCGCGCCATCGCCGGCGAGGCCAACGTGCCCTTTTTCTCCATCTCCGGGTCCGACTTCGTGGAGATGTTCGTGGGCGTGGGCGCAAGCCGCGTGCGCGACCTCTTCGAGCAGGGCAAGAAGAACGCCCCCTGCATCGTTTTCATTGACGAGCTGGACGCGGTCGGCCGGCACCGCGGCGCCGGTTTGGGCGGCGGCCACGACGAGCGCGAGCAGACTCTGAACGCCATGCTGGTGGAGATGGACGGCTTCGATTCCAACGAGGGCGTCATCCTGCTCGCCGCCACCAACCGTCCGGACGTGCTTGACCCGGCGCTGCTGCGCCCGGGCCGCTTTGACCGGCGGGTGATAGTGCCGCACCCGGACGTAAAGGGGCGCGAGGAAATTCTGCGCGTGCACGTGCGCAAGGTTCCGCTGGCGGAAGACGTAGAGCTGAGCGTGCTGGCCCGCGGCACGCCGGGCTTCTCCGGCGCCGATCTGGCCAACTTGATCAATGAAGCGGCGCTGGCGGCCGCGCGCAGAAACCAGACGTCCGTGGCCATGTCCAACTTCGAGCAGTCGAAGGACAAGGTGCTGATGGGGGCGGAGCGGCGCTCGATGATTATCTCCGACGAGGAGAAGCGCAACACCGCCTACCACGAAGCCGGGCACGCGCTGGTGGCAACCATGATGCCGCACACCGACCCGCTCCACAAAGTCACCATCATCCCGCGCGGCATGGCCCTGGGCGTCACCATGCAACTGCCGGTGGACGACAAGCACACCTACACCAAGGATTTCCTGCAGTCGCAACTGGCGGTGATGATGGGCGGGCGCGTGGCGGAAGAGGTTTTCCTGGACAGAATGACCACCGGGGCCGGGAACGACTTCGAGCAGGCTACCGAACTGGCCCGCAAGATGGTGTGCGAGTGGGGCATGAGCGGGATGGGGCCGCTCACCTTCGGCAAGAAGGAGGAGACCATCTTTCTGGGCCGCGAGATTGCGCAGCACCGCGACTACTCCGAGGCGACCGCCGTTTGCATCGACCAGGAAGTGAATAAAATTGTGACGCTGGCCTACACCAATGCGCGCAAAATCCTGGAAGGCAACCGCGATACGCTGGAGCGGATTGCGACTGCGCTGCTGGAGCGCGAAGTGCTGGACGGCAGCGAGGTGACGCTGCTGGTCGAAGGCAAGCCACTGCCGGAGAAGAAGACCTCTCCGCCCCCGGCGCCGGCGCCGGAACCCGTCACCCGGCCTACCCCGGCGCAGCCGCCCACGCCCGTGGCCGGCTTCCCCAAAAATAAACCCGCCCCCGCCTAGTCAACCATGACGAGCAAGAAGCGCAAGGAAGCGTTCCAGGTGGCGTGTCCGCACTGCGAGGCCAAGCTGACCGTGGATGTGGAGCTGGGCGCGGTGATTGACCACGAGCCGCCGCCCAAGAAGTCCGACTACGACTTCGACCAGCAGCTCAAAGGGTTGAGCGAGGCTGAGCGCAAGCGCGAGGAGCTGTTCCGCGAGCAGGTGGCCGTGCAGCAGGACCGCGCCAAGCTGCTGGAGCGCAAGTTCGAAGAGTCGTTCGAGAAGCACAAGGACGAGCCCGTCACCAAACCCCTGCGCGACTTCGACCTGGAGTAGCGCACAGACGGGCAGACCTCCCTTACCGCCAGCCAAGTAGCGGCGAAGAGGCCCGGAGGGCTTCTTCGTCGGTTTACCTTCCGCTTTTCTCTATAATGACCCACGCTGTTTTGGAGGATTCATGCAGGCGAGGCGAAAGTTCGCGTTGACGTTGCCGAGCGGCGTGCTGGTGCTGGGCGAGCGCACGCTGGTGATGGGCGTGCTCAACGTTACCCCCGACTCCTTCAGCGACGGCGGGCACTTCCACGAAACCGAAAATGCCGTGAAGCACGCCCTGGAGATGCAGCGCGCCGGGGCCGACCTGATTGACATTGGGGGCGAGTCCGCCCGGCCGGGTGCCATCGGCATCTCTGCCGAGGAGGAGTTGCGGCGCATCCTGCCGGTGCTGCGCGGGCTACGGCGGCGGTTGCGGATTCCAATCTCGGTGGACACGTGCAAAGTGGAGGTGGCACAGGTGGCGCTGGCGGCGGGGGCGGAAATGATCAACGACATCAGCGGGCTGCGCGCCGACCCAGAACTGGCCCGCGTGGCCAAGAGGGGCGGGGTGCCGCTGGCGCTGATGCACATCCGGGGCACGCCCAAAACCATGCAGCAGTTGAAGCCGGCGAAAAACATCTGGCGGGAGGTGGAGCGCGGCCTGCGCTGGTCGGTGGAGCGCGCGCTCAAGGCGGGCGTGCGCCGCGGGCAACTGTTGATTGACCCCGGGATCGGATTCGGCAAAACCGTGACGCAAAACTACGAGTTGCTGTGCCGCCTCGACCGCTTGCAGAAGTTCAAGCTGCCCATCCTGATCGGAACCTCGCGCAAGAGTTTTATCGGGAAGGTGCTGGGCAGCGCGCCCCCGGAGCAACGACTGTTCGGGACGGCGTCGTCGGTGGCGGCCTCCATTCTGGCGGGCGCACACATTGTGCGCGTGCACGACGTGGCCGAGATGGTGCAGGTGGTGCGCGTGGCGGACGCCGTCCTACGCGCCGGATAACCCCGCGCTACGGACGGCAAGCCCGCCCGGCAGGACAACCGGTACAACCGGTGAGGGCGAGGCGAGAAGCAAAGATGCGACGGCGGAGGACGATCGACAAGCGGCTTTCGCCTGCGCCGGGCAAAGAGGCGTTTCGGCCGAAAGAGTGGGCGCTGATCCAGAAGTACCGGACGCCGCGCCAAGTGCAAGCGTTTCTGCGCGCGTTGTCCTACAACTGGGAGAAGAAGGGAGAGACGCTGCGGAGCTTTCGCGGCGTGCTGCGGCACGGGCAGGCCCATTGCCTGGAAGCGGCCCTGACGGCGGCGATCCTGCTGGAGCAACACGGCTACCCTCCGCTGCTGCTGGACTTCGATTCCCAAGACAACCTCGGCCACGTGCTGTTTCTGTTCCGCCACCGGGGTCGCTATGGGACGGTGGCGCGTTCCCGTGACGCCGGGCTGCACGGCCGCAAGCCGGTTTTTCGCACGCTGCGGCAATTGGTGCTGAGCTACGTCGATCCCTACGTGGACGGCTCCGGGCGCATTACCAGCTACGGCGTGTTTGACCTGCGGACGCTGCGGCGTTGCAACTGGCGCTTGTCGCCGAGGAACGTCTGGGCGGTCGAGCAGGCGCTGCTGCGGAAGCGGCAACGGAAGCTCAAGACCTCCGACCGCAGGTACCGGGCCATGCTGCGGCGGTATCTTGCCTTTCGGGAGAAGCACCCCCACCGGCCCGCAACGTTTTACTCCAACCGCCATCAGTGGATGTAGCCGCGCGCGTGTGTGCGCGCAGGCGGTCGGGTTGCGCGGGTGCGGGCGCGCACGGTATAAACAGAACGCACACCCAACCAGAGGGAGCACGAAGGGGGAATTGCATGGCGGCGGCCTGGCCGGCGGGGCTGGATTTTCTGGCCCTGCTCGACATCCTGGTGGTGGCGGTGGTCTTGTACTACTTCCTCAGCCTGATCAAGGACACACGCGCGCTGCCTATGTTGTTGACGGCGGTGCTGCTGCTGGGGCTCTACTACGGCACCGAGTGGGCGCGGCTGGAGACGATGCGCTGGCTGCTGGCCAACCTGATGCCGTACTTTATTTTTGCGCTGATTGTGATTTACCAGGGGGAGATTCGGCGGGCGCTGGCGCGGTTGGGGCGGGTGCCGCTGGTGTCGCGGCTGGCGGCGCGTGAGCGCAATGAGCCCTACGACGATATCGTGCTGGCGTGCAGCTACTTTGCCCAGCGCCGCATCGGAGCGCTGATCGCGATTGAACGGAACCTGGGCCTGCATACCTACGTCGAGAGCGGGATCGCGCTGAACGCCGGGGTGAGCTACGACCTGCTGGTGAGCATCTTCCTGCCGCAGTCGCCGCTGCACGACGGGGCGGTGATCGTGCGGCGGAACCGCATCGCCGCCGCTTCCTGCTTCCTGCCGCTCTCGCTCAACCCGCTGCTGTCGGCGCAACTGGGCAGCCGGCACCGGGCCGCCATCGGGGTGACGGAGGAATCGGACGCGGTGGTGGTGGTGGTGAGCGAGGAGACGGGCTCGATTGCCGTGGTCAGCGGCGGCTCGGTGGAGTTGAACCTGACCCCGGAGCAGTTGCGCGAGCGGCTGCGCACTCTGATGCGCCGGGGGCTGCCGCGGCTGCCGTTCTCCGGACGGGTGAGCTGATGGGCTGGCTGGGCAAACTGCTGCTGCAAAATTGGTGGCTGAAGCTGCTGGCGTTGGCGCTCTCGTTTGCGTTCTGGTCGCTGGTGACGCAGGGGCCGACGGTGGAGCGGGGCTTGTGGGTGACGCTGGAGGTGCGGGGCGTGCCCCCGGGATTGGCGCTCACGGGCGAGATTCCTTCCCCGGTCTATCTCCACCTGCGCGGCCCGCAGCAGCTCATGCGCACGTTGCGGCAAGAGGAAGTGCAGTTGGTGTTGGATTTGAGTAGTACAGCCGCGGGGAACCACACCCTGGCGTTGACGGGTGGACACGTCCGCTTGCCGGCCGGGATCGTGGTGGTGCGGTTCATTCCGCCGGAAGTGCCCCTGCAACTGGTGCCGCGCTGAGCGCAAGATCGTCTTGCCTCCACAGGAAACCTATCCAGGGTATGCTAGATTTTCTTAGCGGGAGAGGTTCGGGTAACTCGTGACAAAACTATTCGGCACTGACGGGATACGCGGGGTGGCGGGGGAAGCGCCGCTCGACACGCGGACTATCTTTGCGGTGGGGCGCGCGGTGGGGGAGTTTCTGCGCGAGGCGGGCAACACCAGCGGCAAGGTTTTGCTGGGTGAGGATACGCGCGAGTCGTCGCCGTGGGTGAGCGGTTACTTGGCGGGCGGGCTGCGCGCCGCCGGGGTGGAGTGCGTTTCCGCCGGGGTACTGCCTACGCCGGGCGTGGCGCAACTGGTGCGGCGCGACCAGTTCGCCGCCGGGCTGATGGTGAGCGCCTCGCACAATCCCTATCGCGACAACGGCATCAAGCTGATCGGCGCCAACGGGATGAAGCTGCCGGACGAAACCGAAGCGCACATCGAGGAACGCATCCACGCGCTGCTTGTTCCGCCAACGGCGGGGCTGGGGTCAAACCTCGCGCCGCAAGAGCAGAAGCCGCCGGTGGAGCCGGGCTTAGCGGAAGAATACATTGAATTGCTGCGGAGAGCAGTGGCGGGGCTGGACCTGAGCGGGCTGCGGCTGGTGGTGGACTGCGCCAACGGGGCGGCGTCGCAGGTGGCGCCGGAGTTGCTCCGGCGGCTGGGCGCGCAGGTTACGCCCATCCATGCGGCGCCGGATGGAAAGAACATCAACCTGGATTGTGGAGCGCTGCACCCGGAAGCGCTGGCAGCCAAGGTGAAGGAAGTCGGGGCTGAGGCGGGCGTGGCGTTCGACGGCGACGCCGACCGGGCCATGCTGGTGAGCAGTACGGGTCGCGTGGTGGACGGCGACGGGGTGTTGTTAGCGGCGGCGCGCTGGATGAAAGACAACGGCACGCTCAAGGGCGGCGCGGTGATCGGCACGGTGATGGCCAACCTGGGATTGGAAGTGGCGCTGCGAGAGGCGGGGTTGGCGCTGGTGCGGACGGCGGTGGGTGACCGCTACGTGTTGGAGGAGATGCTGCGGCGCGGGGCCAACCTGGGCGGGGAGCAGAGCGGCCACGTCATTTTTCTGGACGATTCGCCGTCGGGCGACGGGTTGCTGACAGCGCTGAAGATGCTGCGCATCGTGCGCGAGCGCGGGGCGAGCCTGGACGAGTTGACCGCCGATCTGAAGGTGTTTCCGCAGGTGCTGAAGAATGTGCGGGTGCGGGAGAAGCCGCCGCTGGAGGAGTTGCCGGCGGTGCAGCGTGCTATTCAAGAAGCAGAGGCGGCGCTGGGGAAGCGCGGGCGGGTGGTGGTGCGCTACTCGGGTACCGAGCCGCTGCTGCGGGTGATGGTGGAAGCGGAGAGCCAAGCCGACGTGGAGCGTTGGACGGCGCACATCACCGGCGCAGTTGAAGAAACGTTAGTGGGTTGAAAAAGGGCCCCGCCCGCGGCCAGGGCCGCTACCCACCCAAAGAAATAAGGCAGACCGGGGATGTCGCCCCTACCCTTCGACAAACTCAGGGTGCTTCGCAAAGGGGCGACCCACAAAAATGCCCGAGGCGAGACTTCCTCCAGCGGGTGCCCCTCGGTTTCGCTCCCCGCTGAGAAGCGCGGGGCAGGCGGGGTAAACTCCGCCTGCCGGCGGTAGGCAGGCACTTCTTCCAAACTGTCATTTCTGTAAAGCCGCTATACCTCTGGCAGTTGTCATTCCGAGCGCAGGCGAGGAATCTGCTTTCCTTGCGGGAAGCGCGTTTGAAGGTTCTTCGCTCGGGTGCTGCGGCAATGAAGAATCTGTCTGTAGCCACTTGGTAGCTTAGCGAGCGGTTGGGATTCTTCGTCGCCCGTGCAAAGCGGGCCCGCCTGCGGCGGGCGGTCTCCTCAGAATGACCCACCTACGCCCAGGCTTCCGCCTTCGCCGAGGCTTTGGCGGACAAGTCGGCGGGCAGGCCTGCTTGCCGCAGGCGGACTCCTCGGAATGACAACGGTGAGAGAGTTCAGCCGCGGGTTAGAAGCTCTTGTCGCCGCCGAGGAGGCCGCCCAGGAGGCCACCGCCAATGCCGGCCACGCCGCCCCGCTCGCCCACCTGTTTGAAGCGCGCGGCGGCGAAGATGCGGTCGGCCAAACGCGAGAAGGGCAGGCTTTGGAGATAAACCGGGCCGGGGCCGGTCAACTTGGCCAGGAAGATTCCTTCGCCGCCGAAGAGCGCGTTCTTGAAGCCGCCGATGAACTGAATGTCGTAGCTGACCGAGGGCGCGAAGGCCACCAGGCAGCCGGTATCGACGCGCAGGGTTTGGCCCACGCCCAGCGGCTTGCGGATGATGGTGCCGCCGGCGTGGATGAAGGCCAGGCCGTCGCCTTCCAGACGTTGGAGGATGAAGCCCTCGCCGCCGAACAGGCCGGCGCCCATCTTGCGGGTGAAGGCGACTTCGATCTCGATCCCCTGGGCGGCGCAGAGGAAGGCGTCCTTCTGGCAGAGGAACGTGCCGCCGAGCTTGGTGAGGTCGAGCGGGATGATCTTGCCGGGGTAGGGCGCGCCGAAGGCGACGTGCTTTTTGCCGCGGCCGTTGTTGAGGAAGGTGGTGATGAAGAAGCTCTCGCCCGTCACCATGCGCTTGAAGCCTTTCCACATGCCGCCGCCGGTGGTGGTCTGCATCTCGATATCCTCGTCCATGAACATCATGGCGCCGACTTCGGCGCGCACGGCTTCGCCGGGGTCGAGCTCGATTTCCACCAGTTGCATGTCGTCGCCGTGAATCTTGTAGTCAATTACGTCTGCCATGTCTTTACCTCCATACCTTTGCGAGTGACCCCACCCCAAATTTCTTCAACGTCGCTTGCCTGCTCCCGAAAATACTGCAAATGGCGCGATTGGGGAACAAGCAAAAATACGACGTGTTGCGTGCGAAAGGAAATGATCTCACGTGCGCCGGTCCATTTGCTAAGTTTCTGCACCTGAGTTTCAATAAACCGTTCTCTCGTGATGAATGGAAAGTGTTGATACACAAAAACAGAGTGGCCAACTTCAAAAGTGCTTCGCACTTCATGCTCATACAGATACTTGCTTGACCCTTTTCTTCCGTCCTTCCCTAGCGGCTTGCTCTTGATTTCTAAACCATTGTCTGGGTCGAAGAAAACAAGGTCGCAACTGCTATCTTTCGCCAAGGAGAAAAACTCTTGAAAGTATGCTTCGCGTTCGGCCCGGTTATCCGTTAGTAGTTTGGCGTAAAATGTCGCCGAAGGAATCAAGTTCTTTGTTTCAGCCCAACGGATGTCTCTATTGCGAGGATTTGTCAGACACTGCTCGAGCGAATCAAAAAGCTCTGGGTCAAAATGTCGCCACAGTTCGGGTCTGTGAACATAGGTAGTCTTATCACCATCGCCACGGTTATCGTTACTGGTTAGCATCCAACAGACAGCTATCTTGCGCTTCCCACCGGACGCTAGGATTCGAAGCAGGCTGTATTTCAAGTAATCGTTGATATCTCCGAAATACTGGTTCTTCACAAGAGTGTACCTAGAAGCTATCTCATAAATGCGAAAGCCAGCCATTGCGTTCGCATAGGCACAACCTCAGGGGCTAAAGCCCCTGAGCCACGGCGTCCTTTTCGGCACGGCTCCCTCGACTTCGCTCGGGACAAGTTCCGCCGGGCCCTTCAGGGAGAACCCTCAGGGTAAACCCTGACGAAGACTTCACACAGACTATTTACGAGATGAGTTCTGGTCACTGGCCCTTCGTGCGGGCGAGCCAGGCGGAGAGGTTGGCTTCGAGGAGGTCGAGGGGGAGGGCGCCGGAGCCGAGGATGACGTCGTGGAAGGCGCGGATGTCGAAGCGGTCGCCGAGTTCCTGTTGGGCGCGGGCGCGGAGTTCTTTGATTTTCAATTCGCCGATTTTGTAGGCCAGGGCCTGGCCGGGCCAGGCGATGTAGCGGTCAATCTCATTGATGATGTCGAGCTCGCTCTTGGCGGCGTTAGCTTGGAAGAAATCAATGGCCTGCTGGCGCGACCAACCCATGTAGTGGATGCCGGTGTCGACCACCAGGCGGACGGCGCGCCACATCTCGTAGGTGAGCTGGCCAAACTTGGAGTAGGGGTCCTGGTAGAAGCCCAACTCGCCGCCCAGGCTTTCGGCGTAGAGACCCCAGCCTTCGGTGAAGGCGGTGTAGCCGCGGTAGCGGCGGAAGGCGGGCAGCTCACCCAGCTCCATCGCCAGCGCGATTTGCAGGTGGTGGCCGGGAACGGCCTCGTGGATGGAGAGGGCTTCCATTTCATACTTGGGCCGGGTCTGGGGCTGGTAGAGGTTGACGAAGTAGGTGCCGGCGCGGGAGCCATCGGCGGCGGGCTGGCGGTAGTAGGCGGTGGTGGTGTCGGGGGCGATGTTGGCGGGGATGGGCTGGACGCCGTAGGGCGCGCGCGGCAGGCGGCCGAAAAGTTTGACCAGGGTGGGGTCAAGGCGCTTGGAGAGGGCGCGGTAGGCGGCCAGAAGCTGCTGTGGGTCGGAGTAGTAGAACTGCGGGTCGGTGCGGAGGAAGTGAAGGAACTCGGCGAAGGTGCCGTGGAAGTCTACCTTTTCAATAATGGATTCCATCTGGGCGCGGATGCGGCGGACTTCGCGCTGGCCGATCTGGTGGATTTCTTCCGGGGTGAGGTCGGTGGTGGTGAAGCGGCGGGCGCGGAAGGCGTACATCTCCTTGCCGCGGGGCAGTTGCCAGGCGCCGACGCGGTCGGTGCAGGCGGGGAGATATTCGTCGTTGAAGAAGGTTTGGAACTGGCGGAAAGCGGGGAGGATGTGGGTGCCGATGGCTTCGTAGGCCGCCGAGGTCAGGCGGTCGCGGTCGGCGGGTGCGATGGAGTCAGGAAATTTCGTGAATGGCTTGAAGAACAAGCTCTCCATCGGGTCGTCCACGATTTGGGCGGCGATTTGCGCGGGGATGCGCTGCATGATGACTTTGGGGTGAACCATGCCCCGGCGGATGCCCTCGCGCATGAGGGCGATGGTCTGGTCCACGTAGGAGGGGAAGGCACGCAGGCGGGCGAGCCAGTCTTGGTAGTCTTTGAGGGTGGCGAAGCGGAGCGAGTCGGCCAACTCGTTGGCGGTCTGGATGCCACCGCGTTGGTTGAGGGGAAGCAAGTACCACTGATACTGGTGGCCCTCGACGTTGCTCTGGTAGTTTTTGCGG
>JACZYA010000213.1 GCA_022571295.1 Acidobacteriota bacterium | reverse complement strand
GGACGTGGGTAAGCGCCTGGAGGGGGCCCTTCAAGGAGCGGCGTTCGGCCTTGCCTTGGGGCCTAGCTTCGGACTCGTGGGCGATCTGCTCACCGCCAGCGTAGAGAGGATCGCTGCCACCAGGACTGCCCAGGCTTTCGGCACAAGGATTCAAGTCGGCAGGCTCACAAATGAAATTGAGCAGAAAATCCGCAACGCTGCACCAGGAGAAGCGCAGCAGATAATTTCCGATACGGTGGCCGCCACTCGAAAACTACAAGGCGACCTCAGTGAACTCCTCGGCGATGCTGGAAAACTGCTGGACGCCCAGGCGGAAACAATCGCCAAGACGGGAACACTGGCACCGGCAGCTAGAGAGCAGGCCCGCAAGCTGGCCCGCGCCCAAGGTGGAGCTGAGGTTTTCAGAGTAAGCGAGCGGGTGATTGACGAAATTCGTGCCCGCGCTGTGGGCGTTGTGGCCGCCAGTCGCGCCATCGCTAACCTCGCCCGGCAAACCGCCGTGGGAGCCGAGGAAAGAATCCAAGCGGATTTACTACTCGCACGCTCCAGACAAGTGCAGGAAACCGTAGGGGAACTGTTCCTGCGCGCCCGCCGCTCTGCTGGGTTGACGCTGAGAGCACTGCAACGACCTCCGCAAGTGACCAAGGCGCTACTGGACGGCGGCTTCCAAGAGATGCAAGCGATCATCGAGTCCACTACTGCCCAGGGCCTTCAGCGTTTGACGGGACTTGCCCCAGTTAAAAGATTCATACAAGACCTACGCATAGCCCGACAGCGGAACGTGGGCGAGCCGCTTGGGTTGGCGAAAGACGATTTTGTGGCGCTGGCAAAGCTGGGCACCGATTTTTGGAGGCTGAATATTTTTCCGATTTTCAGCGCGGGCTTGGACGTGCTCAGCAACAGCGCAGCCCTAGGAAGTGTAACAACGCAAAACGTCGCCACAGACTTTTTCGATGCAATCGTGAAAGGTGAAGCTGGTTTCTACCGCAGCCGGGGAATCTTGCATGGCATCTTCTCCCGCGCTAGGGTCGCGGAGGAGATCAAGCAAGGCTTCGGGCGCACAGCCTTCGGGGAAAAGCTGGCCGGTACTCGGCGGGAAGGAATCATTGGCCGTGACTTATTCTCGTTCATGCTCCCCGACCGGGACGGTTCAACCTTCATCCGAGTGGCCGACAGGGTAACTAATATCCTAGACCCAATCATCAGTGCGCCAGCTCTGAGCAAGGGCATCATCGACACCATGTTCAAGAGGGTTGGTGCGCTCAGCGTCTTGTACGAAGCCGCGCTGCGACAAGCAACGAAGCAGGGGCTAGAGGGACCGGCACGGACAGCCTTCATTCGCAAGATGGTTTCCAATCCAACCAAGGAGCTGGTGTCCGCGGCGGTTGAGCGGGCGCGCATAACTGGTTTCAATCGGGCGTTGAGCAACTTTGAGGAAGGGCTCGCAAACTCCACGCTCGTCAAGATGTTTGTCACACCGTTTCCTCGCTGGAATTTTCAGATTATGCGCTTTGTCGCTGAGCACTCCCCCGTTGATCCTTCCTTCTGGCCCAAGGTCATCAAGGGCACGGCCAACTCAGAGGATTTCGTAAAGTTCATGACGCGTAATCTGGAAGGTGTAGCCGCGCTGAAGTTTGTGGACGAATTGCTCTACGACAAACTGGACAACTTCCTGCAATATACCCGTGAAGATGGAAAAAAGATTCCGCTGGGCTTCATCGAGCCGATCCCACAAGCGGTCTTGATCCTGGCTCTGGCGAAGGGCGACAGCGAGATGGCGTTCAGGGCGCTGGACAGAGCAAGCGTATTCGGCCTGCGGCTCGGCGGCATCTTCGACGTGGCGGCAATGAAGAACCTGTTCTCGGAAAACCTGCGTCTGCGTCAGTCTGCCGAAGCCCGCATTGACAATATGTGGGACGGATTTATTCCGGCGCGGGGAATAAGGCGGGCCATCGAGACGATCATTGACCCAGGCCTAGTCCGCGGCCCGCTCAAGAATGTGCCCTTCTTCTCGCAAGATGGATTCCCGGTGATTGATCCGACCACCGGTGAACAGCGGCAAGCGGTGGTGGAAATTCTCGGCCGACTGGTGCCCGACCTGGGGTTGCCGTTGCTACCCCGCGAGACGAATGAGGTTGAGGCGGAAATTACCCGACTGCGGGGGTTCGGCGCTGAGGGTGTCGGCCGCCGCCGGCCGCAACTCGGAGCGCGCCAGGAGGAAGCCCTGAAGCGCGACGGGATCAACCCCAAGAGCTTTGTGCACCGGAGAACCATCGAAAAGTTTGAGCGATTGAGCGGGCAAATCTTCTTCAAAGAGGCGGTTAAACTCATCAATGACCCGGTGTATCCCAGCCTGACCTTGGAAATAAAAGCGCAGTTCATCAATAGTCTTTCGGCTAGAGCCAACCGCCACGCTAGAATGATGATTTTGAACGACATGTGCATTCAGCCCGAACCGAAAGCCTACACGCAGACGGACGCGATCTTGCGGATGCTCAGCGGCGAAAACTCGATCTTGGAGGAGTGATAGGTAAGGGAATCATGGTTGGTTGGAAATACGCGCCTGTTCATCATGCTCTTCTCTCGGGACGGGCCGGATGATCCTACTGCGCCCGGACTTGGCTTGTTTCTTTCCGCGACGGCGCAAGTAACGCCGTTGGATCTGACTCCGGTTCCAGGTTGAACAATCATCTGAACAGAATCTTTGTCGATTATGCTCGGCGATAAAGAGGGTTGGGCTTAACTCGCCTCGCACTTTGCAAGCGCGGTTCGCGCAGACCCGGAGCCGGTCGATGCACGCATCCATGCTTACGTTAAGGAAGTGCAACAGGTCGGTTACAAGGTATGCTTCGATTCGGCCTTCCCTGAACCAGACCTCTTCGGTGGGGATCACGCGGTGCTGGATGAGCGCACCACGCGAGTCCTTGAAAAAGTCTTTCAACTCCCCGATACCGCATTTCCCTTGCCACTCGCTTCGAAGATTTAACCAATCCTGCCTCCAACGTTCCAGGGTGAACGGCGGAAACGTCCTTTGGTCTGACTGGATGCCTAAAATATAATGTCCAATCTCCTTCATCCAGACTGGCGGGTACCGGAGGGGACCGAACTTTTCAGTCCACCGCAGGATTTCTTGGGGTTTATCAGCCTGGACGTTGACGAATTGCTCTAGCAGCTTGAGTCCTTTTCGATGGGCGTAGATTTCCTCCTGTCTTTCCCCCCAATTCCCAATCACCGTTTGGCCATCTTGAGATAGGCGCACGCCCTCGCAAGACGCTACATGAACCACAATGTCGGCCTGCCCGGTTAAGAACATGACTTTTGCCTCCTACGCAAGGCTGCTATTGACGCAGCTTGACTAATAGTCTATACTCTTAGACTATGGTATCACACCAACAAAATCAAGAGGAAAAAGAAGAGAGGAAAACAGCATGAAAACAGCGTTTTCTGTCACGGTTCGCAACGCCGCCCAACGGTTGGGCTTTACTCGGAAGTACATCTACGACCTGCTCTACAGCGGAGGTTTACGCGGGCGCAAGGTCGGCAGGCGATGGCGCATCCCGGCGGAGGCGGTTGAGGCCCGACTGAAGACAAGGAAGGCGAACGATGGAACCACTCGCAGTTGACATCCGGGAGGCCGCCCGCCTGACCTCCCTCTCCCCGCACACCATCCGCTGGTATGCCCGGACGGGCCGCATCCGCTCGGTTCGATGCGGACGGCGGATTATCATTCCCCTGGCCGAATTGGAACGGCTGGCCCGCGAAGGTGTGCCCACCCAGCCGCCGCAGGAGAATAACC
>JACZYA010000070.1 GCA_022571295.1 Acidobacteriota bacterium | reverse complement strand
GCGGTGGTCAGGGGGCGGCGGGAAGTGGTGGTTCCCTGGCGGCTGCGGTTGGCAGTGGGATTCCGCAACCTGCTCCCGGCGTTTGCGGATGGCATCTTGCAGCGGATGCTGCGTTGAGGGGAGCAGGAGGGGGACTAGTCGCTCAGGTCGTGCAAAGCTTCTTCCATCTCGGCGCGGGTGTGAGAGTCTTGGGCGCGGGTGGCTGCTTCGATGCCGTGCTGGAACATGGAGCGGGCGTCGGCGGTGCGGTTGAGCTTGCCGAGCAGCACGCCGGCGTGGTAGTAGGCGGCAACGTAGTCAGGATTGACGGAAAGCAGTTTCTGGAAGGTCTGGAGGGCTTCTTCACTGCGGTCGGCGTTGGCGTATTCCATCGCCAGCCCGTAGTTGGCAAAGGAGTCGGCGGGGTTCTGGCGGGTGAATTCTTCCAGCGTTTCCAGGCGCGATTTTTCCATCAAGCATTCTCCGTCGTGTTTAATTGCAATCGCTCAGAGGTGATTATAGTATAGGAACCATTCCAGTGGAGGGAATCACGTGCAGAAACTTTTCTTACTCGCAAGTCTCCTGATGGGTTTGTCCGCACCCGGCTGGGCGCAGGAGCAAGCCGATTCGCGCGCGGTCGCGGTGGCGGACGAGATGGTTGAAGCTATGGGCGGGCAGACCGCCTGGGACCATGTCCGCTATCTGCGGTTTGACTTTGTGGTGGAGCGCGAGGGTGCGGAGGTGGCGCGGGTGCGGCATCTGTGGGACCGCCACCTGGGACGCTATCGGGTGGAGTGGAAGGACCGCGAGGGGAGAGAACTCCAGGCGTTTTTCAATGTGAATACGCGCTCGGGCCGGGTGTGGGTGCACGGCGAGCCGGCGCGGGACGAGGACGAGCAGACGCACCTCGACCGGGCCTACGGGCGCTTCATCAACGACACTTACTGGTTGCTGATGCCCTGGAAGCTGAAAGACCCGGGCGTGAAGCTGGAGTACGTGGGGGAACGACGGCTTGCGGGGCAGACCTACGACCTGCTCCACCTGAGCTTTGACAATGTCGGGCTGACGCCCGGTGACCACTACTGGGTTTACGTCAACCGAACCACCCGGCGGATGGATCGCTGGGCCTATTTCCTCCAGAGCTTCGAGGGCGCGCCGTCGCTGGAGAAGGCTACGTCCTGGAGATGGCAGGAGTGGGAGGACTTTGGAGGTCTGCGCTTGTCGCGAGAGAAGGTGCAGGAAAAGGGAGGAACGAGGATTCATTTTCCGGTACTGGCAGTGCTGGAACGGGTGGACGACCGCGTGTTTGAATCGCCGGAGACGGCCCTGCCCGGCGAGCCCTAAGAGTTCCGGGCACTCGGTTTTTGGTTCTCCCCTGTAGCTCCACATTTTGGGACAGAGGTGATGGGTAAGCGAAAAAAGACAGTTGCCGGGGATCGCATGCGCGCGCCGCGGAGTGGCTCGTCCGCCGTGCGAGGGAAACCCGTGCGAGAATCGCAGACGGAGATGGTAGAGGTGGTTCTGCCCGGCCATGCCAACCCGCTGTCAAATATCCTGGGCGGGCGGGTAATGCACCTGATTGACATTGCGGCCGCCATCGCCGCCCACCGGCACAGCAACAGCTATGTGGTCACAGCTTCGATGGACCATGTGGATTTTCGCAATCCGGTCAAGATAGGCGAGTTGGTGGTGCTGAAATCGTCGGTCAACCGCGTGTTCCGCACTTCGATGGAAGTGGGGGTCAAAGTGTTTGCCGAGAATGTCCTGACAGGCGAGCGTAAGCACACCAGCTCCGCCTACGTGACCTTTGTGGCGTTGGATGAGCAGGGCAACCCCAAAGAGGTTTCGCCGCTGATTTGCGAGACGCCCACTGAGCGCCGCCGCTGGGAAGAGGCGGCGGTCCGCCGGAAGTGGCGGCTGAGCCATCGTTACAAGAAGACTGCCGAATAGAGTTGCGTCCCGGTGCTGGCCGATGAGCTGAAAGGCGAAGCCGGCGCCGTGGACTGATCGCACCCCGCAAGAAAAACGCCCCGCCGGAAAACCTCTTTTTGTCTGTTGTGAAGAGGCGAGATTCGTCTTGGCGGCGGGCGACTCGAAGAGAAATTCTTTGCCGCTTGACAGTCGCTGGTGCGGGTTGCAGTATGAGCGCATTCCCGAAGAAGTAGAGAGGGCGCAAGCCATGAACTTGACAATTGCGTCGAGGGAAGCGCAAGGGGTCACGATTCTGGATTTAAGCGGCCGGCTGGTCATGGGCCAGGAGTGCAACAGCCTGCGCGAGCAGGTGACGCAATTGCTGGGCGCAAAGAAGAGCGCCATCTTGCTCAACCTGGGCGGGCTCACCTACGTTGACAGCTCCGGCATCGGCATCCTGGTGGAATCGGTGATCAACACCGCCAAAGAAGGCGGGCGGTTGAAGCTGGTCAACCTGCCGAGGCTGCTGCACAACACCTTGATGGTGCACCGGTTGCTTGCGGCCTTTGAGGTGTTCGACCAGGAAGAAGAAGCGCTGGCCAGCTTCGCGTAGCGGGGTTTCCGGCCGGCGCGGGCTGGAGGGTTTCAGAGTTTATACTTTACCTTGGTGGCGAATCTCCTTTCCAGATTCTCCTTTCGGTTCCGTAGGTTCCGGATTTCCTCCAGCAGCTTTTTCATGTGTTTTCTGTCCAGGGCACTGCTGATCACTGATTCCACGTTGAGGGTTGAGATTGCGTCGCGGTGGGGATTGGGGTGCCCGCCCAGAACCCACTGCCAGGGTTCTCGCTTGAGACGATTGCCTAGAACGACAAGGCAGTCGCCGACGCGCGTTGCCTCGGCAAGCTTTTCAGCGAGTTCCGTCTCGACCTGTTCCAGTTCCTCGGCCAGGTCCTCGCTCATCGCGGCCCCCCAATTGAGGGTATTGTAGCACGCAGAGATGCACGCCATGAGTTAACATTTAGGAGAATAGCAGCGACGGCCTCCTCGCGCGTTGACTTGCCGGTGGGGGCGGCCGAAAATGGCTCCGCCGTGTGGTGCCAAGTGTGTGCAGGTTGCTGGCTCGGCAGCAGGCTTGGCGTAGCGGCCCGGAGAGGCTCGCAGCCATGAACGTCTATCAAGCGCTGGCGGTTGCCGCCTTGACGCTGCATCTGGTCTGGATTCTGTGGGTGATTCTCGGTTGGCTGGTGACCCGCAACCGGCCCTGGCTGCGGTGGTTCCATCTGTTGTCGTTGGTCTATAGCATTCTGATAGAAATTCTCCTCTGGCCCTGTCCTTTGACTTTTGCCGAGCAATGGTTCCAAGTCCGCGCCGGGGTGCAGCCCTATCAAGAATCTTTTCTGCTCCATTACCTTGAGGCGCTGGTGTATCCGAGTGTCTCGCAGACGCTGCTGACGTGGTGCGCGGTCGCTGTGTGCGTGTTTATTTTGGGGCTCTACGGGATGAGATTCCGTCGGCGGCGGATCGCCGGGTGGTAGCTTGGCCCCAGCAAGGTTTCTGGCTCCGCTAGTGGCCTTCTATCAGCTGTGCCAGCGCACGTTTCAGCAACAGACCGCGCAACTGTTTAGGCACAGAACGGGACAGCTCGATAGGCTGGGAGGAGTGGGTCAACGCAACGGTCGGAATCGTTTGGGTTGATGCGTCAACCCACCCCAGCCATCAACTAAGACATGATGGGCCGACAGTAAAAGGAGGCGTCCACGGACAGCGCCGACCCATCCACACCTCACTTGGCTTGTATTCTCTTTACTCCTGTCATCAAGTGCTGTCAGTGACCGCTGTCACCAGGGGGCGGTTAGCAGCTAGGCCAATGCAACCGTTGGCTGGAATGGATAAGGATGGGGCAGCACGGGCCGCCACTAGCTCTGGATCATACCACGCGGAAAGAGTGATGAGCGACGCCCAGCCTGAGGTTCGCGCCAAGGGCGCCACGATGGGGGGCGTCCCATCTAGGCTTGAGCCGTGCGTCGCTCACTGACTACTGAAGCAGTAATCCCTCGTCTCTGTCTGTGACGGCGATCACAGGGGGCGTTCTCGACCCCGCGCGTTGACTTGGCTGCGTGGGGAACTTAAGATGCCCGCGCCAGTCGAGGTGCGAGGCCGAGTTCAGCCATCGTACCAATCTGAGGTAGAGGAGGACTGCTCTATGTTCCGACGGATGGGTTATTGGGTGTTGGCGCTAGGTCTGCTTCTGGGGCCGATCAATGCAGGGGCTCAAACCTTCGAGTACTTTCCGGGTGCGACCTATGACTCGACGGTGCCGACGCTCAAACAGGTGGTGGGGCACGACTGGGGCGAGCGGATCACTATGCACGGTGAGGTGGAGCGCTACCTGCACGAGCTGGCGCAGGCTTCGCCCAAGGTGCAACTGGTGCGCTACGCCGAGAGCTGGGAAGGCAGGGCGCTTTACTACCTGATTGTTGCCTCTGAGGCCAACATGGCCCGTCTGGACGAAATCAAAGCCGGTATGCAGCGGTTGGCGGACCCGCGTTCGGTGAGCAAAACGGAGGCAGAGGGACTGGTTCAGACGCTGCCGGCCGTGACCTGGCTGGAGTACGGGGTGCACGGGAACGAAATCTCCAGCACCGATGCGGGCTTGCTGACCGCCTACCACCTGGCGGCGGCGCAGAATGACGAGTTGGTCAAGCAGATTCTGGATGAGAGCGTGGTCATCATCGACCCGATGCAGAATCCCGATGGGCGCGACCGCTTCATCAACTACTTCCGCCAGACGCGCGGGCCGCAGCCGGACCAGGACCCGCAAGCGGCCGAGCACAATGAGCCCTGGCCCTCCGGACGCATGAACCACTACCTGTTTGACATGAACCGAGACTGGTTTGCGCTCACGCAGCCGGAAACGCGGGGCCGGGTGCAAGCGTTTCTGGAGTGGTTCCCGGTGGTGTTCGTTGACCTGCACGAGATGGGCTCGAATGCGACCTACTACTTCGCTCCGCCGGCGGAGCCTCGGAACCCAAACCTGTCGGACGCGCAGGCCGAGTGGCAAGAAGTCTATGGGCGGAACAACGCCACGTGGTTTGACCGCTTCCGTTTCGATTACTTCACGCGGGAAGTGTTCGATTCGTTTTATCCCGGCTACGGCGAAGGGTGGCCGATGTTTCACGGCGCCATCGGCATGACCTACGAGCAGGCGTCGGTGCGCGGGCTGGCGGTCAAGCGGGACGACGAGACTGTGCTGCTCTATCGCGATTCGGTGCAGCACCACTTTATTTCCTCCCTTTCCACCGCGGAGACAACCGCACGCCACCGCGAGGAGCTGTTGCAGTCGTTCTACGATTTTCGCCGGTCGGCCACCGAGGAAGGGAAACAGGGGACGGTGAAGGAATTTATCCTCGCGCCCGGGCGGGATGCCAATCGCGCCACCAAACTGGCGGCCTTGCTCTGGCGGCAGGGGGTGGAAGTCAAGCGAGCCCAGCAACCGTTCACCAATGCCCGCGTGTACGACTACTTCGACGAAACTCGGCAAGCCAAGAAATTTCCGGCGGGGACGTACGTGATTTCGCTGGCGCAGCCGGCTAAACGGCTGGCCCGAACCTTGCTGGACAAGCACACGCCCATGGGCGATGCATTTGTGGAGGAGCAGGTTCGGCGGCGTCGGAAGCGCCTGCCCGATCAGATCTACGACGTGACCGGTTGGTCGCTGCCGCTGTTGTACGGCGTGGAGTTCTACGTGGCGGAGCGGGTTTCGCAAGGGCAATTCACGACGCTGGAAGAAGCGCCTGCGCCACAGGGAGGAGTCCACGGCGAGCGCGCCGGGCTGGCCTACCTGATTCCCTGGGGAGCCAATTCCGCTGCGCGGGCGCTGGCCGACCTGCTGCAGCAGGGGGTGCGGGTCTTTAGCGCCGACAAGGCGCTTAAGTTGAACGGCCGGGAGTTTCCGGCCGGCACGTTGATCATCAAAGTGAAAAACAATCCCGAGGACTTGCACGAGCGGATGGTGGAACTCAGCTCCAAGCACGGCGCAGATGTCTATCCCATCGACAACTCGTGGGTGGACGAGGGAGTGAACCTGGGCAGTAACTACGTCAATTACCTGAAGCCGCCCCGGATTGCCCTGGCGTGGAACCAGCCCACCCACCCGTATTCCGCCGGGTGGACGCGCTATGTGCTGGAGCAAATGTACGGGCTGCCGGTCACCCTGGTGCGCACCGGACAACTGCGCCGGATTGACTTGAGCAAGTACAACGTGCTGATCCTGCCGAATGCGAGCGGTTTTGGCGGGAGCTACGGTGAGGCCCTGGGTGAAGCGGGAGCCAAGCACATTAAGGATTGGGTGCAGCAAGGCGGGACTCTGCTGGCTTTTTCCGCGGCCACGCGCTGGCTCACGGGCGAAAAGGTCGGGCTGCTCTCGACCCAGCGCGAATTACGGGGAGGGCGGCCCGAAAGAGATAAAAAGGAAGGAAAGTCTGAGGGAGCCAAGCCGGGAGAGAAGAAGAAGGACGAGGCGGCTGCACCGCCGGAGCCATACAACCTGGAGGAGGCCATTCAACCGGAGAAGGAGCTGCCGGACGCGACGCCGGGCGCCATCATGCGCATTCAACTGGACACCGAGCACTGGCTGGCTTTCGGCTATGACGGCGGCGCCAACGTGGTGGTGGACAGCCGCAACATCTTCACTCCGCTCAAGCTCGATAAGGGACGCAACGTCGGCCTCTACCGGCCGGAAGGGGAACTCCTGCTGAGCGGGTTCACCTGGGAAGAGTCGCGGCGGCAACTGGGAAACAAGGCGTACTTGATGTACCAGCCTCACGGGCGCGGGCACGTGGTGGCCTTTGCGGAAGACCCGAACTATCGCGCTTTCTGCGATGGGTTGAACCTGCTGTTCCTGAACGGCATCTTTTTCGGCCCCGGGCATTGAGGTAGCGAGTGGAGGAATTGCGCTCGGCCAGCGTTTTCATGGGCTACCGTGCCGGGTGGATTTCTTGGCCCCAGGCCGAGTGAGGACGCCGCTTCGATTTGGCTGGTTTCGTGTTGACTTGCTGGCGGGTGCAACCTAAGATGGCTGCGAGCCTAAGGGCGTCTTTCTGCGGTCGGGAGAAGTGAGGTCTATTGAACCACCTGCCTGTTGGGGCTGTAACATGGCCTGCAAGGTTCTTCCGGGCATTCTTTGCCAGAAGAGTGGAATTGATACTTACATCGAGATCGAGTTTTAGACGAGGAGAATAATTTTATGCGCGTACACTTAATTAATCCCAGCCATTTATCGTTTGGCATAGGCGTAATTACACCCCGGTGGCTTTACGTGATTGCGGCTGCCACACCGCGCACCTTCGGGGACCCCGTGGTTGTTGACGAAACGCTGGAGCAGATCGACCCCACACAGATTCAAGCGGGGGACGTGGTCGGAATCGGAATCCACAGCGGCAACGCCCTGCGCGGGTACGAAGTGGGGCGGATGGCGCGCGAGCGCGGTGCCTCTGTGATCTTCGGTGGTATTCACGCCAGTCTCTACCCGGAAGAGGCATACGAATTGGGGGGCGCGCATGCAACCGTGAAGGGCGATGGAGACGTGGTTTGGTCGAAGGTGCTGGCCGATTGCAGCAACGGGGGACCCCAGCGCTTCTATGACGGGGGGCACATCGAGGGCGACCAGTTCCTGCCGGCACGGTGGGACTTGATGCCGCGCAACAGCTACATGTGGGCTTCGGTCCAGACCGTGCGCGGATGCCCCAAGCATTGCTCGTTTTGTTCGGTCTGGCGCACGGACGGCCAGCGCCCACGCCAGCGCGCATCGGACACGGTCATCCGGGAAGTGGTGGAACTGCGCCGGATGGGATTTAACTACATTGCGCTGGCGGACGACAATTTTTATCCGGTCACGCTCGAAGACTTGAGGTTGGCCGAGCAAAAAAATGACCAACCGCGGCTGGCGGAATTGCGGACCATGCGTGCGGAGAGGTTCGAGCTGATGGCGCGCCTGGCCGAGCTGCCCAAGGGCATGGTGTTCTTTACGCAGATCACCATGGAGGCGGCAGAGGATCTCGAGTTCCTGGACGCCATGCACAAGGCCCGGATTAAGGGGGCGTTGGTGGGCGTTGAATCGGTGACGGAGGAAGGGCTGAAAGCCGTCTTCAAGGATTTCAATTGTGCGGGCGAAAAGCTGGTGCGCCGGCTCCGCACTTTCCGGGAACACGGCGTGCACGTCCTGGGTTCGTTTATCTTTGGACTACCTACCGACCGGCCGGACACCTTCGAGGCGACCGTCGCGCTGGCGGACGAGGCGGGCATAACGATGGCGCAGTTTGTGCTGCTGACCCCGTTCCCCGGGACGGTGGACTTCCAGCGCTGGGAAAAGAAGATGGAAAGCGATCCCACCCGGATTGCCGGTTTTCCTCTGACCCGCTACTGGCTCATGCCCCAAGCCCTTCGACCGAAGATGTACATGCCCCATCCGACCATGTCCGGTGACGAGATTCGTCAGCGCACGCAGGGGGTGTGGGACAGTTTCTATCGGCTGCGAGCAGTCTGGAAGCGGTCCCGCTGCGTGAAGACCCTGCGCAACCGGCTGGCCTTTACCTTGATGTCGAAAATCTACCGGCAGATGTACGCCAACACCGGCATTTCCACCGACAGCGCCCGGGTGAACCGGGCGGCCACGTGGACGCGGTGGCTGGCCAAGCCCTGCCGACGATTGTTCCAGGCGGCGCCCATGCCGGAGCTGCAAATGCCGGCAGGGGTGTCGGAGAAACCCATCGGGTTGGGCCAGCCTTTGATCCAACTGGGACAGCCGGCTGAAACCAGCCCGAAGTAACCCGCCTGACACTCGCGCGCTGCGACACAGAGAGCGACGCCGATGTGCGCTCTGAGCTTGCCTGTACTCCGTCTGTACTCCACCCGTGAACAGGAAAATATGAGGGCGCTTTTCGACGCAGCCCTAGGCTTTTCTGCATGTTGACGTGCCTAGGGGCGGGAGCTAGGATGGTTCGCAAGTGGGGGAGCTCCTCTCATGATCCATTCCCAGTAGCGACTGGAGTTTCAACCTGGCAATTGCGAGGTGCTTGATGAATTGGATTACGCGCAGCAAGGTCAAGGTTGACCGTGTGGCCTGTCCCTGGCTCATCAAGCGCTTCGTCGATGGTGAATGCAGAGTTTCTTTTCGTTCCTGAGGACGAGCTGCTTGAGGCAGCCCGCCGCGAGAACGCCACGCCTTTCGATGCGAGCCGCCTGCCTGAGGTCAAACTCAACCACCGGGGCAACCGATGCACCTTCGAAGCTATCCTTGAGGACTACAACCTGACCGATAGGGCGCTGCAGAAGCTGGGATTGATCGTGCGCACAGCTGACGTCAAAGGCCAGGAACACGTTGCCCCCGAAGGATTGGGTCTGCGGGCACTGGCAGAGGGCTTTGCGCAGATGGGAATTTCTGACCAGGAAAGATTGGCCCGGCAATTTCCTGTCTACGATGCTCTCTACGAGTATGCTCAGCGTCAGACCAGCTAATCTCTGGTGCCGCTCAACCGAAACCTAGCGCTGATTTACGGGGCAGCCTTTCTGCGCGCTCTGGGCGTGGGGATGACCGGCGTCATCCTGGGGATTTACCTCTCGCGGGTCGGTTTCTCCGCAACCCTCATCGGGGTCGTAATCGCTTCGGGACTGGCCGGCTCGGCTTTAGCCACGCTGATAGTCAGCTTTCGAGCTGACCGGCTCGGGCGACGCCGGACGCTTATTAGCCTTTCGTTGCTGATGTCGCTTGGTGGTCTGGCCCTGGCGCTTACGACTGCTTTGCCAAGTATTCTGCTCCTGTCGTTCCTCGGAATGCTCAACGGTATGGGCCGCGATCGCGGTGCGGCCTTCGCACTTGAACAAGCGATCATCCCCGAAACCGCACCTGCTGAGCGCCGCACCTGGGCGCTAGCTTGGTACAACCTAGTGCTTGACGGCGGTCATGCGGTGGGCGCGCTTGCTAGCGCAATTCCTTTCTTGTTTCGGAGCATGCTCGATGTCAATCTGTTGGCCTCTTACCAGTTCACTTTCGGACTGCACGCTGTTCTGGGGGTTGTCAGTGCGGTCCTGTATGCCTTCTTGTCCCGGCAGATTGAGGTTGTGAAAACGACCTCGCTTTCCAAAGAAGCGACGAAGATTTCGCCGGAATCAAAGAGAATCGTTGCTAGGCTGGCGGCCCTGTCTGGCTTGGACAGCTTGGGCGGCGGTTTCCTAACCAGCGCATTGATTGCGTATTGGTTCTTCCGCCGCTTTGGGGTTGCGGAGGAGAGTCTAGGGCCTCTCTTCTTTGTGTTACGGCTGGCGAATGCGGGTTCTTATCTGGTAGCTGCCTGGCTGGCGCGGCGCATCGGCTTGTTGAACACCATGGTCTTCACCCACATCCCGTCCAGTCTCTTTCTGATAGCAGTGCCCTTCGCCCCTTCTTTTGCCTGGGCGGTAGCAATGTTGCTGGCTCGCGAGTGTTTGGTGGAGATGGACGTGCCTACGCGGCAATCCTACATTGTGGCGGTGGTCGGGCCGCAGGAGCGGACTTTCGCTAGTGGCATGACCAACGTGACTCGAAACATTGCCTGGGCCACCGCTCCTTCATTCGCTGGTTACTTCATGCAGCACCTGGCGCTGGCCTCTCCGCTGTTCTTGGGCGGGGGCATTAAGATCACCTATGATTTGCTGCTTTACATTGCCTTCCGTCGCGTGAAGCCGCCCGAAGAACAATCTTAGGCAAGCCGAGAATTTCTAACCTCCGCTCCGACCCCCGCTTCCAATCCTCCTTCTCCTCTCGCCTGCCCGCCACGGCGGGTCTGCGGCAGGCAGGCCTGAAGTTCCCGGAGTAGGCTCGCGCTTGAGTTTTCGTTGACACCGTCCAAGCGGCAGGAGTAGGGTGGTCTCGAAGTTGGGGCTCCTTTCGGTTTCACTCTGATGACAATCTAGGAGGGCAGCTATGAAATACATCTCCAACCTTTCGGTTGTGGTGGCAGTGCTTTGCTTGGCCCTGCTAACTTCAACCCTGTTGTTCGCCCAGGAGTGGTCCACCGCTCAAAAAGACGTTTGGAAAACCGTTGAAGCCCATTGGAAAGTTGATGCGCAAGGAGACCTGGAAGGTTTTCTGAGTTACATCCATCCCGACTTTCGAGGCTGGTCGTACCAAGACCCACTGCCAGGAGACAAAGCTTCGGTCAAGAGATGGGCTGGTCACCGCATGCAAAGGGAAAAGACCCTGCTCCACGAACTCAAGCCCGTTTCCATTCAAATCTACGGCGATGTTGCAGTCGTGCTTTACTACTATACTGAGGTGGTAAAGGATGCGGAGGGCAAAGAGATGACTCGCTCAGGACGCTGGACCGACGTCTGGTTGAAGCAAGGAGATGGGTGGGTCGCAATCAGCTGGCACGGCGGACAGACATCGGAAGATTAGGCTCACACAGGAGCGGGAAACGAGATCAACTCAAATGGAAGGAGGGCAACCATGCGTCGAGTGCTGATGGTATTTGTGGGTTTTGCAGTCTTGAGTCTGACACTGATTGCGCAAGCGGGCGACAACGAGGTAGCTGAGGAGGTCATAGCAGTCACGAAAGCACAATGGGCAGCCGAGATGCGGAAGGACGTTTCTGCGGCAATGAAGAACGTGGCCGACGACTACACGGAGTTCAACCCTGACTATCCGACCCGGCTGGACGGCAAGGCAATGAACGTTCGGCTCAGCGAAGTTTTCAATAGTGGGAGCGGCGACACGGTGGCAGCGGAGATGGCTAATCCCAAGGTGCAGGTGTATGGGGATGTAGCCATTCTTACCTACAACTATATCGGGGCCGCGAAGAACAAGGATGGAGAGATTGAATCCGTTAAAGCCAAGTCAACCCGCGTGTATGTGAAGCAGGGCGGGCAGTGGATGCTGGTGCACGCCAATTTTGCTCCAGTAGGAGACTAGCAAAGCCAGAGCTTGACGGCCCCTGCATGGGTTCCATTTTCTTGGTGCGGCGCTTTGCGGTGGTGAGATTACATTCGACCTCGAGAAAGGAGTATGACCATGAAGACACTTTTTTCGATTGTAGCAACCCTGCTCGTGCTGGCAATTAGCGGGTGCGCGCCGCAGGTGGATACCATGGCTGATCAGGCGGCCCTCGGCAACGTGGCGGAACAATACAGCGCTGCGTGTGGCGCCGGCGACGCTGTCGCTCTCACGGCCCTCTTTACCGACGATGCGGTGTGGATGCCGCCGAACCAGCCCGCCAAAGTGGGCAAGGAAGTGATCGAGGAACAGTATCGGGCCCTCTTCGACCAGCTCACCTGCGAGTTGGAACTGAACCAAGAAGAAATCGCAGTGGCCGGTGACTGGGCGTTCGACCGTACCACCTACACCGTTACGTTGTCCCCCAAGACGGAGGGCGAACCAGTGAAGGATCGGGGCAAGTACATCAATATCTACCGGCGACAGCCCGACGGCTCGTGGAAGATTGCCACCCATATCTGGAACTCCGACCTGCCGGCGGGCGGCGCCGAGTAGAGGGGGTTACGCAGAACGCCGCGAAGCGAGGTAGGCCTCAGAATTACAACGTGGAAGAAAGGAGGATGACCATGAAGACACTTTTTTCGATTGTAGCAACCCTACTCGTGCTGGCAATTAGCGGGTGCGCTCCGCAGGTGGACATTGATGCCGAACGCGCTGCGGTTCTCGAAGCGTTCATCGAAGCAAAACAAGCTGTGGCAGCAAAGGATATGGAGAGTTTTGTATCCATTTTCGCCGACGGCGCTTCGCGGTTTCCACCGAATGCTCCAAGAGTGACAGGCAACGACGCCATTCGGGAATTTGTCTCTGAATGGTTTGCAGCGCCGGGCCTTGCCTTTAGCTTTCCAGAGCCGGGTAGCGCAGAGGTGTCCAGCGCGGGTGATTTGGGATACACAACCGGCAGCTACGAAGTTACTGTGAACGATGCCGAGGGCAATCCTGTCACAAGTCGCGGCAAGGTCGTGGTGGTTTGGAAGAAACAATCAGACGGCACGTGGAAAGCTGTGCTGGACATCTGGAACTCGGACGGGCCAGCAGCTAGCGAGTAGCCGCTTCCTGCGGATTGGCTTGCCGACGGGGGCTGCAAGTCCAAAGGAGGACAAGAAGAGCGCAGCGGGGCAACCGCTTGCTCTGGGTGTGCCGGCGGCGTATCGTACGCAGGATGTTTCCTGCGAGGTGAAATCATGTACAGCCGGCGTAGGTTCCTGGGCGCACTGGGAATTCCCGTGGCCGCCGCCACAGCGGGTGCGGCGCTCAATCTGGAAGGCGTGGCGCACGCGCTGGGCGCCTTGCGGGAGCGCTCTCGCGAACACACGCGACTCCGGAGGAGGCCGCGCGGGTGACGAAGACTTCTGGTTTGAGGTGGGCCAGGCGTTCACCGTGGACCGCAGCCTGGTGAACCTCAACAACGGCGGGGTGAGCCCTTCCCCCGCTTGGGTCCAGGAGGCGATGAAGCGGCACCTGGATTATTCCAACACCGCGCCACCCTACAGTATGTGGAAGATTCTCGAGCCGCAACGAGAAGCGGTGCGCGAGCGTCTCGGGCGCGAGTTCGGCTGTGATCCTGAAGAGGTCGCCCTGACACGCAACGCCTCGGAAGGTTTGCAGATCTGCCAGTTCGGTTTCGATCTGCGACCGGGCGACGAGGTGCTGACCACCAATCAGGACTATCCCCGGATGATTACTACTTTCCTCCAGCGCGAGCGGCGCGAGGGGATTGTGCTGCGCCAGTTCTCGATTCCGATCCCCGCCGAGGATCCGGATGAGATCGTCTCCCTCTTTGAACGCAACATCACGCCGAAGACCAAACTGATCCTGATGTGCCACATGATCAATATCACCGGCTAAATTTTGCCGGTGCGTGCAGTGGTGGAGATGGTGCGGTCGAAGGGAATCCCGGTTATCGTTGACGGGGCCTATGCCCTGGCGCACTTCGACTTCAAGATTTCGGAGTTCGACTGCGACTACTACGCAACCAGCCTGCACAAGTGGCTTTTTGCGCCCCACGGGACGGGGCTGCTGTATGTCCGGAAGGAGAAGATTCGCGAGCTGTGGCCCTTGATGGCGGCGACGGAGAAAATGGACGAGGACATCCGCAAGTTCGAGGAGATCGGGACGCATCCCGCCGCCAACTATCTGGCCATCGCCGAGGCCCTAAGTTTCCATCAGGGCATCGGAGGGAAACGCAAGCAGGCGCGGCTGGTTTACTTGCGCGACTATTGGGCCAAGCGGCTGCTGGAACACCGCCGGGTCCGCCTGCATACCAGCCTGAAGCCCGGCTTTGCCTGCGGGATCGCCACGGTCGAGATCGAGGGCGTGGAACCGGGCGCGCTCGACGCCTGGCTGTGGGAGAAGCACCGTATCCTGGCCACTCCCATCGTCCACCAGGAATTCCGTGGGATTCGAGTTTCGCCCAGCGTCTATACCACCCTCCAGGAGCTCGACCGGTTCTGCGACGCCATGGAGCAGGTGATTCAACACGGTCTCCCGGCGTGATGCCGGGCGTGTGCCACGCTGAATGCTTGCCCCTGTTCGCACACCCGCAGGGCGCCAAGCGGCGGCCCAGCGCGCTTTGAGTCTGCCTTTACTCCCCCAGTGAATGAAAAATATGGCGGGGACGACGGGACTCGAACCCGCGACCTCTGCCGTGACAGTTCTAAAGGCGACGTAGGACCGGATGAGAAGGAATGAGTCCAAGTTGCACGCAGGCAAACACCTAGCCCGATTTTTTAGTCCTCGACGTGTGGCTGAGTTGCACTCAATTGCAAGCACTTAATTGGGCTAGCAAGGCAGGGTTACGTCACAAACTACGTCACAATTTTCCCAAAGACTTTTGGCTTCAGCCAGGGGGGGTGGGGGTCTCACCATATAGAGGAGTCAGCTCTGCCAGCGGAGGGGAAATTTGAAAGCCCCCTGGGGGGGGATGTACGAAGG